>NZ_JAJNSC010000033.1:0-28832 GCF_027497975.1 Streptococcus sp. SM5 | reverse complement strand
GGCACTAATTTCGTCCTTACTTTTATCCATCTCTTCAATGACAGGATAATAAGCGTTACTGATAATCTCTAAACCAGCAAAGAGAAACTTGTAAATAGAAAGCGACTCATGGCTATCCAGATAAGCTGACATCTGATCAATGACATAAGCATTCTTATGGTTGCTGATGGTAATCATTCGTTGTCTTTCGACGATAAAGGTCATGGGAATCGCTTCATAATATTCTTTGTCTTTTTCTAAATCAAGAACATTATAAATAAAGGTTACCGTCTCCGTTTCACGGTTATAATCCATATGAGCTCGTTCATTTCTATCCAGAGCATACTCAATGGTTTCCTTGTCCAATCCATAGATGTCAGAAAGATCTTCCATATTTTTAATCTTATCCACATCAAGGTCTATCCAGGTACAACCATTGCCCAACTGCTTTTCTAAAACCATCTTTTCTCCTTTATTAAACTCTTTCTATTGTACCACAAATTACTTAAAATAACAGGTCTAGTCTGTGCGTGAGAAATTGCTGACGACGGTGATATTCCGATTGGGAACGAAGTGCAGAACCTGATCTTCTCCTCTGAGTTGCGTTGTTCGAATGCCGACACTGACAACCTTGCCCGATACGGTAATAGGACCATTTGTCAAAACGACCTCATCTCCCACATCCAGTTGACGTTCAAAGAGGATGAAAAAGCCATTGATGACATCAGATAGAAAGCCTTGGGCTCCCATTCCAATAGCCACCCCAGCAATCCCAGCCCCTGCCAGCAAACTAGAAACTGGCAAACCTAAAATCGACAAAATGCAGTAAAGCAAAAAGAAATAAAGGGTATAATTAAACACATTTTCTAACAGACGTGAGATGGTTTTCTGACGCCCGACATCATGACGAGACATTTTTAGAGAAGGTTTGACAATTCTCTGCACCATGGTATGGAGCAATTTCTTAGCTATATAAAAGAGTAAAAATAAGAATAACAGAGAAATTAACTTGGTTAAGATATTTTCAATAATCGTTGTTATATCAAGCTTATTGAGGTAGGTTTGAATAAATTCTTTCATAGAAAACTCCTTTCATTTATTATACCATACTTTTACAAGTGATGAATCTCCATAAATATTCAAAAATAACAGCCAAAATAGACAGAAAATTCTTGATTTTAGCTCATATTTATACTATAATCATAAACATTACACAACAAAGGAGATTGTTATGAAAAAATTCATTCATGCTTGGAATAAGGCGAGTCTAATCAAACGAATTTTGATTGGCATGCTTATTGGAGGAACCCTAGGGCTGACACTTCCTAACATTTCAGGAATTGGTTTACTTGGAGATCTCTTTGTTGGTGGCCTCAAAGCCATCGCACCTATTCTAGTCTTTGCCCTCGTTGCCAATGCCCTTTCCCAACATCAAAAGGGTCAAGATAGCAACATGAAAACGGTTATCCTCCTTTACTTGGTGGGAACCTTTGCAGCGGCACTTGTTGCTGTCCTAGCAAGCTTCATCGTCCCTGTTGAGATTACCTTAAATAGTGCCAATACAGAAATCGCACCACCAGATGGAATTGGCCAGGTCCTCAGCAATCTCTTGCTCAAACTGGTTGACAATCCAGTCAATGCCCTCGTTACTGCTAACTACATCGGTATCTTATCTTGGGCAGTTGTTTTCGGGATTGCTATGAGAGAGGCCAGCAAAAATAGTAAAGAATTGCTGAAAACTATGGCTGATGTGACTTCTAAGATTGTCGAATGGATCATCAATCTAGCTCCATTTGGTATCCTTGGTCTTGTCTTCAAAACCATCTCTGATAAGGGAATCGGAAGCCTAGCTAACTACGGAATCTTGCTTGCCCTCTTGGTGACAACTATGTTCTTTGTCGCTCTGGTTGTCAATCCATTGATTGCCTTCCTCTTCATGAAGAGAAACCCTTATCCCCTCGTTTGGAAATGTTTGCGTGTCAGCGGTGTTACAGCCTTCTTCACTCGTAGTTCTGCGGCTAACATCCCTGTCAATATGAAACTTTGCCACGACCTCGGTCTGGATCCAGATACCTATTCTGTTTCTATCCCACTTGGTTCTACTATCAACATGGCAGGGGCAGCGATTACTATTAACGTTTTAACCCTTGCTGCAGTAAATACTCTTGGAATCCCTGTTGACTTTGCGACAGCCTTTGTCCTCAGTGTAGTAGCAGCTATCTCAGCCTGTGGTGCTTCTGGTATTGCGGGAGGTTCCCTCCTTCTTATCCCAGTTGCTTGTAGCCTTTTCGGTATTTCTAACGATATTGCTATGCAAGTTGTCGGAGTTGGTTTTGTGATTGGGGTCATCCAAGACTCATGTGAAACAGCCCTCAACTCTTCTACAGACGTCCTCTTTACTGCCGTTGCCGAATACGCAGCAGCCCGTAAAAAATAATCTATAAAGACAAGCCTGCTCAGGTCTTGTCTTTTCCGCTTTTATTCTAGTCTTATTAGGAAATTCTTATGTCTATTAGCCAACGTACGACCAAGCTCATCTTAGCTACCTGCCTTGCCTGCCTGCTTGCTTATTTTCTTAATCTTTCCTCGGCAGTTTCGGCTGGAATCATCGCCCTCTTGAGCCTATCCGATACCCGTAGAAGTACCTTAAAACTGGCCCGCAATCGGCTCTTTTCCATGCTTCTAGCTCTAGCTATCGGTGTTCTGTCTTTTCACTTGAGCGGATTTCATATCTGGAGCCTTGGCCTCTATCTTGCCCTCTACGTGCCTCTAGCCTATAAGATGGGCTGGGAAATTGGCATCACACCAAGCACTGTTTTGGTAAGTCATCTCTTGGTTCAAGAGTCAACTTCTCCAGATCTTCTAGTCAATGAATTCCTTCTCTTTACTATCGGTACAGGATTTGCCCTACTTGCCAATCTCTACATGCCTTCACGAGAAGAGGAAATCCAGCACTACCACGTGCTGGTGGAAGAAAAGTTGAAAGATATTCTCCAACGCTTCAAATATTATTTATCCAGAGGGGATGGACGCAACCGAGCACAGCTGGTTGAAGAATTGGACACCCTTTTGGAAGACGCCCTCAGACCGGTCTATTTGGATCACTCAGACCACCTCTTTCACCAGACCGACTACCATATTCACTACTTTGAGATGAGACAGCGACAAAGTCGCATCCTGCGAAACATGGCCCAGCAAATCAACACCTGTCACCTAGCTGCCAGTGAGAGCCTGATTTTGGCCCAGCTCTTTTCAAAAATTGCAGGCCAACTAAGCCAGACCAATCCTGCTTCTGATTTGCTAGATGAAATTGAACGTTATCTGGAAGTCTTCCGTAATCGCAGTCTGCCCGAGACAAGAGAAGAATTTGAAACCCGTGCCACACTTCTTCAACTCCTACGTGAAGCCAAAACCTTCATCCAAGTAAAAGTTGACTTTTACCAGAAATATGGACAGTAAAAAAGAAAACTTCAGACCAGTCACCAAAAGTGAATATCTGAAGTTTTCTTTTATTTATAAGTTATCACCATAAAGGTTAGTAATAAAACGAATAAGGCCAAACTCACCAATAAAGTGAGCACCTTTACCAAGGTGTTGCTCTGCCAGTAACTTGGTTTACCAATATTACTAGTGGCATCCATGGAAAATAGTTGATTTTCACGGGGTTGTATGGTTACCAATACAATCAAAGCAAGAGAGAGGACAATAGCTAAAACAATCAGAATATCAGTCATAGGCCTACCTCAAAATTCCTAGCAAAGTAAAGAGTAAACCAACCAGAATCATCAAGCCCAGTAAAAGTGAAAAAGTTTTACTAATCTTTTCCCCTCGGGTTTCTTTTTCTTTCTTGATAGGTTTTTGTTTCAACTCTTCCATGCGACCTTCAACGTCTTTGTAAAATAAATCCTCATCTGACATATTAGCCTCCTAAAACAGTTTGCATGGTTTCCTGATATCGCACCAAGTCAACATAATTGGCATGTTGGCCTTGTTTGCCAAGTGCCTGACGCATTTGATCAACATCTGAAAGAGCCAGTTTAATGGTCTCAACCAAAGCAGAAACTTCACTACTTTCAAATAGATGATCAGGAGCGATATAGAGTCTATTGTGTACCGTTTGGTTGAATCCCAGAATCAAGAGATTGTGCTCAAAGGCCTGACGTACCGCCTGCAACAACTCATTACTGTGGTTTATATCCAAGTAAATATCCGACAATTGATAGAGCTCCTGAATCTTCTGTGGACTAGCATTCTGATAAAGGACCACATTAGGATAGCGAAGCATGTCTAAGAGCTTAGAAGACATTTCTGTCACCGCTGCGATACGGAAGGTAACATCAGGCAAGGCTTCTACAATTGCTTCTACTTGCTCAATCTGATCTGAATTGGTCAAGATTAAGGCATCTCGTCTTAGGAAATTATCACGTTTGAACTGGTAATGATAACCCAAGTGCACAAACTGATCATGGTATTTCTCATTGGTCAACTCTAAAGCGCGTTCATAAGTCTCCTTGTTTGGAATGATGATTTTCTTAGTACGCACATCATCACTTTCCAAAATCAACTGCATATTACCTGGGATAGCATCATAGAGAGGTTCTTGCCAAACCAAAACATCTGATCCAGACTTATCTGGATGATGGAAGGAAACTAAGAAAGGTGTCGCTAGAGTATTAAAGATAAGCTGACTGGTATCGATTTCCAAATCTTGCAAAAAGAAGGTGATAAATTCAACCTTATTTGCAAAGTAACGCATGGACTGACCAGGTAAGGTCAATAATATATCACCCGTCACATGGTTTTCAAGTAAAACTTCCTGACTATTGACATCTTGGTAAACCGTCATCACCGGCTCACTATCTGCGCTAAAGGTTGTTGTAGCAAAGCAAGCTCCGAAGCGATTGTAATGGTCAACCTGACGGACTCTACCTTCCAGGTCTTTCCAATCTACCTGTTTTACCAAGCGAGCCTGCATTCCATCAGCATAATGAATGACGGCCCTCTCCTGCGTCATATCTTCAATACGAGCAGACTGATTATTGCCTGAAATTTCCCAAAAAGCTGGAACAGGGACTTGGTTGAAATAGAGAGGTTTTCCCTTTTCATAGCCTAGATAATAGGTAAAAGGAGAAACCAGACCATCAGGCAGAAAACCATCTGCATCGATGACCACTCCAAGTTGAGACAGTCCAGTAGCCCTGAGACTTTCATGTAAATCTCGACTTTCCTGACTATAACGATCATAAAGTTCAATCATGGAGCACCTCCTCTACTGTTTTCTTCCACTTTTCTAAAATTTCTTCGGTTAAAAAGCCTTCTGCAATTTGATAAGAATGGTCACGCATAGATTCCAAACGATTTTCTTGATACAGTTGACAAATCTTAGCTGCGTAAGCTTGCTTGATTTGGTCTTCTACATGGTCAGATGAACTTGGAATCAAATAACCATTTTGCCCATCTTCTATAAAGGTCTGATTACCATAAGGCACATCAAAACCGATGAGAGGGAGGCCTGAACCAATAGCTTCCATCAAGGTCAAACCAAAGCCTTCACTTGTTGAAGCCGTCAAGTAGACCTCATACTGGCTATAAATCTGCGAAAGTTCCGCATGTCCCTTGAGCTGGATATAATCCTCAGCCTGATGATTTGCAATAATATCTCTAAGCAGAGAATCCTCTCCACCGCTACCATAAATATCAAAGGTTAGTTCAGGAATTTCCTTACGAGCTTCAATAACTGCCTTGACCAACCAATCAATGTGTTTTTCTTTGGCAAGACGTGAAGCAGTAATCAATGAAAAAGGCTTACGTCCTTGACTTGACTCGGTCAAGGAATCAATACTTCCTACAGGAATGGTAATAACCTTTGGTTGGTGCTGGGTGTATTTGGCAAATTGCTCTTGCAACACTTCCTTTTGTCTATCAGTTGATACGATAAAGAAGTCAACCTTATCTGCATTGGTAAACTGATAGTCGTAATAGTTATTCCAAAGGATATAGTCCTCATTTGTAGCATTTTCACTATAATGCTCCGCATGAACAACTACCGCTAGATGAGCTGCTTGTGCTTCCTCAAAAACAACCTGTCCAATGCCTGTCTCCCTATCCAGAATGACTAAATCAGACTTATTTAAATTCAAGGATTTCATAAAAGCACGCATGAAAGCTGGTTTCCCATAGAAAATCTTATCCTTAAAACGATAAATTTCTTCCTTCCCTTGATTCATCAAGATATCATAGGCTGGAGTCCCGTCTTCATTGTAAAAAGTTCGTTGGTATAGGACCGCAACATTGTCCTTGGGAGCAAAATATTCGCTACAATAACGCGTATAAGAAAAGTAATCCTTTCGAATCAAATTTCCTTTAAAAACATACTCTACATACTGGACCAAGTCCTTGTCCTCATCAACCAAATAACAGGTAACAAACTTATCTTGGTCAGAAAAGAAGACACGCAAAACCTTGCCATTCTTTTCTCTACGACTTTCAACACCGTCAAACTTAGACAAAACATCCTCAACCGTCACGCTAGTCGGTGCAATCTTGATATCTGTAAAGTGATTATAAAGCCAGATAACTTGCTCATCATCAAAACCAATATTGGCTGTTAAGTGCTGAATGTTATCCGCTAAAATCATATCTGTAAAGATAAATTTAGAGGGTAAATTCAAACTTCGAAAAATACCGGCACGATAGGCTTGAGCATATTCTACACCGCTACTGGCCCAACCAATTCCTAAATTTATATTGTAAATTGTCATATTTTCTCCTCTTATGGAAAATGAGTTAGAATTTCACCTTTTGGAGTGACCTCAACCAGCCCCATCAGGAGATTCCGTACCATATCAGCACGAATTTGCTCTTTCATCGCTTCAAAACCTGCATAGGCTTCTTGATAATATTCTACAATTGGATTTTTCTGTGCAGCAGATTGGCCACCGATAGCCATAGATAATTGTTGTAGATAGTCTACCTGCTCCACCCAGTTATCATCGATAGCCTTCAGTAGAGAAAGTCGTAAATACTGTTCATACAAGTCATGTTTCTCCAGTAATTCCTTCTTTTCAGAGAGTTCTCTATTCACAACTTGTTGAATAAAGTTGCGGACTTGTTTCTGATTAGATAGGTCTAGATTATCTGGAATCTCCTTTACATGGAAACTGATATTGGTAACAATAAAGTGAAACAGTAATTCACGACTGGCATAGTGTTCAGCCGCTACCGCTTCTGTATATCTCTCGATGATATCCAAAACTACATCTTCTAAGTCACGAGAACCATCTATTAGACGATTGCGTTCCTTGTAAATCATATCCCGTTGAATATTCATACTTTCAGCATATTCTAGAGTCTGACGGCGTGCCGAACGTCCAGCACTATCACTGGCATGCTGAGCCCTTTCGACCAGGTTACGATACTTACGACCTTTGAGAATTTCTGGTTGCGTCATATCTTGAACTTGATAATCTTTATACTTCTTATGAACCCAAGATGGACCAAATTTCTTGATAACATCATCTTCCAGTGATACAAAAAACTTACTCATACCTGGATCTCCTTGACGACCAGAGCGGCCACGGATTTGAAGGTCGATCCGCTGACTTTCCATCCGCTCTGTTCCAATGACAATCAAGCCCCCAAGCTCAGCGACTCCCTCACCCAATTTAATATCCGTACCGCGTCCTGCCATAGATGTTGCTACTGTCACAGCCCCCATCTGACCTGATTCCGCGATGATTTGGGCCTCACGTGCAGCATTATTGGCATTGAGAACGTTATGTGCAATCCCTTCACGGAGCAAAAGAGATGAATAAAGCTGAGACATCTCCACTGAACCTACAAAAACGAGTAAGGGATTTCCCTTAGCATGATACTCTTTGATGTATTCCAAAGACGCATAAACTTTCTCTGGTAAAGTCACATAGAGATTATCGGGATAATCAATTCGTTGCTTAGGACGATTGGTTGGAATCCGAATAACAGCCATATTATATGTCTCAAGAAATTCTTTTTCTGCTACCTTTCCTGTCCCCGTCATCCCGGATACTTTGTTAAACATCTTAAAGAGACTCTGATAGGTAATGGAAGCCATGGCTCTCGTTTCAGGAGACAACTTCACGTGTTCCTTGGCTTCAATGGCCTGATGGAGACCTCCTTGCAATTTGGTCATTTCCATTAAACGACCAGTCCCCTTATCCACCAATACCATCTCATTTCCACGAATGATATAGTCCTTATCTTTAGTAAAGAGTTTATGGGCTCGAATCGCATACACTAAATGACGAGCAAAAACCGCATGTTCTTCCTTGTAAAAATGATCTATGCCTAAGAAGCTTTCAGCAGCCTTAGCCCCCTTGGTAGTGAGCCAAACCTCATCCTTCTCCTCTTTGAAAATATAATCTTCTCCTTCGACTAGCGTTGTCACTAGTGTATCAATGATTGCATAGTAATTAGACTGAACACGGGGAGAACCCGCAATAATCAAAGGAGTTTGTGCACTATCAAGCAAGATATCGTCAATTTCATCAATAATGACATAGTTAAAAGGTCGCAAAAACTTACCTTCTTCATTCGAAGCCAGATTATCATTTAGGTAATCAAAACCTAAATTACTATTGGTTGTGTAAATGATATCCGAAGCATAGATCAGTTTCTTTTCTTCTGCTTTCATTTCCTTCTTTGGATCCCCTGTAAATGGGACCCCAATAGTCAAGCCTAGGAAACGATAAACTTGGCCCATTTCCTCTGCATCCCGCTTTGATAAATACTCATTAGGCGTCACAACCATCACACCTTCTCCTGAAAGAGCGTTCAAATAGACCGGCATGGTGGCTGTTAGGGTTTTACCTTCACCTGTATTCATCTCAGCAACATTTCCGTAGTGCATGACAATAGCTCCCATGACCTGAACATCATAGGGGAACATCCCTAAAATCCGCTTGTCTGCTTCACGCACCACTGCAAAAGCTTCTACTAAAAGGTCATCTAGACTTTCTCCCTTGGAAAGACGCTGACGAAACTCCACTGTTTTAGCGACCAATTCTTGATCCGAAAGAGAGGACATCTTGCCTTTTAAGGTATTGATCCTCTTTAAAATCTTTTTCACTTTCCTAAGCTGGAAATCTTGACCTAAACGTCTAAACACTTTTTATCTCCTTAATTGAAAAATCATAAAAGGTTAATTCTTGAAAACCAGCACTCAAAAGGGAAATGCGATAAGTATAGGTATCCTCTGGATAAGTAAAGGTAAACTCTCTTGCCTTTTCAACTTTTTCCTCCAATACATCCTCATAACGATTTAAGAAGATCAGTTTGATATAGACACCATTCTCAGGTTGACAATCGAAATGCATCGCTAAATGATATTGATGATTTCTTTTGAGTAAAGGAAGTTGTGGCTGGGTCCTAGCACCTTGGTAATTAACACTAGAAAACCAAGTCTTCAAAACTTCACCAGATGGCAAGAGGGGGTTATATAAACGCACACTCTTGTCTGGGTAGTAAGATACATTTGATCCGTACATATAAGTCCCACCAACTTCTCCCCAATGAATGGACTGTCTCTGTGTGATTATCATCCTTTCTCCCTTCCAAAACCACTTGCTAGTACCATCCGATAAAAGTGGATAAACCAAGCAACATTGGTATCTGTATCATCATTGTGTCGACCTGCCGTTCCTTTAGATAAGATTTTAGCACCTGTATTACACAAATAAGTAACTAGTTTCTCATAAGCCTGCGGATCCATATCTTCATCTTTCATATAAGATAATCCAAAGGTAGTATTGGAAAAATCTGCCTGTTTAAAAGTTTTCCAAAATCGCTGATCCAACTCCGTCATATCTTGCCAACTCGTCCCACCTGTATGGTGAATTAAGCAATCAAAAGCTAAGTTAGAGACACCCGGTGCATCCAAACGTCCACGGCTAGCTATGGTTCCTAAATTCGCCAAGGGTTTCCCTAAAATCACCGCATGAGGTTCAAAAGTAGCACCGTAGTAGAGAGAAGGAAACGTACCCATAGAAAGGCCTGATAAAATCAAATCCTTAGAGGTTAAACCAAGATAATCTAAATAATATTGAATGGTGGCTTTTAACTTACCTTCTAATTCATCACTTCCAAGGTAAAAAGCCCCACCCTCTAAACGAGGATCTGAAAAGAGGAGGAAAGGACATCCCAGACTCTTCATCATAAAGTAGCCCTCGAATCCTTCTGCAGGTCGATAACCTGCAAAATAGACAGCCAAAGGCGGTTTAAAATCACCTGGATGGAAGAAATAGTTTATTTCATCACGCTTAGAATCATGTAGGATATTTCCACCAAGTACAAACTTACCAAATTGTTTTCGACTCCAACGTTGGTGAAGATTACCTAGTTTGATAGTTCCATGACCTCTTGCTTCAACAGATATCGAGAGAAAGTAATCTCCGTCTCGACTATCCATAAAAAGTGCTTGCTCCAAGTCTTTTTCAGACACTATGATCTCTTCAAAAATATCATCAACAGATCCACTCCAAATTTTACGGATGATCAAACGAAAGTCACAATTTCCTTGCTTTTCATATTCAAGCCACAACTCAATAGGAAGTGTTTTTTGAACAACTATATTATAAGCCCAATAGGCAAGTTGGGAAAAATCTTGTCCAAATCCACCTTCCAAACTCACATAATCTAATCCCTGATAAGAAATAGCTCCTGTAAAATTTAGATTCACTTGTATCGTCGAAGGAAAGAGTTTATCACCATACCCACCGCCAAAAAGAGATTTACTCAAATCATTGATTAGTTGTTGGGGACTTGAAAAATCAATTGCTTGTGCACATCGTTTTTTTAGAAAATCCACAACCTCTCTATCATTTATTTGTAGATTCTGGTTATAGAACAAAGTATAAGGTTCAAAATATTTTACAAAGGAAAATAAGTCTTTAGCATACTGACCATCTTCTATTAAAACTGCATGAAAACGGTTAATATCCTCTTTTTCAATTATTTCACGAAGGGCTTTTGATGAGTTTGGGTAAAAATGATACCAACTCATATTTTCAGGTATGTCATAGTGATTTCCCCAATTGGCAAGTCCTATCTGTAAAATATTAAGTTCCTTTGACATTTTTAACCTCCTCTATCCATTTCTCTAATTTTCCAAGAAATTGTTGTCCAGTGTGCTCCTTAATCTTATCAATCGAATAAATCAAGGACTCATTCCACTCTTTCAACCTATCTGTATAATAATGTGCAGCCTTAGAAAATTCTGTTACATCTGTCAGCAAATAACCATTTTTTAAATGTTCAACATAGACCGTTTCAACTAGGTTGATTTGAGGAATCCCTGCACTAATCCCAGCTATCTGTGTATAGAGATGAGGATGACTATTTAAATCCACAATCAAACGAACAAATTCTAGTGTTTTTATCAAATCTAACTCATCATTCAAGTTGACAAACTGTATACGTAAGTCCTGGTGTTGATTTTCTTCCAGAGGATTTTCTGCATCACCATAATCAATCGCCTTTCCCAGATTTTTGGATTGAATGTTTTCTTGGATGAAAGACTCAACAATCCTTTCAACCTCATTCATTTGCTCCTGACTAGCAGCATATGCTCCAAAAATCACCTCAGTATCCTTATTTTCAGCGACAAAGGCCAAGACTTGAAGTAGAGCTTGGTTATCAATTCCCTGCTCAAAATCCAGTTGATAATATATAATGGATTCTTTCTTAGTTTGACTTCGTCCCAATCGTAATCGGGTGTCAAAAGATGATAAATGATAAAATTGATGTCTTCGTTCAGGATACAACTCCTGCAACAATCGTAAACTATCCTCTCTATCCACCAAAATCAAATCAGATTTTTCAAAAGTTAAATCTAAATCTCTAAAGGTATCTTGAGGATTACGTCCAATGAAAAGACTCAACAGTTTAGGATTTTTTCTAGGTAATCGGTCTAAGACCAGCTGGTCATGATGAGAATGAGAAGGAAGCATAAAAATATCCTGGTCCTTCACATACGTTTGCAGATAATTCTCAAAAAATTCTGCCACCAAGTCTCGCATGTTCTGATAGAAAAGTGCTTTAAAGCGATAACCAAAAATGGGATTGATTTCTACCTGTCCGCCTTCTTTTAAACGCTCTCTGAATTGCCACACTCCCTTGGGATTCAGATATTCTTGATAAGCCACTTGCCCATCTTCAAAAAAGATAACACTCGATACAAACCCACGATCATCCATGATATAGTGCATATGTATTTGACCATTCGGTTCAAAATACTGTATATCACTGATGAAGCCTTCAACCCCATGTTCAACCTTAGCAAATTTCTTCCCATTTTTTTGAACGATAATCGTAAAGGGACTATAAATAAATTCACAGTCATCATCCCACTCAATATCTCTAATGCTTAACACTTGGGTATGGAGATTATGAAAATCTTGCATAACATCAAAAACGGAATAAGTATCCGTTTCTAACACACCATGTCTATGTAAAAAATAACGTAGATGAGGCTGGTAAGCTAATACTAATAGACGAGAATCTATATCTTGCTCTTGAAAGAGACGAATCTGGTGAAAGGTATCATCAAACTCTAGACGAAAATGAGAAAAATACCATGGAGTGATATCTGCATGCCATTTCCTCTCAGAACCATACCAAGCTGGAATAAAATAATACATAAAAGTCTCCTAAATCAAAGGTTTATAGGTCTCATTTAGCCTTAAAGCCTTGACCTCGTCTCTAATCGTAAAAATCATGCCCCCAAACATCATAAACAAGCCTGGAATCATTGCCAATCTTAATAACTTTTCATCAAATAAAACAAAAAGCATGGGACCACCTGCCATGATCACATTAAAGAGACCACCTATGACTGAAAAACGAAGGACCAATCGATTAATAAATCGACTAGTGTCCTCTCCTGGATAAATTCCATAAATGTATTCTCCAGATTTTTTCATGCGGTCTGCAATCTCTTCTCCATTCATAGTAACAAATGCAAAAATAATACTAAATAAAAATAAAACCGAAATATAAACATAGACCCACAAAGGCTTCCCAACCATAAATTCCTTTGATAAAGCCGCTAGCCCTGAATGATTAGGGAAAATAAAACCCAGCAAGATGAACAGATAAGCTGGTACACTAAGAAAACTCATCACATACATATAAGGCATCCCACCTGCAGGATTCAACATGATTTCGAGATAAGAATAGCGTTTAAAACGATTGTGTAAGCCAATTTTATTAACAGGAACCAAATAGCGAGCTCGATACATAATGGCAAGTAAATAAGAAAAGACAACGGTTAATAAAGCAAGTAACACAATAATCCCTGTTGGAATATGAACCGTTTGAAATGTTTCAATAACATCTTGAGGGATATTTAAAACAATACTGGATAGGAGGATTACAATAGAACCCCCAATCCCCATACTAGCATTTAAATCTGACAACCAAACAAGAAAAAATGTTCCTGCTATCAGCAACAAGGTATTCATTAGAGCAACCAAAATTGCCGAGTAGGAGGATTGAACTGGTAAACTCAAGCTAACTGCCAAGGATTGAATAATAGCAATTAGTAAGGTCAGATACATTTTTCGACGATCTTGAATTTCAATCGCTGTAGAACTTAGCCCCAATTTTTTAGAATATGAAAACATCTGCCACAAAATCATAGCTGACATCCAAGGGGACAGTCCAACAGAAAAAATTGACAAACTTCTTAGATTTCCACCTGTTAGGGCGGCTGAGAAGGCTAGATAGGCTGTTGAACCTCCTAAAAAATCTTTACTATTTAGGTCAACAAAAGGGAGAGTAATACGACTTCCCAATACATAGATAAACAGTAGAAATAAGGTAAATAATCCTTTTTTTACTGCTATTGACGAATAAATCTTAGTCACAAAATACTCCTTTATTTGCTTTGGGGTCAAATCTCACTTTTATTATATATTATTCTTACACTAAATGGTAAAGATCAGACTTCTAATTTCCTTAAGATTCTAGCCATTGATTTTCAAAGTAAATGTTCAATATACTCTGATCCCCAAGATGAACAGCTTGATTCTGCCCAGCTGCTAATTCCAATAAACTATTAACTATAGAATGTTCTTTCCACTTTGCAACATCCATTAACAAAACTCCAGAATTAAATCCAGATTTTCGTCCTTCATAGGCATAGACATCATCAACAGCTCCAATAGAATGTCCTTTTAAATCTATCAGAAATAGCGAAGTTAATTCCCCAGTTACGATGATATCAGAATCCAAATACAATACTCTGTCAGATTCAACCACTTCTGTCGCAAAAAATCTAAAGTAAGAAGCTTAGTTTAAATGTGGCCCTGTTTTATAGTCTTCAAAAAGTTCTCTATCAATGTGTACATTATGGATTGTTGAATTTACAACTTCCATTTTTCTCCCCAATAATTTGAACCATTCAGGAGCTATATCACTATTAAGAATATAAAAATCAACATCCCTATTGTGATACAAAACAGACTTTATAGTCGTCTCTAAAGAAATAAGATAGGGCATTATCTACCGCTAATACAATAGATTTTCTAGTCATTTCACACCTCTCATTACTAGTTGCTAAATACTGCATCTTATAAATTATTTATTAAATATTTACAATAGCTGGCTAAATTATTTATGCAAAGAATTAAGATAAGTAATGATTTCTTCTACCATAGTTTCAGGAGCAAGCGAAGAAAAAATAAAACTTTTACCTGTCTGATCTTTGCTTGTATTATCAAATGAAAAAATCGGTTTACCGAGTCTATGAATCTCTTGAATAATATTCATGATTTCATTGTAATGATTAATATCTAAATAAAAATCTATTCTATTTAGTATGTTTTCAAAATTATAACGATTAAACTGAGGATAGATTGATACATTTAAATAACGTTGTAAATCAACTACTTGAGAGGCGAAATTAGTATGCGCTAGAATATGAAAATGAACCTCTGGTAGTGCTTTTATTAAATACTCCAGATGTTCCATCTCACAAGCATTCGTAAAAATTGCAGTGTGATACTTTTCTTTTTCTGTAACTACTTCTAAACCATGCTTGATAATCTCTTTTCGTAGAATAATATCTGACCACTCCATACTATAATAAAACCACCATCTATCTCCTAAACGATTATTATACACTGATGACCAAGGTTTACTATCTGTGTAATGAATAATGGAAATCAGAGACTCATATTTATTTGCTTTTTCATACCATTCGTTTTTTTGAAATCGCTCAGCAATGGTATCCATACCTACCATAAAATTATATTTGGAATCCAGTTCTTTCCATTGCCCTACAAAAAAACGATTTAAGATTCCTTGATCTCCAAACTCAACTTCATGATATTGATCAGCCACACTAAAAAGTTGCCTTGAGATTGAGTGAGCTCTCCAATAAGAATTATTAATAAGCAATACCCCCGAATTAAAATTTGTTTCTTGCAATTCATCTCTGACTGCAGCTACTGGACTATTCCCTAAATCAATTTCAAAAAGATTCGTTAAATCATCATTGATTATTATATCAGAATCCAAATATAATACTTTATCCTCAGTTATCATATCTGGAATAAAAAAACGAAAATAAGCAGCATATGATAAATGAGGTGTTGGGAGATTGTATTTTCGCAAATTGTTATCTGAAATTTTTACATTAACTACCATCGAATCAAGTGGGGCTAAACGCCTATTCATAACACGAAACCATTCTGATGGCAAATCATCATTAAATACATAGATTTTAAAATGATCGTTAAAAGCTGCTATTGATTTAATGGTTGTCTCTACCTTATTCATATAGCCATTATCGGCCCCCATCGCTATTATTTTATTCATCTCTTTTATCCCTATTTTATTGTTCCAAGATACATTTTTATATCTTTAATCATTTGCATAACATCAGAAACCTCATAAACTTTATTATAACCTGTATCATCATGATTAGTAACATCAAAGGAATAGATTGGTTTGCCCAATGCACGAACTTTACTAATAATATCAGCTATTTGATTTCCATGGTTAATATCTAAATAAAAATCAAGATTTTTTAACACTTCATCAAATGTAAAAGGAATGAATCCTGGATATACAGATACATTTGAAAATTGTTGTAAGTCAATAACAGACGAAGCAAATGAAGTGTGTGCTAAAATCGAAAAATGTACCTGAGGAAACTCTATTAATAACCTTTCAATCTGCTCCAATTCACATGAATCTGTAAATATCGCAGTATGAAAAAGAGGAGGGTCAATAAGAGTATTAAAATCGCTCAATAATTGACCTTTTATAGGATTTTTTCTCAGAAGAATATCTGACCACTCCACACTATAATAAAACCACCATATAGATCTATAACGATTCTTTGATAAGTGATACCAAGGTTTATCGCCCGTATAATGAATAACTTTTGGTAAAACACCATCTGGTAAAGATGATTGATACCAAGACTCATCATTCACAACTTGAGCCAGCGTATCCATACCAACCATAAAATTATAAAGGCGCCCCACTTTTTTCCACTTTTCCTTAAATAAGATATTTAAAATCCCCTGATCTCCAAATACTGTTTGATGGTATTGTTCTGTTAATTGTAAGAGTTGATTGGCTATATCACTTTCCTTCCACTTTTTAACAGGAATAACCATCATTCCCGAGTTAAATCCACCCGTATAATCTCCATCAAAGTAATCAGCAACTCCGGCTAACCAATAATCTTCCAAATCGATGTTAAACAATTCATCCAAGCAAGATGTTACGATTATATCTGAATCAAGGTAAATCGCTCGATCTTCTTCTACAAATTCGCCTATGAAATAGCGAAAAAAGGCTGCGTAGGAAAGATAACTAATTGCTAACCGGTAATTTTTAAGAGTATGGTCAGAAATTTTTACATTTACAATTTCAGAATGATTCGCTTTCAATCTGAAATTCATAATTCGAAACCAGTCAGAGGGCAAATCATCGTTAAATATGTAAAATTTTATATTATGATTGTGAGCACAAACAGACTTGATGGTAGTTTCCACCTTATCCATATAACCATTATCTGCCCCAAGTACGATTGCTTTCTTCATAAACTATTAACCCCTTATTCACTCTATCCATAACATTAACATGGTTCCTAAATTTAAAATGATTCAATCATTATATAAAGCCCTAAAAATCAAAACAATAACTTGAAAATATTACTACTTCTCAAACACAACATCATCAAAAATTCAAAATTTTAATCTATCTTAATTTTATAAATTAGTTATTGAATAATTCAAGCAATTTTAATATTTACAAAAATAATCAAAGTATTTTTATGATAAATATAAGTTAAGAAATCTTCGTAATACATACTCAATAAATTTCAGACTGTTCAACTTTTAGCCTCTCAAACAACTATTAAAAATCTGGCTCAAGCAACTTTATAGCCGAAACCATTTCATCAGGTCTATCATGATGACAAATACCAGCATATGATTCTTCAGGTATAGTCAAGCAACGTGTATTATCGAAAGTTAGCATCGGCTTTTCAAATTTCTTTACTAAATCATAAATATACATTAATTTCTGATCATGATTCAAATCTAAGTAAATATCAACCTCTTTTAAACGTTTTTCTATTAACAAAGGAAAATCATTAGGATAGAGGGTAACATTATTAAATGTTGCTAATCTCTTTAATTCATCTGCCATAAAAGTATGGGCACAAATATAAAAATGTACTTCTGGTAATTGTTTAACTAGATAATCCATTTTTTCTACACACCAAGAATTTGTCAAATTCATACAAGTTAATTTTGGTTTATATATTTGTGCGGAATAAAAGTCACCCTTCTCTTTCCAAGTAGATACAATATAACTCCATTCCATAAAAGAATAATTCCACCAATTTTCTCGCAAGCGACCTACAGAAAATTGATTCCACGGCTTATCTTGAGAAATATAATGTAAGATTTTAGGGAGCGGATTAATTGATTTTTCCAAGATCCAAGCATGCCCTTGTTCTGCCGCACCTCGATCAAATCCTATTTGGTAATTAAACTTTTCGTTTATTTCAATATATGAGTCATGAAAAAGAATGTTCAAAATTGACTGGTCACCTTCTGCCACATTTTCATGTTCTTTTTCTGTTAAATCAATTAACTTTTGTCTAACATTTTCAGCTTGCCATTTTTTATTATTTATTAATAATACTCCGGCATTAAAACCAATTCCAGCACTAAAACAAGAACGTGCTGCTGCCAGATAATTTTCACCTAAATCTAATTCAAACAAATCGGTCAAATCACCAGTCACAATCAAATCACTATCTAGATAGAGAACTTTATCTTCTGTTACAAAATCTGGTATATAATAACGGGCAAAGGTCATATGATTGATATGAGGCAGTTTATTTGACCAATTCATTTGGAACTGTTGCCCAATAAGCTTGCAATCAATCAAGTCTCCTCCCATCTCTTGAATATACATTCTTAATCTACTGAACCATTCTTGAGGAATGTCCTTGTTTAGTACATAAATTTTTAAGTGACTATTGTGTCTACAGATTGATTTCATAGCTGTTTCGATTTGTCGAATATAAGCGTAATCACCTGCAAATACTACTGCACGTTTGGTATTTCCCATTTTAAATCCTTATCATTTATTCTAACTAACACTATTTTTATCCTACATAAATTAAAGCAAATAGATTTTTTTATCATCTTTACATAAAATCAAAATCACTTTATTCACTTACTTATCAAGTAAACATAATGTTTCCTTAATCCATTTCATCGTATCTGTTGATGATAGATTTTTATCTTCAAGTTCTTTTTTTCGAAATTTTAACAGGGATACAAAATTGTCTACGTATCGACCAACATCTATATTTCGAGCAGCAAGAAGAGCTATAAAATTTTCACGTTGCTGTAAATCACACCTGATCTTGAGTAAACTAAAATATCTCGTCGAGCCTTCACCTATTCTATAAACATAACTATCTCTATTGATATAGACAGATTTAGGTGAGATTAGATAGATTTTAAACCAAAATTCCATATCTTCACCTAAACTAGTTAGAGAATTAAAACGAATATCCCCCACAACATCTTTTCTTACTAACTTTCCACTTACAAAACGATATGAATGATCGAAAGAATCCAAATCAATTAATTCGTTGATTAGTTCTAGATGATGAAAGACTCGTTTATCGTAACCTCGTTGAAAAGAATGAAAATACCAAGTATTATCTTCCATAGAAAATCTTTTATATGTTGAAATTGAGACTGACGCAGATTCGGATACTAGAGCAGAATATAGAACTTCTAAATAATCTTCCTCAACCCAGTCATCTGAATCAACAAACGTTAAATAATCACCTCTGGAGTATTCAATCCCCAAATTACGAGCAGAGGAAACTCCGCCATTTTCTTTCCTATAGTAATGAAAACGGGAGTCACTCTCTATATATTCCTGACAAATTCTTCCTGAATTATCTGTAGAACCATCATCAATCATAAGCACTTCAAAATTTGTATAAGTCTGTTTAACAAGACTTTCCAAGCAAATTCCAATATAACTTTCAGTATTATAAACTGGAATAATAACACTAATCAAAGATTCCATACATTTCACCTACCATCTTAAAATTATAGAATAAATCTTTATTTATCTAGCAATATAGTTATCGGGCAGTCTCTATGTAAATCTTGAAAAATTTCCGTTAAATTCCTGTTCATAATAGATTCTTTTAGAGAGTTACCCTCATTAATTTCTTTATTTGTCTAAAAATGTTCACTAAAAATTGTGAACTCATTTATCATACTTTTTAGTTAATCTAATATCTTTGCGACAATCTGACTATTATAGATTTCGTCCTCAATGAATTCAATATCTTGATCAAAATTATACTCTGCTGTATGTTTATGTGAAAATTTAACCTTTGTTTTAGCCCCCATCTTCATCCATTCATATTCTGAATCGATATGACCAATATCTAATACTTGGTATCCATTTTGACTTAAATGATAGGCTAAAACTTTTGCTGTAGGGCCAAGCATACATAAAATCAAGCGACCAGCAGCATACTTTTCAATTTCATGTTCAATTTCATGAACTCTAGAAAAGGCACTATGAGAAGGACAGATAATTCGCTTGATAGAATTTGCCTCATCGAACAAATCATTCCCTACACCTGATCGAGAGGTCGCTCCTTCAACTATCAGTAAGTCACGGTTTTTCCAGATACTTTTCAATTTTTCAAATTGGGATTTAGCTTGACTCTTGTCTTCAAAATCGATATAAGGTCGAGATACAAAGGTTGAGCCATACCATGAATCACTACATAACTCTCTGTAAAAATCCATATAATGATCCATGTGATCTTTCCAAAATGGAATCGCCCACGATGTAAACCTAAAACGATCTGTAAAGGCATCAGGAAGGCACACTACTAATTCTTCTCGACTTTCCTGACCGATAATATCACTCATGATTGAAACCAACTCTTCATCATAATCCTGGTAGGGAATCGAATGCCCTGCAAGCATATTGATTTCCCCATCTCCAAAACGAACTAAAGAAGAATTATGTTCAATAATATAATCCAAAGTTTCATCTATCCCTTTCACCTGGATTGTATCAAGCGGTTTTTCTAGCATAGACTTATTTATCAATTTCTGCAAATCAGCCAACATTCGTTCAGGATGTTCACTTGAATACAACCTTTGGCCATTATTACCATTTTGAGATTTATAAAAGGCTAGTATAGGTTTAGATAGATGAGTCATTTCTGCAACCATATCAGCTGTTGAAGTCAGTAGGTTGATATCTAAATAAACATCCATCTTTTCCTTCAACTCTTCTAGCTTATCTATTGAAATTGCTGGATAAAGTTGAATATTGGGATAACGATTAGATAAATCATATAGTTTTGGCCCCATAGCTGTCCAGGCAGCAACCTGAAAAACAACATTAGGTAAGTGTTCAGCCAAGTAATCCAGTTGTTCAATATCCTGAGAAGCCGTAAACGTTAAACAAGTCAAACTTGGAAGTTGTCGAAAACAGGTAAGATGCCCTTGTTTCTTAAAATCTTTTATCGCATCCATCATAAAGGAAACTTTCTCATTTTCAAAAACGATTTGTCCTAAATCTCCATGCTGAGTCGATTGAAAAGCCAATAGCGTTTTTTCTTGTTCTTGCAAAGATTTTAAAAAGTTCTCGTCTGCACTATCATGATTGATATCCAAATAAAGATTTGTTGACTTTTTCAGCTTATCTAAGACCGGTGGAACAATCTGTGGATGCAATCTCACATTATCATATACTGCCAATCTTTTTAGCTTATCACCCATATCCGTCCAAGCCGCGATATGAAATACCACATCTGGTAGAGCTGTAACTAACTCTTCTATTCCTTCTAAATCTTGGGAATTTGTCAAAGTTAAACAAGAAAATTCCTTATCTAGGGGCAATGTCAGTTCAAACTCTCCTAAATGATGTTGTAAAATCTGACTCCACTCCAAATCATGGAATTGCCACCATAAATCACGGTAACGATTGGCTATCAAGGTTTTCCAAGGTTTTCTATAAGACACAAAATGTATGATACTAGGGGTTACTAACTCATTAAAATAATTTTCCCATTTATTATAAAATGCAGTTGTGTCATGGCCAACTTGAAGGTTAAATTCTTTATCCAGCTCTAACCATTGATTAGAACAAACCTGATTGAAAATCGTTTGATCACCGTTAAAATTATCAAAACTCCCTTCTTCAACTTCCCTAATTGTTACAATAGACTGTTCAATTAGACGTTCTTTTAGTTTCTCTTGGCGACTTTTTTCATTATTAATTAATAGAACACCTGTATTAAATGTAATTCCATCTGTATCTCTAACTGCTGCGAATAATTTTTCCTCTAAATCAATACAAAATAATTTCTCCAAAGAAGTATTCACAATCAAGTCACTGTCTAAATATAAAACCTTAGTTTCTGGGATATAATCTGGGATAAAATATCTAGCATATGCAATACTGCTAATATGAGCTTGCTTGATCCAATCCTGAAACACAGCCTGTTCAGGCAACTTCACATCAATAATCTCACTCCCTAACATGCGAGCTATTTTTCTTGGCTTACGGAACCAATCTGGCATGATATCTTGATTTAAAATGTAAATCTTAACATCTCTATTGTGGTATAGGATAGATTTTATGGTTGTTTCTAACTGTGTAGTATAATTGCGATCCCCAGCTAATACAATTGCTTTGTTCATTTCATTTCCTTAATTAATTCCCAAGTGATAGATTGCATCTACCAGTAGCTTTTTAGTGAAATAACCCTCTTTTAACAAATAACTAAAGGTTTTTATCCGATTCGTCATTTCTTGATATTCTTGTAGATTCATTTCATCAACTATCTCATGAACTTCTTCAAGACTATCCGCCACAAAGCCCAAGCCTTGATCTACTATAAATTTAGCGGTTGACAGGCTACTAGGTACAATGACTGGTATACCAGCTGTCAGGTAGGTACTCACCTTATGAGATATATTCAAGGTATAGTATTGGTTACTTTCTCCCTCATTTTGATGGGTTCCCCAGACAAGGCCAAATCCACCCTTTGATAATTCTAGCAACAATTCCTCATCTTTTTTCCATCCTTCGATGCTGAGATTTCTAGCACTAGAACTAGCTTCCCCTTTATTTGAAAATACTCTTAAAGGCGTATCTTGGCACCAATTTTGCAAGTCTGGGAAACGCTCTAAACTTCCAGCAAAAAAGAGTTCTTTTTTAAAAGTCGGAGTGTATAAGGATAAATCATGAGGATGATCCCACATCCCCTGAATGAGAATCTTCTTAGTTGTCAAGCCTTCTTCTATCAGCCGTTCTTTCATTCTCTCAGACGGCACTATCAAAACATCTGATAGATTATACATATACATATAGTCTTTCATAAGATAATAATTACTATCAAACATGAGGGGAACGACATCATGAATAAAGCAAATAATCTTTACTTGCATATCCTTTAGCTTATCAAACAAGAGACGATCAAACTCAAAGCCATTCCAGGTTGGAGACTGAAAGACTAATATATCTCCAATAGAGATACTGGCCATAATGCCATCCAGACGCTTATTCATTTCAGATGGACTGTCTGAAGCAATATTATAAAAATAGATACCGACTTCTCTAAATCCCAATTGGCTAGCAATCTTTTGAACAGCATTTTGCGCTAAGATAACCGTACTATCACCTGCCATGCCGTATAAATTCGTTAAATGTAATTTCATATTTCTTATCTTTTAAAAATTCACTTTAAGAATAGAAAACTCTTTTTCTTTAATCTGATTTTTAGAATTTCTATTATTGCAAGTTTAAATAATGATTATGATTTTATTTCATATCAATAGCTATCATTTTCATTTAAAATAATGATATTATTTCCTATAAATTTCTAAGTATTTCTTGATACATCTGTATCGCATTTGAATTTTCTAAACCTACTTTTTCCTTTTCATTTATTCTAAATTGAATGAACGATTTCAAATTTGAAATATATGGAGACGAATCAATTCCTCTCACTATGAGATAGGGTAGTCGTCCTATTCGAATTTCAATATCATCCATCAACTGTCTTTCCGTCACAACTTGCCCCAACATTGATTCAGAATGCAGTCTGTAATTATAGAGGGCCTTATGAATATATAAGCAACTTGTCATACTCAAATACAATTTAAAGCTACACTCAAAATCCTCACCAAATTTCCGTTGCTCATTAAATAATATCTCATCAAATAAAGAACGTTTAAATAGTTTACCCCAAGAAACTGTGTAAGAACTATCATAATTTTCAAGGTTTGGTAGCTGAGTTAGCAATTCCTGACTAGTCCAGATTTTTTCATAATAATCCTGTTCCCAAACATGCATATAATAACAATTATCAGGCATACTAAACTGTTTATATGATCCTATCACAAAATCTGTATCATACTCTACTATTTTTGAATATAGTACTTCTAAATAGTCCGATTCCACCCAATCATCCGAATCAATAAACGTGATATATTTACCTTTTGAATACTTAATCCCCAAATTACGTGCTGATGCGAGACCTCCGTTTTCCTTCTCAAAATAATGGAAACGAGCATCTTTATCAACATATTCTTTACAGATATCTGCTGATTTATCTGGAGATCCATCATTTATTAGCAAACATTCGAAATTTTGATAGGTCTGATTCTGAATACTATCCAAACATTGTCTCAAATATTTCTCGACATTGTAAATAGGTACAATAATACTAATTAAGGCTTTACTTTCATAATCTGCTATTTTAGATAGTAGTTTTTGTTTTTCTTGTTTGTATAACTGTTTATACTGATTATTCTCTGGTACAAATTCGATGTCATGACAATTCAAATGTAAATATTTTAGTTTTTCAACTAATAATTTCGTTCTATCACTCTCATCTTTAAAAAACAAGTCATATTTTTCGAATATCTTAAATACATCTAATTTTTCTTCTGAAAACTCTTTAGTAGTGATTGAATTTGGACGAATCCTGTAACCATAGATAACTTTTGGTAATTTAATCCATTTTCCTGAATGACTTACCAACTCGGGAATAACTGCTAAATCTTCAAATATCCACCCCTCTGGAAAAAAATCTTCTGTTAATAAACTTTTTCGAAACAATTTTGGAAAAACGCTAACTCTCAGCTCATTTAATGCCAATTCTCCCAATTTGTCATCCTTGGTTATTAATATTTTTTTCTCAAAATTATGAGAAACATTATCAACTTTTATTTCATCATGGAAATTTTCAATCATTCCTTCTATAATATCAACATCATCTTCAATGTGTTCTATTAAAGTTTCTAAGAAATCAGAATAAATATAATCATCACTATCTACAAAAGCTACAAAAGTAGACTCTTCTCTAATATGACTAATCCCTGTATTTCTAGCTCCACTTAAACCTTTATTAGATTGATTGATTAGTTTGAAACGACTATCTTCTAGATACTCTTCCGCAATTTGTTGTGAGTTATCCGTGGAACCATCATTAACCATAATGCATTCAAACTTCTTATAAGTTTGATTCTGAATACTATCCAAACATTGTCGCAAATAATTCTCAACATTGTAGATTGGAACTATAATACTGATTAATTCATTCCCCATATACTAACTTACCTAGCCTTGATTTATTTCTATTTCCCGTTTAATCTCTTCTTTTTACAAAAAGATGCCCATCATTATAAACCACACTGTTTGCTGGAATATCATTGCGTATGAGGCAACCTGCTCCGATAATGGTATTATCCCCAATCGTCACTCCTTTTAAAATCGTGACATTACTTCCTATCCAGCAATCTCTACCAACTCTAATCGGAGACGTAGTCCACTGCCACTTTTCAATTCTCTCTGCTGTATAAGTATGATTATGGTCATAAAAACGGACACCTTCTCCAATCATGGTTCCAGATCCGATTTCGATGCGGTCAATACAGTTTATACTACAGTAGTTATTCAAAAAGACTCCTTCATAAAGAATAAGCTTTCCAGCAGGTAGTTGAAAACTCTCAAAATTACGGCAAGTAACCTTCTGAGCGACACATAGACTAGCAGAAGATCCTATCTCAAAGGAATTCCATGCGCCTTCCTGATAAATACGGTCCAAGTCATTTACGGTGATATGAGGCTGATTCAAACAATCTAAAATCGCCTCAACCATTGCTTGAGGAGTAGAGGAAGAATAGCATTCTTGTCCTTGTTGACCATGCATAGTATTATCAAAAGCAAGAACTCTCTTGCCAGCCTGAGAAAACCGTGCCACCACCTGATCTACTTCTTCATAATGGTTGATATCCAGTAACACATCACAAACTCTCATCAAAAAAGAAATACTAGCTTCATCAGTTACTGTATGTAAGCGCACATTTCCCTTTGATTGTAATTCTAACATTCTATCTGAAAATACAACGGGAGCTGCAATATGAAAACAAACTTGTGGGAGCTGGTCCAAGAGATACAGCAAGTGTTCAATCTGGTCACTAACAGTTAAAATTAAAGCATCACCAATCATCTTCAGCTCCATCCCCTTGCACATTCTCTCAGTTTTTCAATCATATCTCCGACTTGATCTGTCTGATACGTTAGCTGCCCCATGTCTATCGTTTTAGTATTTTCAAAAGCGAAGACTGGTTTCCCATTTTCTGTAAAATATTCTAAAAATTCTTCCGTCTTTTCACCATGATTAATATCTAAAAGTACTTGACTTGTTTCTATCAATTCATTATCAACATCTACCAAATAGTGAATTCCATTAAAAATAGTCACGTTTGGATAAACCGTCATCTGAGCCAATCGATCACTAACCATCACTCTAGCAGCGATTTTAAACTGAATATCTGGTAAGGATTGAACCAATGTTTCAATTTGTTCAATATGGTCTGAGGCTGTATAGATGAGACAAGTGAACGGTTCCTTTATCGGATAAAGGTGAGATTTTTGTAATGGATGTAAATGATGATTTTGTCCCAATTCTGTCCATTCAAGGCCATGGTAGTACCACCAAACATCACGATAAGTTTGAGCCGCCAAGTCCTTCCACGGTTTCCTATGAGAAAGATAATGAATAATAGCAGGATAGTCCTGACCTGCAGGTAATTGATAATCAGTGAACTGCTTATGAATGACAATATGATTATAATCAAAGTCCAATTCCAACCATTTATGTTCAAAAAGCATATTCAAGATACTCTGATCTGCCTGATCTACCTTATCATGCCATTCATTAGTCAAATCAATCAACTTTTGAGTCATATTCTCTTGTTTCCACAAGTCATTATTGATTAAGAGAACACCTGCATTAAAGATTTCTCGACCGAAATAGGCTCTGCCTCCGAAATCTCTAACAGCAGCTAAAGGATAATCTTGTAAGTCTGTAGCAAACAAATCATCCAGATTTTTCGTTACAACCAGATCACAGTCCAAATAAAGTGCCTTTTCTTCTTTTACAAAATCAGCTACGAAATAGCGTAAAAAAACTGTGTAACTAATATCCGTTTTATAACGCGAAATTTGCTCAGACGTTACCCGGCAATTAATAATTTCTGAGTCAAACTTCTCTAAGCGCTGATTTAATTGCTTGATCCATTCATTAGGAAAATCACTATTAATCAGATAAAAACGAAGCGAACGATTGTGGTAACAAATAGATTTAATCGTAGTCAATACTTGGTCTACATAGGCGTAATTCGCCGCTAGGACAATGGCTTTCTTTTGTGTTTTCTTAGTTTTTTCAAGTTGAACTAGTAGATGTTTTTTTGCCTCAAACTCTTTATAGGTGGTAGTTTCTTCTAAATCACTTCCCTTACCATTAGAAAGACTTCCTTCTAACATCTGACGATAAATAGCTAAATGTTTTTCTAAAGGATATCCTAGACTGGCTAATAAAGTGATACGTTCAGACATGGCATCAACCAAGGCATGCATCCACTTTTCTGTCCAAGTCCTGGACAAACTATTATTTCTGATGCGATAAGAATAGATCCCTTTATGGATATAAACAATCTTTTCAGCCAACAAATAAATCTTTTGATTGAGGTAACCGTCTTCTCCTAATTTACCTACATCGAAGCGTAACTGCTCGAACAATCTTGCCTTATAGAGTTTACCCCAAGCAGATATCAAAGCAAAATTCTTCATTTCTTGGGATTCATATAAGTTCTCAAAGATAGAAATATTGTCATATACTTTCTCATAATAAGAGTCTCCTAATATATGAAAATAGAACATTCCTTCACTTTCGTTGAAAGAATAATAATTACCTACTGCAATATCAGCCTGATACTGTGTTATTTTTTTGTATAGGGTTTCTACATAATCTAACTCAATCCAATCATCTGAATCCACAAAGGTCACATAATCTCCGGACATATTTTCCAGACCGGTGTTTCGTGCGGCAGACAGGCCAGCATTTTCTTGTTCTATATAGATAATTCGGTGATCTATTTCTACAAATTCTTTACAAATCTCAGCTGAAGCATCAGTAGAACCATCATTAACGACAATAATCTCAATATTTTTATATGTTTGAGCAATAATACTATCTAGGCATTTTCTTAGATAGCTTTCCACATTGTAAACCGGTACAATGACCGTTATTTTATCATCCACTAGCGATTTTCTCCTTATATTTATTATACAATTTTTTAGTCAAAATTTCAGCTATATAATAGTAAAAACCCCTTGAAAATTCTACTTTTTCAAGGGGTTTCTATGATTTACGTGCACGAGTTAGTTTTGCCTAAATTTATAGGTCATCTTACTCTTCTTCATCACGTTTACGACGTTTCGCAACCAATCCAATACCTGTAACTGCTGCCAAAGCTCCTAAAAGCACGGATGATTTGGAAGCTTCTGTACCTGTATTCGGCAATTGCTGTCTAGTCTTACCTGCTGATTCAGAAGCTGATGCACTTGTTGACGCTGATTCAGAGGCCGATGTGCTTGCTGAGGCTGATGCACTTGTTGAGGCTGACTCAGAAGCTGATGTGCTTGCTGAAGCTGATGCACTTGTTGATGCTGACTCAGAGGCCGATGTGCTTGCTGAAGCTGACGCACTTGTTGAGGCTGACTCAGAGGCACTTGTGCTTGCTGAGGCTGATGCACTTGTTGACGCTGATTCTGAAGCTGATGTACTTGCTGATTCAGAGGCCGATGTGCTTGCTGAAGCTGACGCACTTGTTGAGGCTGACTCAGAAGCTGATGTGCTTGCTGAGGCTGATGCACTTGTTGATGCTGACTCAGAGGCCGATGTGCTTGCTGAAGCTGACGCACTTGTTGAT
>NZ_JAJNSC010000032.1:0-32000 GCF_027497975.1 Streptococcus sp. SM5 | reverse complement strand
CTCATGTACCAAGGCTTCAACTGCATTTACACCACCTGTAAATTCAGGTACCTCAAGCACTGGTGCTGGTTCTTCACCCTTGCTTGATTGAACCGGTTCTTCTGTCAATTCTTGATAGAAGCTCGCCGATTCATAAAACTCAGCCTTGCCACCTTCCCAGACCAGTTTAACATCTAGAAGAGAACCACCATTTCGGATAGCAAAGGTTTGGAGACTAGATGTAATGGCACCAAGATCTGTCCAACTTTCTTGACCATCCTTGAGTATTCTCGCTTGAACTCGTGCTTTCACTCCTTCAGGAAGGCTTGAAACAAGGCGTAGATGGTTGGCATTGGTTGGTTCTGACAAGTGGTAAACCATTTCACCCTTATCATTTTCCGCCTTGTAACTAGTCAAGACTTTTCCATCTACAAGATTAGTATAGAAGTTGCCTCGGCTTTCGCCACCGTTTCCTTCTACAGTTGGATCATTGATTGGTTTGACAAATTCGCCATCATTGATCACCAATTCTGTAAATCCTACAAAACGAGCATCATAGTCAGCTGTATAGAGGACACGAAGATAGTTTGCTTTGACTGGTGTCGTCAATTCACCCTCGATGTAACGATTTCCTGGCATCTTAGAATCATGTGTCCAACCATCTGTCAATGAATCATCGTGTGTACTATTGGCTACACCATCTCCCACTGTCACAACATCCGTCCAAGTTTTACCGTCTTGGCTGACTTGGATTTTACCATCACGAAGATAGTTTTGAGTTCCGTCTTGGATGTAGGCTCTGATCTTCTTGATAGTGCGTTCGCTACCAAGTTTCAAGGTTACATGGCCATCTTTATGGGCATAGTCTGAAAACTCAACGAAGTTGTTGTACACACCATCAAACAATTGATCGAGGTTATTAATCTTACGAACATCATTACTTCCGTATGTTGGATGAATGCCCATAGTTGTAGATTCTAGTTTGGTTGGTTGCACTTCTTTGGTTGTCACAAGGAGAGAAGTGGCTGTCACAGCTTGTTCCTGATCTGTTTTATTAACCAGACGAACATAACGTACCAAGTGGGTTGCGACAGTTCTGTCTGTCAACTGGCTAGCTGGTGTCCATTCTTGCGCATTTACAGAGTATTCAAGACTTAGGGCTGGGTTGGCCTGGCCTTGGAGCTGGATGCTTTTGACTTGATGGATACGGTCAAGTTTCATGCCTAGATAGCTATTTGCAGGAAGTTTAGTTCCAGCTGGAATTTGAAGCTCGTAACTGCCCAAGCTATCCACTACTGGTGCTTCCTTCAAGGCATCCACGTTGGTGTCTGTTAAGTCAAGATTTGGACTATCTACATCCACTCTAAATTCCGCAATTCTCCACCACTTATTTAAGGTTTGTGTATTGCGAATGCGAACAAAACGAGTTGTAAATTCTTGCACGATATCAGAAGTTCGTTGCCCTGATAAATTTTGAAGCGTTGTCCAATCTGTACCATCTGCAGAATATTCGATGACACCAGATGCTAGTTTGTCTCGTTCTCCTTGCATCAGATGAACTCGTTTTACTTTATGAAGTCCACCTAAGTCCATTTGTACCCAGGCTTGCGCTGGTGTGACATTGGTCTGATCAACATGTGCCATCATGGATTCTGTGTTTTCTCGACCATCTTGCATCTGAACAACACTTGTTCCATATTTGTAAACAAGGTTTGGACTTAAACTAATAGTGCCACTAACTTTCTTACTACCCAATTCTAGGGGTCTATTTACAGCTATTTCACGCATGGCGAGCCAAGCATTATCCTTCTTAGCTGTTGCTATCATACGAACAGCTTGAGCTGTGATATCGAGGTCATTAAATTCCAGAATGCGTTCTCGACCAGTATATGCAGGGCTCGTTATGGCTACCCATTCTCCTTTTTCATTTTGATATTCCACAACTGCATTACTAAAGGTATAGTTATCGGCCGTATTAGTACCCGTAGCGAAACCTAATTTGTGTATTTTAATCGCCTTATTAAAGCGTAATCCTACATAATCACCTCTCTCAATTACAATGGTTGTTTTGGCAATCACATGTGTATCAAAGTCACCATCTGTGACTTCTTTCAATCCGCCTTCTATTCCAGCACGATTCGTAATAAATGTTGTCACAAATTTATCTGGATTCAACATTGCTTGAATATGTAAGGCTAAGTATTCTTTGAGATTATTGATAAATGGTCGAATATGTTGGACACCAAATTCTGCGTATTCATAATGGTCAACGTAAAAGAAGGCATGTTTAACTGACTGATCATAATGTTTGACTCCTGCCTGATAGTACTCCCATACCTTGGCATCATTCTTTTCAGTAAGACCTTCTGTAGCTGTTAGGAAAGCTTCAAGCGCGTTCATTTGATCTACTGTATTATCTAACCAATAGTGAATTTGTTCGATTAATTTCTGATCGCCTTTTTCTTTAAGTAGAAGAGCATTGGCTTTCAAACCAGCAAAAATGTCCCTCAACTCTTTTCTTTCAGAATCCAGATTTTGACCAGATTTGAGTTTGTTATAGAATTCTGTCAATTTTGGAGCCAATTTTACAGACTCTTCTAATTTAGTGACATGGGGAGGTCTATTTTGATTGCGCATGTGTTTTCCGAGTTCTCGAAAAGCCTTTGAAACACTGCTTTCTTCAAAATGATCGTTGACTACATAGTTAAAGGCCATATCGTTGATTTGTTCAGCTTCTTCTGCACTTCTCCATTGCTTCCATCCATACTGAGCCATATCAAAAAGTGCCACTTTAGATGCTTCAGATTGTTGCATTGGATTTAGCATAATTCCTTGTGCAAGCGATAAATCAACATTTGGATGTAAGAATTTTTCACCACCTCCAAGAATTAGGTGGGGTTTTGTATTGTCATTACATGGCCAGTTAATCCAGAACTGAATTGGACGGTAAATCTTACCGCCTTCTGTTAAATTTTTCTTTAAGTTCGTTAAGAATGCTTGGTCAACAGCCCCCCAGACCTTTCCACCAGTAAGAGTTAAATGGACATTTTCAGGAAGATGTTCATTCAAGGTCCGAAGTTCAGCTTCAGTTCCTTGCCCCATATACCAGGCAGGAACAAAAATCATATCTTTACGGAGACCACTGTATGTTGTTTGTTTTTCAGTCAACCAATTTGTGATATCCTTCATCAAGCGAACATAACTATGGTAACCACCAACTGGGCTTGGTGCATCATCTGCAAGCACACCAAATTCACGCACTCCCACGTCCAACAACTGAGTAAACTTAGCCTTTATGGTTGCAAGGTCAGCCTGGTAATGCGCTTCATTGCCAAAGCGGATACGATTGTTCATAAATGGATGGATGGTCCAAACATAACGTGTTTTCGTTTGATTACCGACACGTGCAAGTTCTCGGATTTCAGCCAGTTTTTCTTCTGGGTAAAGTTCACGCCATTTCTTATTGTGGTATGGATCATCTTTTGGTGCGAAATAGTATTGAGTTAACTTCAATTCACTTCCATAACGCATCAATTCTTTACGATTTTCATTAGACCATGGATTTCCATAGTAACCTTCGATGAAACCACGGTTCTTGATTTCAGCGTAATCTTCCACTGTCACATTGCGAAGAACTGGAACTTGACTTTCCTTGAGCATGTGTTTCAAAGTTGTCAAACCATAGAAGACTGCATCTGTGTCTTTTCCGACGATGGAAATTGAGTTGTCCTTGATGGTCAGAGCATAAGCATCAATTTTGTCAAAGAGACCTGCTGAAACGTTAGATAAGTTTTGTTCTGCTTGTGTTCCTCGTCCATGCACTCTAAGAAAGATGTTGGTTGCGCCAGCGATTGCCTCCTTACCAGTTGTATAAGATACTTGATTGTCCTGTAAGATACTCTTCAAGCGATTACGAGTATAGAGATCGAGTTGTTCTCCCATGACCAGATTCACTTGTTTACGAAGGGCTGTGACACCTTCGCCATAGGTCACTTTTTGTGGAGTTGGGAAAACCTTGTACTCTTTCTTAAGATAGTCATCGCTCTTGCTGGCAGCCACAATACTATCTTCGCTAGCTGCTTTACTTGCAGTGAATCGATCCGCCAATTCAACTGTTCCATCACCTGTTTGCTCTACTTTTGGTTTTTCAGGTGTAGTTGGTTGACTTGGTTTAGCGATTTCTTTATCATTTTGTCCTCCACTCATGGCTTCAGACGGTTTTGTTTCATTCTCTGGAGTTCCAGATGCGTCAACTGGTTTAGGATTATTTATCGAATCGGTAGAGCCAATCGCTCCTGCAGTTTCTCCATTTCCAACTGTCGAGCTGCCTTCCTTCCCAGTATTTTCTTCTGCTTTCTTCAAAACTGCCGCAAGTTCATCAGGTAACTTTTCCAGTGGCTGAGCTTGAGTTATAGTTCCCTCTTTATCTCCTACACTACCTGTTTCTGCTGCCTCTACTAGATTAACACCAAAGATACTGGCACCAATCATAACAGAAGCTACTCCAATAGCGAATTTACGAATACTGTAATGACAACGTTTATTGAAAAAATTTTTACCCATCTTTATATTATCTCCTTTCGTCCAAACACGAAAGTAAACGATTCCATTTTCACTAGTAAAGACGGAGAGGCCTAATTGGTCCTCTCCATCTATTCGACTCATTTATCGATTCATTTTTTATCTTCTACCAATCTATACAAATAGAATGGTATTAGGCGCATAGACTAATCCTCTTTGCGTTTTGCAGTTAATAAAGCTGCTGATAAGGCCAAGGTAACACCTGCCAAGAAAATAGCTGTTTCTGACTGCTTTTCACCAGTTTCTGGCAATCTCTTGTCTTCCTTGGCAACTTGAACTGGTGCTTCTGGAGTCTGAGATTTTTCTAACGAACTTAGCTTAAATTCTGGTTTTTCTACTGTCGGTGCTGGTTGATTCCCTACTGTAGCTAGAATACCACGGTACTCTGGAAGTTTATGTTCTAGAGCCATTACAGCATTAACGCCACCCTTAAATTCAGGTTTCTCAACACTTGGTACTGCTTGATCTCCTACTGTGGCTAGAATTCCTGTGTATTCTGGAACTTCATTTACTGCTGCTTCTACAAAGTTAGCACCACCTTTGAATTCTGGAACATCGTTCACTGCTGCTTCTACAAAGTTAGCACCGCCTTTGAATTCTGGAACTTCGTTTACTGGCGAAGGTTCCTCACCCTTACTATTGGAAATAGATGGTTTTACTCCTACCTCAATAATACGATCTTGAGCTTTTCTTTGTTCAGAATGAACAAGGGTTCTATTAGTTCCTGATACTTGAATATAGTCAACTTTTTCTCCAGCTTGTCCTTCAGAAACTATACGACGTTGACCTTGAGCAAGTTCAGGGGTTTCACGAATAATTTCTTTAAACGGAAGTGAAGTCTTTTCAATTTCCAAACTTGGTACTTCTGCAACTAAGTTCTTAACGCCTTCTGTCGGTGTTGTTTGGAAGGTAGACTTAAAGTGTAAACGATATTCTTTCACCAGATTTCCATCTTTGGAAACAAGACGAACGAGTGTTGGAAGATTTGTATTTCCAGGATCCACGACTGTAACTACTCCATGTCCACTAGTTGTTACAGTAACTTTTGGTTTTGAACCCATTGTTGTTAGGGTGTACTCTGTCACATTTGGATCAAAGTTTTCCAATGATTCTCCATCGATTGAAATAGTCGCTGATGGTGTTTCGACTTCTGCTCCCTTGCCTGCAGAGTAAGCTGTAAATTCGACTACTGCTAGACCGTTAGTAGTAGACTTACGAGTCATTCGAGCACGAATAGCTGTCGCTTGAACCGGTTCAAAGTTAAACTCGATTGGTTTACCAGCTACTAATTCTCCAGAAACTTTGTAAGGAATTGGTGCCCAATTTTCTGCCTTATTGAATGGATGATCGGCATTTTCTTCATAACGAGAAATCGTACTTGGTTCTGTAAATCCTGGACCAATATATCTTTCTAGAACCATTTTCTCAGGAGCATCTGTGCCACTATCTTTAAAGAACTTAAGGGCTACTTTTCCGATAGATTGAGAAGTAATTTTTCCATCCTTCTTAAAGAGTAATCCAACAGAAGTTTCTTGATTTTTCGGAGTACGAGACCAGTTTGTCCAACGTCCATCTTCATTGTATTTTCCATCATTGATATAGAAAATTCGATCATGTGAAGCTGCTTGTGTATCATTCGTTGTCGAAGCAAAGGCTTTAGAATCTTTGTCATTGTTGCTTGGATTTTCTGAGATGACTTGATTTCCTTTAGCTACAACTGTCACTTTCATGGTAGTTGTTAGATTTGTACCGATGACATGACCAGTTACTTGGAATCTTACCTCATGCTCTGTCGCATGTTCAGGAATAGCATCCCATTTCACTGCCAGTTTATCTGTAGTCCAAGTAGTTGAAGTTGGATAATAAACAGTGACCTCTGATGGAAGTTGAAGGGTATCTCCGAGCTTCAAAGTAGTTGCACCATTTTCAGCTGCTAAAGGTAGACTTGTATCTTTTTCATCATTACGGTAGATTCGATATTCTTTTAAAATAGTACCATCTTCAGCCTTCAAAATAAGACGTGTCGCACCTTTTGGACTTGTTGCTGGAACAAGAGTAACCAAACCATTGTTGCTAGCTGTTGCAGTAATTTCCTTGCTAGATTGAGGAATATAATAATCTGTTTTCGATGGATTAAAGTGTTCAAGATCCTTGCCATCTACTTTGATAGAAATATCTGAACTTGTTTCACTTAAGACCTTGTTTCCAAGGACAGTTAGCTCTGTCAGACCAACACCTGATGTTCCATCAGCCTTCTTCATACGAATACGCACAGCGTAGGTTTCGACCTTGTCAAAGGTAAAGTGATTGGTTTGAGTTGCAGATAGCTGACTTGGAGCATGTAAGTTTTCAACTGCTTTCCAATTGTCTGGATTATTAAATGGATGATTAGTATCACGCTGAGCATGACTGACATCACTTGGTAAATCTGGAATTTCTTTACCTACATAATATTCAACTACATATTCTTTTGGAAGACCAATTGCTCCATCAGTATAGAAATCAACTGATAAATTGTTAACAAAACGTTTCGTCAAGTCTCCTGAATTACCAAATAAGATAGAAGCCCAGTCATTATCAGTATTTGTTCTCCAAGTAGTCCATCTATTTTTAGCATCTGTTGGCGTTCTTGACACAGTTAGGTCGTTCAAGGTATTAGCTGAATCATCTCCTCCTGTATTGGATACAATGGCAGCTGGCAATTGTGACCCTGTCCATTGTTTCGAGATATTATTTCCAGCAACAACTTGACTAGACACTCGAACATGAGCTTTAGTTGTAAGATTGCTACCTACTAAACGACCATTGATTTCATAGACCCCTTCAGTTTGACTAAAGTTGGCTGGAACCTGTTCCCAAACCACATCTTTGTAGATAGTTGTTCCGTTAGAATGGTAAGCACGAACATTAGCTGGCAATTGAACTGTCTCACCCTTAGGTACTGTGAGGCTGACTTTCTCTGCAACTTGTAAGCCTTCAACTGTCACCGTTGCTTGAGCTTCAATGTCTGTGCCTTCTACATGTCCTTTAAGGGTAAAGCTATGATAGCGACCCAATTCTTTTTCATCTACCTTGTCCCAAGTTACAGATACTTTGCGTGGCAAGCCCTTATCAAATTCTGCCCCAACTTCTTTAGGTAGATTCGGTTGCTGATTAATGTCTGTAGAAATAGATACAGGATGAAGTTTCACAATCTTCTTGCTGACTTTATTTTCTTTAATCACCACTTCAGTGGTTACAGATTCTGTTTTCTCTGTTTGATTATCGATTCGAGGTGTCAAAGTCACTCTTCCCTTAGTATAGAGCAATAGATTCTGACCATTTACCTCAAGATGCCCACCATCAGATGATTTAGCTTCTAGGTGAATATCTGAAGCTGAAAATTCTGTTTGAGAACCATCCTCATAACTACCAATGACACGATAAGTTAAAACCTGATCTTCAGTAGCAGTCTCTTTTTCTTCCACAACTACTTCCAAACGTTTCAATGCAGGAGCTTCCTTCACAAACTGAATTAAGTAAGTTTGAACCAAGTCACCCTTTTGGTCACTCAAGAAGACAGAAGCCTGATAATTATTATCATCAGAAGCTTGCTGAACAGTTACTTGATAACCAGTAGTCTGAGCTCCAACACTTGGAATTGTTCCAGTGTAAGGAATAGATACACGATAATAAGTCTTGCCAGGATCAAAGTTATCAAGAGTTTTATCCCCAACAGTAAGTCCTGTAATGCTACTTGTTGTTTCCTTATTGCTTGCGATAAAGGTTGCCGTAACTTCATGACCATCATCTACTAATTTACCAGTAGCCTCCGTACGTCCCCCTTCCTTGGTCAAAGCAGCAGGATCTTTCAAGGTCCAAGAAACAACATCTGTATCAATCAAACTACCATCTGTCAGAACAGCTGTGACTGTTTTATCCAAATCAGCTGCAGTTGTACCAACTGGTACCGTAGCAACTTTTGGTAACCATCTATCTAAAGCAATCACTTTTACAAGTGCCTCAACTTTGGTTTCCAAACCTTCTACACGCCCAGATACTTTCTTCTCACCTGCGCTTGTAAGCAAGTCAGCTGGCACGTCCCATGTTACAGTCTTTTCCTCAACACTACCGTCGCTATAAATAGCTGTTACTGTTTGAGGCAATTCAGGATTTGTAGTCACGTCAGTTGTCGCCTTTACAGGAGCATAGGATACAAAGTGACGATTTTCTTTCTTACCAGAAACAGTTGTGACCGTTGCACTGTCAGAAGTTAAACCAGCAGAATCTGCATAAAGCGTAAATTTACCTTCTTTTTCAGTCGATTTTACAATGACAACTCCTTTACCATTGAAAGCACGTCTTTGCCATGTTCCTTCTGCTTGAGCTTTGTAGCGCTCACGACTAGCTTGTTCTCCATTATCCACACCAACAATCTGTCCCTGACCATGAAGATTGAAATGAACAAGATTATTCGCTGTCGGAACCACATTCCCATCGCCATCAACAATTTCGTAATGGATGTAGGATAGGTCTTTCCCATCTGCAGTGATAACATGCTCTTCTTTAGTCAGACGAACTCTTGCTGGTTCCCCTGCAGTTGTCACACTATCACGCGCAATTTCGTTGCCATTTTCATCTCGAGCAATCGCAGTCAGTGTACCTGGTTGGTATTTTACAAGCCACTCAAGATACAATTCACTTGGTTTAGCTCCCTCATGATATGGACGTCCATCTTCTGTCCTTTTCTTAGTAAATTCCTTTTTACCAAGCGACTCTCCATTTAAGAATAATTCGACACTTGCAGCATTTGAGAAGGTACGAACCGGAACCTTTCCATCGACCAGCATCTTGCGATCCTTAAGTGTCTCTTCAGTCCAGTTCCAATGTGGTAAAATGCGAACAGTTGGCTTTTCTTTAGCACTATACCATTCACTACGGTAAAGGTAAAAATCATTCTTCGGTAAACCAGCCGTATCGATGATACCAAAGTAAGAGCTCTTCACAGGTGTATTATCTTGGTTATGCCATGGAGTTGGTTCTCCAATATAATCAATACCTGTCCAGATAAATTGGCCAGCATAGCCAGCACGATCACGGTCAAAAGTCCATGACTCAGTAGCTGTTCTTCCCCATCCAACACGGTCATTACCATAGTCAGATTGTTCATAATGACGATTTGGACGGTTATCGTGTCCAAGGATTTGAGCAGGATTGTAATAAGAATCACGCGTTCTAGTAGCTGAAGAGGTTTCAGAACCATAAATGAGCCAGTCTGGATGCGCTCTACGAACCGCATCATAAAAACGTTCACCATAGTTCATACCGACAGCATCCATAATTTCTGCGAGTTTCAAGAAATCACCTGTCGCTGCACGACTAAATTTATTTTCACCCATGGTGACATAACGCTCAGTATCAATCGCCTTGATAATAGCCTTCAGACGCTTAGCAGTTTCGATAGAACGAGGACTACCATTTGCCTCTTCTACCTCATTTCCAAGAGACCACATTACGATAGACGGATTGTTCTTATCCCGTTCTACCATTGTTCTAAGATCAAAATCAGACCACTTCTCACCCTTCTTAGCTTCAGGATGAGTTGCATCTTGATCAAAGAACCGTCCATAGTCGTAAGTCTTCTTGCCACCATACCAAGTATCAAAAGCTTCCTCTTGCACCAAAAGACCTAAACTAGCTGCAGCATCAAGCAACTGAGGGCTAGCTGGATTGTGGGTTGTTCGAATAGAGTTAACCCCCATATCTTTCAGGAGTTTTAATTTACGATAGGTAGCCTTATAATTCTCTTCTGCACCCAAGGCTCCATTGTCATGGTGAATACTTACTCCGTGGAATTTCATGCGTTCACCATTCAGAGAGAAACCATCCTTAGCAGTCCAATTAAAATAGCGGTAACCAAATGTATCTTCTGTTACATCAACTAGTTGACCTTCTTTATAAACCTTTGTTTTCAAAACATACAGTTGAGGATGATAACTTTTTGTCGTCCAAAGAGTTGGTTTATTAACTAGGATTGTTTGTCTGAAATCTGCAGTTTCATTTTCTGCTAAATTCTTCGTTTCAGAGCGAACTAATTCTGAGACAACCTTGCCTTCCTTAGTGAAAATTTGTTGTTCCACAAAGACTTTAGCAGCCTTCTTATCCGTATTTTTAATCTTACTTTGAACCTGTGTTTCAACATTCCCTTCTTTTTGCTCAGCAAGTTTTGGAGTAGTGATATGATTACCATTTTCGGCAACATGGACTTTATCACGATAACTAAGAGTTACATCACGATAAATCCCACTTCCTGAATACCAACGACTACTTGGTTGCTTATTGGTCACTTGAACAGTAATTGAATTTTCACTACCATCCTTGTTTAAAAATTCTGTGATATCATATGAAAAATGATTATAGCCACTTGGATAATGTCCTACAAATTTACCATTTACATAGACCTTTGAATCCATGTAAACCCCATCAAAATTGATACGAACATCCTTATTCTTGTCTGCTTCATTTAATGTGAAAGTCTTACGATACCACGCTGTTCCACCATTTAACTGGCCACCTTCATTACGCGCGGGAGACTTGTGATCAAAGTCAAAATAAATACTCCAATCATGTGGAAGATTCAATTTGGACCAATCATGAACATCCACATCTTTTTTTGAAAAATCGCCTTGGGCATTTAGTTTAAAATACCAATCTTTATTAAAATCTTGTTTTCGCTCCGATAATAGCTGTTTTTCCTTTTCAACTTCAGCTTTGTTTGACTCTCCAGACAATGCTTGTAATTTTTCAGAAGAAGGTTTGATCTCTGTGTCTGCTTTCACTTGGTCCTTTTCAGAAGTTTTTTTAGAATCCTCTTTTACTTCTGTTCCAGCTGTTACTGCAGATTCAACAGGCTTTGGATTTGCCTCTTCAGATTTCTGTTTGTCCTCAGCTTTGTTTCCTTCTTCTACTTTATTTGGAGTTTCCACTTTAGGGCTAGTCAATTCATGACTACCCTCATTAGCAGGTCTAGTAGGTTCTGTATCCTTAATCACTTTGTCTTCTGTCGACTCAGCTTTTGGTTTTACAAATTCACGCCCACCATGCTCATCAGCCTTTGCGATTGCAGCTGCCACATCATCTGGAAGCTTATCTAAAGGCTGAGCTTGATGAACAATTGTTTCTTCTGTTTGAGTATTGGATGAAGCCACCTCCTCAGCTTGTACAGCTGAAATACCAAATATACTGGCCCCAATCATTACAGATGCCGCACCTATTGCAAATTTACGAATGCTATAATGACAACGTTTATCAAAAAGTCTTTTGTTCATTAAAATCCTCATTTCTTTTTCTTGATACAAAGTAAGCGTTTTCTTTATTTTAAAAAACAACCTCCTTCTGAATACACAAACAAGTACCAAGTTCGATAATATATTTTATATATTGAATATATCAAAACACGCCTGAAATTGCAATCATTTTCCATTAATTTAACCTAATAAAATGGTATATAAAAAGTTCATTCAAAAGAAATAGGTGCAATGAAAGTAGCTTTGGGTTCTAGGCACTTTCCAATACATATTTAATTGCATTAATAACAGTTTTAGACTTTAAATTTATAGTTTATGGACTCATATCATTATAGACTGCATTCAGTTACATACACTACATAAAAAGAAGGTAAAATATTATTCTACCTTCTTTTTTCCTATTTTATATCCAATGTTCTAAGTGCTGCCTGATAAGTTTGCTCCATTAGCATGGTAATGGTCATAGGACCGACACCTCCAGGAACTGGCGTAATATGGCTAGCAAGTGGGGCAACTGCCTCATAATCCACATCCCCACAGAGCTTTCCGTTTTCATCGCGGTTCATCCCAACGTCAATGACTACCGCACCTGGTTTGACAAAGTCAGCAGTCACAAACTTGGCGCGGCCGATTGCTACTACGAGAATATCTGCTTTAGCAGCCACCTTAGCAAGATGATGAGTCCGTGAGTGGGTCAAAGTCACTGTCGCATTCTTTGCCAAAAGAAGCTGGGCCATAGGTTTTCCAACGATATTGGAACGACCGATGACGACCGCATGTTTACCTTCCAAATCAATTCCATATTCATGAAACATTTCCATAATTCCTGCAGGTGTTGAAGGAATCATGACTGGGTGACCAGACCAAAGACGCCCCATGTTCAGGGGATGGAAACCATCTACGTCCTTTTCAGGATCAATGGCCAACAAAATCGCTTCTTCATCGATATGTTTGGGTAAAGGTAACTGGACCAAAATCCCATGCCAAGCTAAATCTTGATTGTATTTGGCAATCAAGTCTAACAATTCCGATTGGGTAATGGTTTCTGGAACTCGCACAACTTCACTATGGAAACCAGCCGCAAGGGCTGACCTCTCCTTGTTGCGAACATAGACTTGGCTGGCAGGGTTGTCCCCAACCAAAATCACTACCAAACCAGGTACTAGCCCCGTTTCTTCCTTTAATCTTGTTGTCTTTTCAGCCAGCTGTCCTTGTAACTTAGCTGCTAGAGACTTCCCATCAATAATCTGTGTCATATCACTTCTCTTTTCTTTCAAATATCTTCCATTATACCAAAAACTGCTAATCCCCTCTAACACTTCTTTTTTAGGCTATCTTATAGTTTCAAACTATAAGAAAAAGGAGCGGATATTCCATCCAACTCCTTATTCTTATTAGAAAATCTAATTAGATTTAATCTTCTTTTTTCTTACGAGTAAGAAGTCCAATCCCTCCTAGTGCTCCAAGAAGTCCGAGTGATGCTAGACTAGCGTTAGCTTCTGTACCTGTGTTAGGCAACTCTTTTTGACCTTCAACATATTTAGGTGTTTCTTGTTTAGAAGGTTGAGCTGGTTTAGCCGGTTTTTCTACTTCCCTAGGATTTGGAACATAGTTAATTGGAGTGTCCTCACCTGGGTTAGTTGGGACACTTGGTACTTCATATCCTTTAGTTGGATCGTTTGGATCTACTGGTTTCAACGGATTACCGTCTTTATCCTTAGGTGTGTATCCTGGCACGTACGGAAGAACTGGTTTATCCTTACCTGGTTTTGTTGGATCTGTTGGATCATTTGGATACTTGATTGGGTCTGTTGGTTGACCTGGGATGTTTGGTACCCATGATCCTAGTGGTTTGTAAACATAAGTTACTGTTGAACCATCTTTACCAATCTTACCTTTCGCTTCTCCATCTACACGAACAAGCACATAACCCTTGATAACTTTTCCGCTTGTGGCGTACTCATCACCTACTTTACCTTCGGTAGTTTCTGCAGGAAGAAGGTCTTTGCCTTTTTCATCTACATATTTAACTACTAGGTTAGCTTTGTTCGCTACGTAGTTGATTGGTGTATCCTCACCTGGGTTAGTTGGAACACTTGGTACTTCATAACCTTTAGTTGGATCGTTTGGATCTACTGGTTTCAACGGATTACCGTCTTTATCCTTAGGTGTGTATCCTGGCACATATGGTACTACTTCTGTTGGTTGTCCTGGTTTTGTTGGATCTGTTGGATCATTTGGATACTTGATTGGATTTGTTGGTTGACCTGGGATGTTTGGTACCCATGAACCAAGTGGTTTGTAAACATAAGTTACTGTTGAACCATCTTTACCAATCTTACCTTTTGCTTCTCCATCTACACGAACAAGAACATACCCCTTGATAACTTTTCCACTTGTAGCGTACTCATCGCCTACTTTACCTTCTGTAGTCTCTGCAGGAAGAAGGTCTTTGCCTTTTTCATCTACATATTTAACTACTAGGTTAGCTTTGTTCGCTACATAGTTGATTGGTGTATCCTCACCTGGGTTAGTTGGTACATTTGGTACTTCGTAACCTTTAGTTGGATCGTTTGGATCTACTGGTTTCAACGGATTACCATCTTTATCCTTAGGTGTGTAACCTGGGACATATGGTACTACTTCTGTTGGTTGTCCTGGTTTGGTTGGATCTGTTGGATCATTTGGATACTTGATTGGGTCTGTTGGTTGACCTGGGATATTTGGTACCCATGAACCAAGTGGTTTGTATGTTACAACTTCTGTAGTATTTTCTGAGTCTGCAGTTACTTTTGTAGTTGGTACAGTTGCTTTATCAGCTAAGTACCCTTTAACTACTGGTGATTTAACTTCAGCTAAGTCTTGAGCTGGAGTCCAATCTCCGTAAGTCACTTCACCTGTTACCAAGTTGATCTTAGCTTCACGTGTGAATTTAGCCTCTTGGGTAACAACTTTTGGAGTGCCGTCTTCATTTAATACCGGAGTTCCATCTTCGTACACATAAGTGATTGTACGTGTGACTGTTTTGTTTAGATCTTTTTCTTCCAAGCCAGCTGGGTATTTAGGTCCGTCTGGGTTGTTTGGATCCACTGGAGTTCCTGGTGTTTTTGGTTGATCTGGTGTAACTGGTACAACACGTTCCTTAAGCGTTACTTTGAACTCTTGATCAGTGTCTTTATCTTTATCGAACTTACCACCTTCTGGGTATGTATTAGAAACTAATTCATAACCTTTGTTTTCAAGTTCTTTGATCTTAGCTTTTACTTCAGCCTCTTTTGTAAGTGGTGTATCTGAGTCACCTTCTTCAGTAATAGCATCAACACCTGGAATTGGATTTCCTTTTTCATCTACGAAAGTCGTTTTAGCTTTTTGTGTATCCTTCACATAGTTGATTGGTGTATCCTCACCTGGGTTAGTTGGTACATTTGGTACTTCATAACCTTTAGTTGGATCGTTTGGATCCACTGGTTTCAACGGGTTACCATCTTTGTCCTTAGGAGTCATACCTGGTACGTATGGAAGAACTGGTTTGTCATTACCTGGTTTTGTTGGATCTGTTGGATTGTTTGGATATTTGATTGGAGTTGTTGGTTGACCTGGGATGTTTGGAATCCATGAACCAAGTGGTTTGTATGTTACCACTTCTGTAGTGTTTTCTGAGTCTGCAGTTACTTTTGTAGTTGGTACTGTTACTTTATCAGCTAAGTATCCTTTAACTACTGGTGATTTCACTTCAGCCAAGTCTTGAGCTGGTGTCCAATCTCCGTATGTAACCTCACCTGTAACCAAGTTAACTTTCGCTTCACGTGTGAATTTAGCTTCTTGTGTTACTGTTTTTGGAGTGCCATCTTCGTTTAATACTGGAGTTCCATCTTCGTAAACATAAGTAATTGTACGTGTGACAGTTTTATTTAGATCTTTTTCTTCCAAACCAGCTGGGTATTTAGGTCCGTCTGGGTTGTTTGGATCAACAGGTGTCCCTGGTGTTTTTGGTTGATCTGGCGTAACTGGTACAACACGTTCTTTAAGCGTTACTTTGAACTCTTGATCAGTGTCTTTATCTTTATCGAACTTACCACCTTCTGGGTATGTATTAGAAACTAATTCATATCCTTTGTTTTCAAGTTCTTTGATTTTCGCTTTTACATCAGCCTCTTTTGTAAGTGGTGTGTCTGAATCACCTTCTTCAGTAATAGCGTCAACACCTGGAATTGGATTTCCTTTTTCATCTACGAAAGTCGTTTTAGCTTTTTGAGCGTCTTTTACATAGTTGATTGGTGTATCCTGACTTGGATCTGTTGGAAGATTTGGTACTTCATAACCTTTAGTTGGATCGTTTGGATCTACTGGTTTCAACGGATTACCATCTTTGTCCTTAGGAGTCATACCTGGTACGTATGGAAGAACTGGTTTGTCGTTACCTGGTTTTGTTGGATCTGTCGGATCGTTTGGATATTTGATTGGGTCTGTTGGTTGACCTGGAATGTTTGGTACCCATGAACCAAGTGGTTTGTAGGTTACTACTTCCTTAATATCCTCTGAATCACCGGTTACGTTTACCACCGCAACACTTGCTTTATCAGCTAAGTATCCTTTAACTACTGGTGTTGTTACTTCAGCTAAGTCTTTTGCTTCTGACCAATCTCCATATGTAACTTCTCCTGTAACTAAATTAACTTTCGCTTCACGAGTGAATTTAGCCTCTTGGGTAACAACTTTTAGAGTACCGTCCTCGTTTAATACTGGAGTGCCATCTTCGTACACATAAGTAATTGTACGTGTAACAGTTTTGTTTAGATCTTTTTCTTCCAAGCCAGCTGGGTATTTAGGTCCGTCTGGGTTGTTTGGATCAACAGGTGTCCCTGGTGTTTTTGGTTGATCTGGTGTTACTGGTACAACACGTTCTTTAAGTGTTACTGTGTACTCTTGGTCTGTATCAACATCTTTATCAAAGACGCCTCCTGTTGGATACGTATTAGAAACTAGTTCATATCCTTTGTTTTCAGCTTCTTTGATTCGATCAGCGATCTCTTCAGCCTTAGTAAGTTCGTCTCCACCTCTTCCAGTTTCAGAGATTGGTGTGTTACCTTCTACTTGCTTAACGTTACCATCTTTGTCTTGGTAAACAAAGGTCGTTTTCGCTTTTTGGATTGGTGTGTAAGTAACGATAACTTCATAGTCATCATCCGTTGCAGTTGTAGCCTGTGCAGGAACTTTTTCTACACTTACAATGTAACCTTCTTTTTGAGGGACTGTTACTTCTGGCAGATTTGTATCTCCGTTACCTACCCAGTTAACGTAAATAGGCTTATCATTAGAGTCAACTGCAGCTTTACCATCAGAATTCAATTTGACAGTACCTGTGTAACTTACTGTCTGTTTAGTTGGTTCAAATACTTGTTGTCCTGCAAGATTTTTAACATCGTCTGCATACACATACTTAATTGTACGATTGACTTCTTCAGCCTTAGTTTTCTTAACGTATGAATAAATAACATTATTAACATAAGCATTAGGATTCAAACCTGCAGCATTAATTTCATCTGCAGTATAAATATCACGAATTCGTTTATCACTAACATTAATAGTTCCTGCAGGACCTTTTGGAGGAATTTCAGCTAATATATAATCAGCCCCATCAATAGGTTTAACCAAATCTGGAATTTGATTCGTAACATCATATTTTTTACCTAGAATATTTTTAGTTTCATATGTACCATCTTCCTTAAGAGGTGCATATCCATTATATTCTGTCGGTATGTATCCAATAATTTTACCAGTTTCTAAATCTTTTAAAGTTAAAGTAACTGCCCCGGTTTCAACAGTGGTTGAACCATTCGGTATAACACTAACTTCCCAACCATTGTTAACTTTAGTAGCAATTTCTTCTGTTTGACCATTTAATGGAGTCCCACCTGTAACTGATAAAGTTGCGCTAGTTTTGTCATTACCAACTGTACTTCCCTTAGCAACTCGCCCTAATTCATCATATTTTATTTTTGAAAAATCATCTGAGAAGGTACGAGGTGTTAATACTTTTTCAATCCCTAGCTTATCTAAAGCCATAGAGACAGTTGAACCCTCTTGAATAACACCATCAATGACTTCTAGTTCCAATCGAGTTGGTGATTTCAATGTAGCTTTTAATGTAAAGCTTGTATCTCGACCATCTTGGAGAATCCAAACATTATTTTTATTAGCTTGAACATTTGACCAACGGTTAGATGGCCTATATGTCACTTCTGAACTCTTAATAGAATTCTTTCCATTTCCTAATTCACGGAAATAAGTGAACTCATCACTTGGTAAATCAATTGTAAATTTAGATCCTTTGCCGTAGCGAACATCAGTATCTGTATTAATAACTACAGCATCATTCTTTTTCACAAGTGAAGAACCATTATAGTTAACACCATTGTCAGTTAACAAAGAGACACTAGTCGACTGTTTCTGAACACTCGGCTTAGTTGCTTTATGTGTATAAGTATGTTCCAGAACTTTTTGGCCATCTACCTTAATCTCTGCAGTGTATTCTGTATCCTTAGAAATTTGAGGAGCATAATATCCACTACCTGTTAAATTTTCAACAGAATATGTTGTAACCGGATAATTACTAGCTTTTTCGTTCCATTCTATTGTATAAGTAATAGTTCCTACTTCATTGGGAATAGCTGGTTGCTCTGCAAGACGTTCTTCATAAGTCATTCCATCTTTCATACGCTGAGCCCAATATGGACTTGTTGTACCTTTGTTACCTGTAGAATTACTTTGGGCAGCAGATTTCACCACACCTATCGTTGTACCATCTGCGGCTTTTATTGGTGTTCCTGCCTTGAATGCATCACCAAATCCTGCCAAATTCTTTAATTCAATTTTAGTAGTATCACCCTTTTGAGTTCTAGACGTATCAAATGAAATTTCTATTCCCCATGCCGTTGGTGCTGAATTATCAGCATTCATAGTAATATAAGCGTTTTGAACGTTTACTACAGCTTTTCCTTCTTTTATAAGAGCTTTACCAGTATGAGTTTCCGCCAATCTTGCTTCAACTTTACCTGCATGGCCTGCACGTTTCATGTCCGTATAAACCGCTTCAATGGCAGCAGAAAGACGATTCACTTGAGCTACCATTTGGTCTTTAGAAGCATCGGATGAAAGCAAATCATTAGACTTCGCTGCTTCCAGTTTAACCGCCTCAATCGTAACCGCAAGTTCTTTTTTAGCAGCTTCATCTTTCACTTCTTTATCTGAGAAACTTGATGCTACAGATGCCATAACCTCAGCTTCAGAAGTCAATTGAGTAAGAACTGCCTTCACTTCATCTTGTGGTTTTTCTGTTTCGAGCTTCGCAGTTTTTTCTTTGTCTGCTTCTTTTTTATCAGTTTGCTCTTTATCAGATTTTTCTTTTTCAGCTTTATCAGTAACGTCTTTTTCTGCTACAGGTTTTGCTTCAGTTTTAGCGTCTTCTTTTACTTCAGGTTTTTCATCTGCTTTGACAGCATCAAGCTTTAATTCTGGAAGTTCTTCAACAACTGGTGTTGTTATAGCTGAATTAGATTTTTGTTTATCAGAATTTGTAACTTCTGTAGTCTTTGCAGAACCACTGCTTGTTTCATCAGCTTTAACAGCATTTGCTCCTAAGAGAAGAGCAGTTCCCAATAGAACACTAGCGGCACCAAAGCTATACTTACGAATAGAAAAGCGCTGAGCTCTTCTACCATGGTATTTCTCCATTCTTGAATACATTTTTTCTCCTTTTTTATATATATGTTGATTTAGGATAAGGTTGGAGTTCTTCATATTCCCTGCCTTTCCTGCTAAAGAACACATTCTTTAACGAAGCAACAACACAATATTCATAACCCGATTCAACCATATATTTTAAAATTAGTCAACCAAAAAGCTCTATATATTCTCGTTTTTTGTACATTATTTTTGTACCCAAAGTTCAAAAAAAGAAGGGATTTACCTTCTTTTTATTATAATAACTTTTTTATTTTATTTTTACGGTTTGATACGGTGCAACATACGTGGGAATGGAATGGCTTCACGGATGTGTTTTGTACCTGCTGCGAATGTTACCATACGCTCAATACCGATACCAAATCCACCGTGTGGAACTGTACCGTATTTACGAAGGTCAAGGTAGAATTCATACTCTGTACGGTCCATACCAAGTTCATCCATCTTAGCAACAAGGGCATCGTAGTCTTCCTCACGCATAGAACCACCGATGATTTCTCCGTAGCCTTCTGGAGCAAGCAAGTCTGCACAAAGCACGCGCTCTGGATTTCCAGGAACTGGTTTCATGTAGAAGGCCTTGATGGCTGCTGGATAGTTCATGACAAATGTTGGCACACCAAAGTGGTTTGAGATCCAAGTTTCATGCGGTGAACCAAAGTCATCACCATGCTCAAGATGTTCGTAGTCAGCGTCTTCATCATTTTCATGCTCTTGCAAGAGGTCAATAGCTTGATCGTAAGTGATGCGTTTGAATGGCTCTGCAATGTAGCGTTTCAGGAGCTCTGTATCACGTTCCAAAGTTTCCAAGGCTTGAGGCGCACGGTCAAGAACACCTTGAAGAAGAGCTTTCACATAAGCTTCTTGCAAGTCAAGTGATTCATCGTGTGTCAAGTATGAGTACTCTGCGTCCATCATCCAGAACTCAGTTAAGTGACGACGTGTTTTTGATTTTTCAGCACGGAATACTGGACCAAAGTCAAAGACACGACCAAGAGCCATCGCACCTGCCTCTAGATAAAGCTGACCTGATTGACTCAAGTAGGCTGGAGTTCCGAAGTAGTCTGTTTCAAAGAGTTCAGTTGAATCTTCTGCCGCGTTTCCTGAAAGAATTGGGCTATCAAACTTCATGAAGCCGTTCTTGTCGAAGAACTCGTAAGTTGCGTAGATGATAGCGTTACGGATTTGCATCACCGCTACTTGCTTACGAGAACGGAGCCACAAGTGACGGTTGTCCATCAAGAAATCTGTTCCGTGTTCTTTTGGTGTAATTGGGTAGTCTTGAGATTCACCGATTACTTCGATGTCTGTAATGTCCAACTCATAACCAAATTTAGAACGTTCGTCTTCTTTGACAATTCCTGTCACATAAACAGACGTTTCTTGGCTCAAGCGTTTGATGATATCAAACTTCTCAAGTCCCACTTCTTCACCAAATTTTTCTAAAAAGTTTGGTTTAAAGGCTACACCTTGGAAGAAGGCTGTTCCATCACGCAATTGCAAAAAAGCGATTTTTCCTTTTCCTGATTTGTTGGCAACCCAAGCACCAATCGTCACTTCTTGACCAACATAGTCTTTTACATCAATAATCGTTACACGTTTTGTCATTATTTTTCCTTTTCTTTTTCTTTTATTTTTCCATAAATGCTTTCAAGCGTTTAACTGCTTCTTTAAGCGTGTCTAGGTCTGTCGCATAGCTGAGGCGGACATTTTCTGGAGCTCCAAATCCTGCTCCTGTTACCAAGGCTACTTCAGCTTCTTCTAGGATAGCGGTTGTAAAGTCTGTCACATCCGTATAGCCTTTCATCTCCATTGCCTTTTTGACATTTGGGAAGAGGTAGAAGGCTCCTTGTGGTTTGACCACTTCAAATCCTGGAACTTCTGCAAGTAGGGGATATATAGTATTGAGACGTTCTTCAAAAGCCTGACGCATGCTTTCTACAGTATCTTGTTCACCTGATAGAGCCTCAACTGCTGCATACTGGGCTACTGCTGACGGATTCGAAGTTGTTTGACCTGCAATCTTAGACATAGCAGCGATAATGTCTGCTTCTCCGACGGCATAGCCAATCCGCCAACCAGTCATAGCATAGGTTTTAGACACACCATTGATGACCACTGTTTGCTTGCGAATCGCTTCAGATAGACTAGAAATCGGTGTGAACTCATGACCATTATAGACCAAACGCCCATAGATATCATCTGCTAGGATGAGAATATCCTTTTCTACAGCCCAGTTTCCGATTGCCAAAAGTTCCTCACGGGTGTAAATCATACCTGTGGGATTGGATGGTGAATTCAGCACCAAAACCTTGGTCTTGTCTGTGCGAGCTGCTTCTAACTGCTCTACTGTCACCTTAAAGTGATTGTCTTCCTTAGCAGGAACAAAGACTGGCACACCCTCTGCCATCTTGACCTGGTCTCCATAGCTAACCCAGTAGGGGGTTGGGATGATCACTTCGTCCCCTGGATTGACCACAGCCATAAAGAAGGTATAAAGAGAATATTTGGCTCCTGCAGCGACTGTCACTTGATTTTGCGCTACAGAATAGCCGTAAAAGCGCTCAAAGTAGGTATTGACTGCCTCCTTGAGTTCTGGCAGACCTGAGGTCACTGTATAAAAAGAAGCACGCCCATCTTGAATCGATGCAATGGCGGCATCTTGGATATTTTTTGGAGTAGTGAAATCTGGCTCACCTAAAGTTAGAGACAAAATATCTCTGCCCTCAGCCTTGAGTGCTTTGGCACGGGCTCCAGCAGCCAAGGTCACACTTTCTTCCATTTCTAAAACACGGTTGGATAGTTTCATAGGCCCTCCTTATTGACCAATGCTCCTGTTTCAAAATCTACTAGATAAAAATCAGAGCCTGACTTGACTTCCCAGATTGGCTTGTCTTGATAACGGCCAAAGGTAATCTTGTCAATCTCGCCAGCTCCTTTTTCCTTAGCAAGAGCTTCTGCTTTTTCTTGTGAAATACCCTGATTTAGCTGATAAACGTAAATCTTATGGTCATCTTTACCAATCAGGACAGCAAGTGATTCTTGCTGTTTATTATGACCAAGAACACTGTAGTAAGATTCCAAGCCATTGTATAAATCAACCTGATCAACCTGCTCTAATCCTGCATACTGCTGAACTAATTTTTCTCCTTCACTTTTAGCTGTTTGATAGGGTTTCATGCCGAGAGAAACCAGATACAGAAAGGAAGCACTGATAACCACAAACAAAATCGTCATCCCTAGACCATACTGCCACAGTAGATTATTTTTTGCTTTTTTTTGTCTTTTTTTCACTCGTCTATTTTACCATCTATTGGGCTTTATTACAAGTGAATGCAAGAATACTCTTCGAAAATCAAATTCAAACCACGTCAGCTTCGCCTTGCCGTACCCAAGTACTGTCTGCGGCTAGCTTCCTAGTTTGCTCTTTGATTTTCATTGAGTATAAGAAACCAATTCTATTTCTCCCTTCAAAGCAAACCGATTTTTCTTGTTTAAAACCGAGCAAGAAAAGTAAAGACAGCTCCAAAATCAACCTATTAAAAAACCTGAGCTTGGCACTCAAGTTTTTAGAAGTTCTTTTAATCTATGGTATTATTTTATTATCTATTCTTTTAGCCATTTTTCCTAAAAAGACAGGGAGTAGAAGGCTAATCAAGACTAAAAAGAATCCTAGATAAAGAAATGCTACTACAAAGCCTAAATTATCAATCAACCACCCTGTCAGTGGGAAGAACACAATCATACTTAGGCTAAACATCATAGAGTAAACACTTAGCATGGTTGCCCTTACTTCACTTGGGAGCCGCTCTTGCAAATCATTGTCAAAAATCGGCTGAAAAAGAGCATATAGAGCATTACTAATCAAATAAACCAAAATATAGATTAGAGGTGTTCCAAAGTAGGACATCAGGTAGGTAACTCCAGTCAGCAGGACGAGAATAGGGAAAATCTTCAAGGCGGCATATTTCTTTCCAATCTTACTCGCTAGATAGACTGCAACGATATTCAAGAGACTTCCAAGTAGCATAACTGCTGAAATTTGCCAACTACTTAAATCTGGTAACTGATTTTGATAGTAAAAATAAAACATGCACATGAGTGTACCAACAATCTGAGACAAAATCATCCAGTTGAAGAGTATGGGATTTCGCTCCAACTCTTCCTTAACAGTCCAAATAATCTGTTTCATGGTCACACTATCAGTTTTTTCTAGCTTGACACTGGGTTCTTTCAGCATCCAAATCAAGACAAGAACTATGATAGAAGTGGCAATCATGATATAGTAGGTCAGGTACAATTGACCATGGACAAAAAATCCCGCCAATACTGTCCCCAAAGAACGAGTTCCTTCTGCTACTCCTGACATGAAACTTGAAATGGATAGATAGCGTTCTTTTAGTCCAGCCTCTACAGCCGAGTCATAAACCATTGCTGCGCTTGTTCCTGAATCAAAATTATAAGACAAGGCACTCACCGCCATTGCTAGTGCATAAATCCAAAAATTTCCTTGCCCAGCCAACATGAGAATAGAAGACACAATCCCTGCTATTCGACTTAAATAAAGGTTGGTCTTATAGGAATAACGATCAGCTAACATTCCAGATGGAATTTCACAGAGAAGACTGGTCGTATGAAAGATACTTTCCAGAAGTCCAATCTGCCAAAGAGACATGCCGTTTTGACTGAGAAAGAGAATCCAAAAACTGGTAATCCCTAGAAATGCAAAAAACTCAACTCCGGCCATCAGGCCAATATTTTTCCGATAATTTCTTATTAACATCTTTTCTCCTTAACAAGTGTATTATTATTTCTTTTGTCCGTCACTTGTTAATCTGTGTCTTACATGATCTCCACCCCTTTTAGAAGCATTCTTCAATGCCATTATTATTCCTTTAATTATTTATGAAATGATACCGGAAAATAGCTGTTCTGCGGTTTCTATTGCTAGTTTTCTTGTTTATTTTAGCACTTATGTCATCATATTACAAGAGAATGTTAGAATACTCCTATAAAATCAAAGAAAACCAAAATCCAAAAAACAGTTCTTACTTTTCCAGTGGCAACTGACTAGAGCTTCTGTAATTTTTTAATTTTCAAATAAACTCTGAGCAAATTTCTTGCAAGTTGTTTAGTTTTGTTGTAATATATTTCATAACAACGAGAGAGTTCTCGGAAATTTAAGAAAAAGGAGACACATCATGTCTAAAAAAGTATTATTTATCGTCGGATCACTACGTCAAGGTTCTTTCAACCACCAAATGGCTCTCGAAGCTGAGAAAGCACTTGCTGGTAAAGCTGAAGTTAGCTACCTTGATTATTCAGCCCTTCCTCTCTTCAGCCAAGATTTGGAAGTTCCAACTCACCCAGCTGTAGCTGCTGCTCGTGAAGAGGTTCTCGCTGCGGATGCCACCTGGATCTTCTCTCCAGTTTACAACTTCTCTATCCCTGGTACAGTGAAAAACTTGCTTGACTGGCTATCTCGTGCTCTTGACTTGTCTGATACACGTGGCGCTTCTGCCCTTCAAGACAAGTTTATCACAGTATCATCTGTAGCCAATGCAGGTCACGATCAACTCTTTGCTATCTACAAGGACCTCTTGCCATTTATCCGTACACAAGTCGTTGGTGATTTCACTGCTGCACGTGTTAATGACTCTGCCTGGGCAGACGGAAAATTGGTTCTTGACGAAACCGTCCTAAACTCACTTGAAAAACAAGCTCAAGACTTGGTCGCAGCAGTTCAGTAAAAAATAGAAAATTTTAAGAAGTCATTAATATAAAAATGAGCCACTTTAAATTTAAAGTGGCTCATTTTTTGTGCTATTTAATACTATACTGCTAATTAAATCAGTATTAACACTTTATATTTAGCGATGTCTTCTAGCATGACCACGAGTTCCTGGTCCAGTTCTAATTGGTTTAACTTGTTTACCTGGACGTGAAGGAACATGGTGTACTGGTCCATGATGAGGTCTCGTTAAATGCGGTTTAGGCTGAACACTTGGTTTTGGATGAGTAACAATTACGTTTGGTTTTGTAACCACTCCGACCACATGAGTATGGCTAGTAGTGCCAGTATGAATGACACTTGTCACCTCTGAATGAGTTTCTGTTTCATTTGTTGTGATAGTGACAATCGGTGTTGTTGGGCCCGCTGTTGCGGCGTTTGAGGTAACAGTGGTTGTCGTTGTAGTTGTAGTCGTAGCTGTTCCACCAGGAACAGGTTTTGTCTCTGTTTTCTTATTAACAGATGTTTGTGAAGAAAAATCTGTTGGTTTAATTGCAGCCAAAGCTTCAGCTGGAGTTAAGCTAGGTTTTGAATCAGTAGTCGCTACCGGTTTTGGTTGAACAGCTGGTGTTGGTGTAGCTGGAATAGATGCTACTGGTTTAACTGGTGTTACCGGTGCAGGTGCTACTGGTTTGACTGGAGCAACTGGTTGTGGTGTGGCAACAGGCGCTGGAGTTACTGGTGTCGAAACTACTGGTTTGACTGGTGTTGATGGTGCTACCGGTTTTGGTTTAACTACAGGTGCTGGCTTAGCCGGAGTTGACACTGCTGGTTTAACCGGTGTTACTGGTTTTACCGGTACAACGGGTTTTGTAACAATTGGTGATGATGCAACAACTGGATCCGGAACAGTCAAAACTGGTTTGATAGAAATTCCATTACCTAGACTAGAAGGAGTCGCTGCAATAGTTGTCACCCCTTGTGGAGTAACATTTGGTTTATGAACAGTCGTATCTACTGAGGCTACTGGCTTATCATCAATTCTTGTAATTTTCCAATTATCATAAGTTACTGCACCTGTAACAAGGTTAACTCTCGCTACTCTTTCAAAAACTACAGAACGAACTACATCTTTGAAAGCTTGTTTACCATCTTTTTGATATTTGTAGTGAATCGTCTGCTTAGTCATTTTTCTCAGTGTATCTAAGTTTTCAACAGATTTAGGCCAAACAGGTGTCAATGCGTCTCCTGCTACTAATGGATTTCCAGCAATTGGTTTCGGATCATCTGCTGTGACAGTCACAACTTTTTCAATTAATTGAACTGAGAATACTTGGTCAGTTTGTTTATCACTGTCGAAGCGTTTATCATTAGCATTTGCGAAGCCATCATGTACTAATTCATATCCTTGTTTTAAGTATTGATTGATACGATTTTTTGAATTATAAGCAATTGTTTCACCTGGAAGACCAACTACACTGTCCACATTTCCTAAAACTTTAGGACTTGTTTCTGTTTGATTGAGGTATTTAACCTGTGCTTTTTGTTGAGCAAGATAATCATAAACAACATGGATATCAGCCTGTGTCAAATATCCCTTACTATTAGCAGGTGTTTGTGACAAGACATATACTACACCATCTTTTTCGAAACGTTCAGGAACTTTAGCAGTCACATCATAGTTATTTCCCAACAAGTTAATGAGATTTGAACTCTTATCATGTGGTGTATTGAATGTTTCTAAAATAGCTTGACTTGTTTTATCACGATACTGAATATCAACTTTACCAAATTTAGCTTCTTCGTACACAGCTACCACGTTAGCTTGAGCTCGTGTAATCGTACCAGATGTCTTCGTATTGCTATAGAAACGATCATTCTGTGCATATTCTTTAAAGACATAATATTTACCATTTGGTGAATGCAATAAATAAGGTGCTGTGATAGATGTTGTTTGAATTCCTTTGTTTTCTTGAACTTCTGTCTCAGTTGTATTTCTCTCTAAAGTAGCTACATAGCTAGTATCAATTTTGGTAGATGGTCTTACAGTAGTGAATTTGTCTTGAAGGATACCTCCATTTTCCACCGCTGCAATGGCAGGAAGAAGCATTTTCCCTTGAGTATCAACGAATCGAACGGCTACATCTCCATATACAAGGCGTCCATCTGTTCTTACCATATCTGGATTGGCAATTTTCCAATCAGAATCAGCAGCTTGTTCGTATTGGTCTGTAAGATTTTTACCTTTGGCATCAACAACTGTCAATGTCCCTGGAACATTTGATTTAAAACCATTTCTAGCTTCATTCAGATAATTAACTGTGTGACTTGTCGGAACACGGTCAACTCCAAAGTCTTTTGTACGTAATACATAAGTTCTTCCAGCCAACATCTTTCCAGATACCAATTCAAAGGTTAATTCATTATCTGCTGCCTTAAGAATCTTGAATTTGGCATGTTGACCAGGCTCTTCACGAGGTGCCTCCAAAATAACATTATGGCGATTTACCCTTGTTCTTGATGTATCAGGGCTAGTATTTATCATTTCGACATTGTGGGCACCACGTTCAACAAATTCACCGACAGTAGCAAACTTATTGAATTCTGTATCATTGATACGAACGGTGAAACGGGTCCCTGCACTAAAGTTTGATTTCCATGTTCCGATACGAAGAGTGCTGTTATATGTTTTGATACTACCATCATCATCCAACATAACATCACCTGTGAAGTTAGCTGTAGCTGGTGTATCATAAACTTTAGGTGCTCCTATATCTGTTTTAATCACAGTGTAATTCTTAGTGACTACATTTTGACCATTAACTGAAATAACACCAGTTACAGACTTATCCACGTTCACTCGAGGATAACGAATTCCACCTCTGTATTGAAGTTCAAAAGTAACATCATCTAAGCGTTCAATTTCGTCAGTAAAACGGTATGTTGCTTCAATATGACTCCCTTTGTCAACTAAATCCCATGATTCTTTTGTGTCCAAAGCAACGTCACGGTCTCCACGTGAAGCCCAATATGAAAGGCTTCCAGCTTTGGCATTATCATTTTTCTGAACCAGACTCACTCGTTCTGCAAAAACTTTACCTTCAGCAACCAATTTTTGAGGAAGATTATTATCTTGTGGCAATTCCTTCAAACCAATTGTAAAGATATCCCCCTTATGATAGGCACCATTTTTAAATTTTAATTGGAAGCGATAATCAGCAATACCTGTTGAAGTTACACGGTCTGCCATATCAATTGTACCACTGGCAATAATATTTCCATTATCGATAGCTACATCTTGTGTTTGAGTCGGCGATAGACTAGCGCTAATTTTCTTGCCATATCCTGCACGTTGTAACTCAGTATACACTGTTTCGATAGCTGAATACAGTTGATTTAATTGAGTCTTAAGATTTTCTGCACTAACAGATGAATCTTTCAACAAGGCTTTTGATTGTGAAATCTGAATGGTAGCTGCCTTAACAGCTTCTTGAACCAGGGCTTTTTCTTCAGCTTTACGTTCTGCTTCCTGAGAATAACGTAAAGCGACTTGATTTAAAACTTCTGCTTCTGATACAACCTGATCAAGAGTAGTTTTTTCGACTGATTTTTCTTCTTTTACCTTTTCACTTGAAGCAGGTGAAGTAGTTTTTTCTTCACTAGGCTTAATTTCTTTAGAAGTGAATTCTTTTGAGTCAGAATTTTTTGTCTCAGCTGCTACTTTAGATTCTGCTTCCTTATTTAGAAGGGCATTGACATCTAATTCTTCTTTTTCCAAAACTGGAGCTTGAAGAGCGAAAGGCAATTCTGCTATTTTTTCCTCTGAATGTTTTTGCTTGGTCACATCTGATTTTTTAGAGACTTTTTGTTCTTCTTTTTCAGTTCGATGTGAATCTACTTTTTGTTCGTCTGCACTCACATTTGAATAAGTACCAAAAACCATCAAGGCAGCTACAGCAACAGATACTGCACCAAAACTTGATTTTCTAATGGAATACTTGTTTACCTTATTCATTTGATTCCGTTTTACTCTTGAATACATATATTTTCTCTCTAACTTTTTATGATAAAAAAGGGAGTGGAATTGATGCTGTATTGACATACATTCTCACTCCCTAAAACACTACACTTCCAATATTTTGTTGTCTAGAGTTTTGTTTTGATTTTATTCATCTCGTTTTGATTTTCCAACTAAACTGAATCCAGCAAATAGGCCAAGTACTCCTAGAACTTGAGCCATACCAGAAGAGTGACCCGCAGTTTTTGGAAGTTCTTTTTCCTCCTCTTTTGGAGCTGGGGTAGAGGTTGGAACTGGAGTTGGCGTAACTTGTGGAGTTGGGGTTGGAGTCGGAATTGGAGTTGGGGTAACTTGTGGAATTGGTTGAACATTTCTATAAGTTACAGTTACAACTTGATTATCCGTTTCTGCTGTAATTCCTTGAACCGAATCTACTTTAGCAAGATCAGGTTTGTATCCTGCAATGGTTGGAGACACCACTTCTTCAAAACTTGTCACTCCATCTTTAGAAACCCAAGATGTACTTGTAGTCTTACCTGTTACATTATCGATACTCAGCATACGTGAAAAGCTTACTTGTTCATGATGATCTTCACTTGCTTTTGTACCATCTGCAAATACATAATGAATCGTTCTTTCCACAACTTTTGGAGCATCTTTTTTAACAGTGATTTTATGTTTCAATAGAACTGTATATTCTTGAACTTTTGTTTCATCTGTATCAAAAGTTGCATCTGCAGGGAAACCATCTTCCTGTAATAAGTACCCTTTTTCAAGCAACGATTTCAAAACAGTTTCTGTCGTATAGGCAATCTTTTCTCCTGATTTACCAGTAATATTGTCTGTATGAACGACTTCATTCTTGTTATCAACATCTATGTAACGAACAACTGCAACTTGTTCTGTCTTGACGTAAGTTACCTTTGTATCTTCACCTGGATTTTCAGGTGTAACACTTGTACGCTCTGGTTTGTAGCCTACAATTTCAGGTACTGCTGTTTCTCCAGCTTTACGAGGATCATTTGCATCATTCATGTATTGTGGTTGAGGAGCATTTACAATTACATTTCCAGAAGCATCTACTGGAATGATTTTACCCAAAACTTTATATGTAACTGTATCAGTTGCTTTTGGTAAATCTGGCGTAACTGTCTTGCCACCAGCTTCTGCTTTATTAGCGAAATACCCTGTCACAACTGGTACTTTAACTGTTCCATAGGTATGGTCCTTATTTTCCCAAGTTGTTTCTTTAGTCGCTTCATTATATGATCCCTTGAAGACAAAATCATTTTGCACATTATCTTTAGGAGTTGCAGAACCTGCCCCAGTAAAGCTTACAGTTTGCTCTGTTTCCTTAGATACTGAATCAATAATTTCGTTATATGTTACAAAGGTATCTTTTCCGATGCGATCAGGATCAGATTCATCATTTGGTTCGATTGTCTTGTCAACAATATTATATCCCCAAACAGTTGGTTGCGTATTATTTAATACATGGAATTTTGGAGCCGCAGGAATTTTTGTTTCCGCTGCTTTTGTTGCATCGTTTGGATCATTATCATAGTACTTATAGAGAGCGTCTTCAATGTTTTGTACCACCTCTCCTTGTTCATTGATATATTGTCCTTTATTATTGACTGCTACAATACGTCCCATTTCTTTCAAGTCAACATTAACTTCTGTATCTTGAGGAGAATTTGGGTTAACCTCCATCGTTCCTACTTTATTCACAGTAGCATAGAATTTTGGTGTAATAGGAGTTCGTACTGCTTTGAACACTGCATTAACAGATGAATCAGCTTCTGAATTAGTTGAACTATCTGGCTCTGCTACAGTGGCACGTTTACCTCTTGATGAACGACGTACTGAACGCTCACCATTTTCTGTCACAGTTAAGCCTAATGGAGACTCTTGAGAATTAGTAACTTGTGGAGCTAAAGCTAGTCTTACACTAGATGATCTTACAACTCTTGTTACACTGTTATTTGCTACTGTAGGAGTTGTAGCTGATGGTTGAGATGCTACTGGAGCTACAACATCTTGGTTTTTAATACCAGTAATCTTCCATTGTTCATAATTGATATCACCAGAAACCAAATTCACAAGAGCATTTCTTTCATAGCTGATATGTTGATCAATCGTTCCATATGCAGCTTTTCCATTTTTAAGGTAACGGAAGTTGATACGACGACTTATTGTTTGAGTCAATTTCTCCATTCTCTCGACAGTACGTGGCCAATTTGGTGTATTTGGTTGTCCTGGATTGACTGGTGTGTTTGGTTGTGGTTTAGGATCTTTCGGTGTTACACGTTCGACACGTTCTGAAAGGGTTACAGTGTAGACTTGGTCACGTGCTGTATCATAGTCATAAACCTTAGCACCACCCGCTGTGAATTCATCGCTAACAAGGTTATAGCCTTGTTTCTTGAACTCTGTGATTTGACTTGTTGTGCTGTAGGCAATGGCTTCTCCTGACTTACCTGTTACTTCATCTGTTGTGAGAACACGGTTACCGTTAGTGCTTACATAACGGATAACAGCTTTTTGAGCATCCTTACGGTAAGTAACTGTTTCAACACGGTCTTGGTCTTTCGCTTGAACTCCACTTACAGCTGGGATTTCTGATTTATCCGCTGTGTAACCTGCGATGGTTGGAGAGACCACT
>NZ_JAJNSC010000031.1:0-33947 GCF_027497975.1 Streptococcus sp. SM5 | reverse complement strand
CTCAGGTGGTTAGAGCGCACGCCTGATAAGCGTGAGGTCGGTGGTTCGAGTCCACTCGTGCCCATTAATAGGAGAATTACTCAAGAGGCTGAAGAGGACGGTTTGCTAAATCGTTAGGTCGGGTAACCGGCGCAAGGGTTCGAATCCCTTATTCTCCGTACTTAAAGAGCTGTATAGCTCTTTTTTTATTGTCTTTGTCTTATATTATTTTCTTATAACTGTTAAACATTTGATATAATGTAAGTGAAATCACTACAACAAATAGTTGAACTTCAAAGGAGTTTATTATGGAAGAAAAGAGTATTTTAGGAGGGTTGCTTGTTCTATTCATGAGTTTTTTTATGTTTGGCTGTAGTAGTCAAAGTTCCGAAAATTCCAGTCAGGATCTTAGTTTATCAACAACTGTCAATCAATCAAATACTAGCCAACAAACATCCGTAGAGTCTAAGAAAAATTTTAAAGATTTCTACAAGCCAGTTTTTGATAATTACCAAAAAATTCTTTCTACACCGAAGGATGTTAATGCAATCGCTGAACTCTATAAGACTTTACATAGGGGTGAACGCCCTATCAATAGTTGGTCAGTTGAAAATGCGGTTTATCAAGCTGATAAGATGAGTTATTCCTATGCGGATCTTAATCAAGATGGTGTAGAGGAATTATTAATAGGCGTTGAACAATCTAATGGTGATTATTTTATTTCGGGTCTTTATTATCTTGTAAATGAGAAACCGATACTTTTAGCAGAGGGCTTTGTAGCAGGTCATGGTGGGGCTAGAAATTTTATGAATATCTATAAGGATGGAGATATCTTAGAATTAAGCTGGTCATCTGGTACAGGTGAAGGTAGGGGAGTACTTTATCATCTGAATTCTGGCCAGCAAGCAGCAAGTAAAGTTCAGGAACAGGACATTCGTGTACCAGGTAACAAAAGTTTGCATTCTGATTTTGGAAAAGCAGAGGCAGAATTAATGAATTTCAAGCAACTAGATTGGCACAAATTTGAAACTCCTACTAGCTCTTCGATTTCTGAGGAAAATCAAAAAGCTCCTTGGAATGCCAACAAATCTGCTAAATTGGAAGCTTTTATTAAATACTGGGGAGAAAGACTTGGTCAACCTAATTACAAAAAGGGGATTGCTGGAGGCGATGTCGGCGCAGATAATCTCTATACCTTTGGGGATGGGCCGAGTGTCAAAATGGACGCAGAGTATACAGATACTGGTTTAGGAAATGCTCAATATCGAATTGTAGAACGCTATAGTAACTGGGAAAAATTTCCAGATGTTCATAGTTACTTCTTTGCGATAACCAATACAGGAGAAGCGATTGTTTTTCATTCTCCAACAACAAATGGTGGAATCATGTACTTAAAACCGACAGAAAATACAGAAATCCAAGCAGAGTTTAAACGCTTGGTTGAGGAAGACTAAAAGAAAAAGAGTTTAGCACTGGCTAAACTCTTTTTTTAAAAAAATATTATTTCGATATCGAAATAGTTGACAGATGTAATTTAGGGTGTTACAATAGTTCAAAAGGTTCGATATGGAACAAAAAGGAGACAAAATGGACAAGATGTTAGGAGGATATCAAGCTCTACAGATTCGATTGTTAAATGGGCGTATCTTTCAAAAGTTGCTTAGCAAGGAACCAGATGCTCAATACAGAAGTGAGCAAGGGAAAATTTTAACGATTTTGTGGAAGCAAGAGTTGGGATGCGCTACTGCGACAGATATCGCTCTTGCGACGGGTCTAGCCAATAATACATTGACCAGTATGGTTAAGAAATTGGAAGAACAAGGCTTGGTCACTATTCAACCTTGCACGCAGGATAAAAGGAAAAAATATATCTCTTTGACAGACCTCGGTTGGGCGCAAAAAGAAATTGGAGACCGTGTCAGCAAAGAACTGGGAGAGATTTTTTATCAAGGGTTTTCAGATGAAGAAATCCGAGAATTTGAAGCCTATCAAGAGCGAATTATCTCAAATCTAAAAGCTAAAGAAAATGAAATCTAGGGAAAGGAAGTAACAGTTATGATCGGAATTACAGGTGTAACAGGGAAATTAGGCTCCTATGTGGCTGATCTTGTCGATAAAAAAGGAATCGCTTCCGTCCATCTAGCAAGAAGCCCAGAGCGTGCAAAAGTCTACGCGTCTGCAGAAATCCGTAAAATAGTGTATGCCAATACTCCAGAGGTGGTCGAGGCCTTAAAGGGTATCGATACCTTGTTGATGGTATCTGCTCGGGAAAATCCAGAGCGTGTCAAGGAGCACAAGGAGTTTTTAGATGCTGCAAGACTAGCAGGGGTGCAGCATATTGTTTATACCTCTTTTTATGGGGCAGATGAGAAGGCAACGTTCACTTTGTCTCGAGATCATGCCCAGACGGAAGCCTATATCAAGGAGTTAGGGTTCACCTATACTTTTTTGAGAGATAATTTTTACTTGGACTTCTTGATTGATATTGCACTTGAAAATGGAGAAATTCGTGGTCCGGCTGGCAGTGGCCTGGTATCAGCTGTTGCCCGTAAGGACACATCTAGGGTTGCAGCAGAGATTCTTTTAAATCCTAAGGAGTGGGAAAATCAAACCTTGAATCTGACAGGGCCAGAGGATCTTTCCATGGAAGAAATCGTAGCGCTTCTCTCAAAGGAGACTGGTAAGGACATCACGTATATAGATGAATCAGTAGAAGAAGCTTATGAGTCACGAAAAAAGTGGCCAGCACAAACTTGGGAGTACGATGCTTGGGTCAGTACTTATACAGCGATTAAAGTTGGCGAACAGGCTGGAGTTTCAACAGATATCGAAAAAGTCCTAGGGCATCCAGCAAGTAGCCTATTGGATATTCTTAGAGATAGAAAACTTATTGAGGAAGAACATGATTGAATACAAACATGTAGCCTTGCGCTACACGGATACAGACATTTTAAAAGATGTTAATCTCCGCATTGAAAATGGAGAATTCATGGTGCTAGTGGGTCCTTCAGGATCTGGAAAGACCACCATGCTCAAGATGGTCAATCGTCTCTTGGAGCCGACAGATGGCAATATCTATATGGATGGGAAGCGCATCAAGGACTATGATGAACGGGAGCTACGTCTCAGTACTGGCTATGTCCTTCAGGCCATTGCCCTATTCCCTAACTTAACAGTTGCGGAAAATATTGCTCTCATTCCTGAGATGAAGGGCTGGAGCAAGGAGCAAATTGCTTCTAAAACAGAAGAACTATTGAACAAGGTTGGTCTCCCTGCTGCAGAGTACGCTCATCGGTTACCAAGCGAGTTATCTGGTGGGGAGCAACAGCGGATTGGCATTGTGCGGGCTATCATTGGGGAACCAAAAATTCTATTGATGGACGAACCTTTTTCAGCCTTGGATGCCATCTCTCGCAAGCAGTTGCAGGCTCTTACCAAAGATTTACATAAAGAATTTGGTATGACGACGATCTTCGTTACTCATGATACGGACGAGGCCTTGAAATTAGGCGACCGAATTGCAGTGTTGCAGGATGGAGAAATTCGTCAGGTGGCAGCCCCTGAAACAATTTTACAAGCGCCTGCGACAGACTTTGTAGCAAACTTGTTTGGAGGTAGCCTTCATGTCTAATTTGATTTCAACATTTCAAGAGCGTTTTGGGGAATGGGTAACGGCCCTCGGACAGCATTTGCAATTGTCTCTTTTGACCTTATTGGTTGCTATTTTTCTGACGATTCCGCTGGCGGTTTATCTAAATAGCCACAAAAAAGCTGCGAACTGGGTGCTACAAGTTGCGGGTATCTTCCAGACTATTCCCTCAATGGCTTTGTTGGGGCTCTTTATTCCTTTCATGGGGATTGGAACCTTACCAGCTCTCACAGCTCTAGTCATTTACGCTATTTTCCCGATTTTGGAAAATACAATCACAGCCTTGAACGGCATTGATCCTAGTCTTGAGGAAGCAGGAATTGCTTTTGGAATGACCAAGTGGGAGCGACTCAAGAAGTTTGAAATTCCACTTGCCATGCCAGTCATTGTATCGGGGGTTCGTACAGCAACTGTTATGATCATTGGGACAGCGACTTTAGCCGCTCTTGTGGGAGCTGGAGGATTGGGCTCCTTTATCCTTTTGGGAATTGATCGTCGGAATGCTAGTCTCATTTTAATCGGTGCAATCTCATCAGCCATTTTGGCCATTCTCTTTAATGTTGTTCTCAAATGGTTGGAAAAGGCAAAGTTGCGTACGATTGTTGCAGCCTTTGCTGTTATGGTGCTTGGTTTGGGAGCTAGTTATGCTCCAAGCATGATTCCAAATAAAGAGAAAGAAAATCTGGTTATAGCTGGGAAGTTGGGACCTGAACCTGAGATTCTTATGAATATGTATAAACTTCTCATCGAGGAAAATACGGATCTGACGGTGACGGTCAAGCCTAACTTTGGGAAGACAGATTTCCTTTATCAAGCGCTGAAAAAGGGTGATATCGATATCTATCCAGAATTTTCTGGAACAGTGACAGAGAGTCTCCTCCAACCATCTCCACAAATTGGGCATGACCCAGAAAAGGTTTACGAGGTGGCTCGTGATGGCATTGCCAAACAGGATCAACTAGCCTTTCTTAAACCTATGGCTTATCAAAATACTTATGCTATAGCAGTTCCCAAAAAAATTGCGCAAGAATATGGGCTTAAGACGATTTCAGATTTGAAAAAAGTAGAAGGACAGCTCAAGGCGGGATTCACTCTGGAGTTTAATGACCGTGAGGATGGAAACAAGGGCTTGCAGTCTGTTTATGGATTAAATCTCAATGTAGCCACTATGGAACCAGCTCTTCGCTACCAAGCCATACAGTCAGGTGACATTCAAATTACAGATGCTTACTCAACAGATGCTGAAATTGCTCGCTATGATTTAGTGGTTTTGGAGGATGATAAACAACTCTTCCCTCCATACCAAGGCGCTCCGCTGATGAAAGCTGAATTACTCGAAAAACATCCTGAGTTGGAAGCAGTCCTTAATAAACTAGCTGGTAAAATCACCGAGAGCCAGATGAGTCAGATGAACTATCAAGTCGGAGTAGAAGGCAAGTCTGCTGAAGAAGTAGCACGGGACTTTCTCCTTCAAGAAGGAATTCTTCAAAAATAAAAGTAAAAAGACTTTATACTAACATAAAACCCATCTTTTTTTTAAAAAAGATGGGTTTTGCTATTAGAACAAAATGAGTATGAGTTTTAGCAAGATTGCTAGTGTAATCTTAATGCTTTAGTGAGACTTGTTAAAAGTGTCTATCTAGCTAAAATAAAAGTTATCGGGAGTTCATAGCTAAAACATCTAAGTAAAAGCTCACTACTTGGTCTTCCTTATAAGATTTCCCTTTTTTGAGCCACCAGGTTAGTGTTTCGATAAAATTAGTTACGACAAAATGTTTGAGGTAGGAAGCAGGAATATTAGGATAGGCAACTTGCAAGTCCTCTGCTACCATGGGATAAACATGATGTTCTAGCTCTTTCTGTAATTGACGGAGGAAGTAGTCATTTTTTGAGAAAAGGAGGCTGGTGATATGGTCTTGATTTTTCTTAAAATGCAAAAAGATATGAGTTAAATAATCCTTTGTAGTTATATTTTCCTCACGTTCAAAAAGATGATGGAAGAGATAACGGCAGAGCTCGTCTAGGAGTAATTCTTTACTTTCATAATGGCTATAAAAGGTGGAACGACCAACATCTGCTATGTCTATTATCTCCTGAACGGTAATCGTTTCGAAGTTTTTTTGATTTAGTAATTGTAAAAAAGCAGCATAGATAGCTTTTCGAGTCTTGATGATGCGGCGATCTTGAGAAATCATATTGACACTTTGAACAAACTGTTCAGTATCGTACAAAGAGAACGGTTTGCTTCTGTCCTTTCATTGAGTTTTATTGGATAATAATAATGAACAAGATGTTCATGAATCTATTATAACAAAGGAATGAGGAATATGAAGACAAAACATGCTGTATGGGTAGCTTTTTTCTTAAATTTGAGTTTTTCAGTGCTAGAGTTTATTTTCGGAAGTATTTTTAATTCTAGTGCAGTTCTAGCAGATGCTGTTCATGATTTGGGCGATGCTCTTGCGATTGGTTTATCTGCTTGTCTAGAAACAGTCTCTAATCGTCAGGAGGATAAGCGCTATACTCTTGGTTATAAACGATTTAGTCTTCTAGGAGCCATACTGACATCCGTAATACTTTTGACAGGATCATTCATGATGATTATAGAGAATATTCCTCGCTTGATAAAACCAGAAGTAGTAGATTATCAAGGAATGCTTGTATTAGGAATTATTGCTATTATTATAAATTTACTGGCTAGTCTCATTGTTCGAAAAGGAAAGACTAAAAATGAGTCCATTCTCAGTCTTCATTTTCTGGAGGATATTTTAGGTTGGCTAGCTGTTATTGTGGTATCAGGGGTCTTGTACCTAACGGATTGGTACATCCTTGATCCACTTCTATCCCTTTTAATTTCTAGCTTTATACTCTGGAAAGCTATCCCTCGTTTTTGGTCTAGTCTTAAGATATTCCTAGATGCAGTTCCTGAGGGGCTCGATAGCGAAAAGCTAGAGCAGGATTTATTATCAGTTGAAAATGTCAAAAGTATCAACCAATTGAATATATGGTCCATGGATGGTCTAGAAAATAATGCTATCGTTCACTTATGTATAGAGGATTGGACGCGCATGGAAGATAGTAAAGAAGATGTACGCTGTTTTTTAAGACAAAATGGAGTTCACAATATTACTATTGAAGTGGATAGTAGTCCAATGAATCATGCCCAACACAAACGATGCCTTGAAGATATTGAAGGCATAAAAGCTCACGAACACTAGAGAAGTTTTGGAAAGGTTGATACTATTTTTCATTTGCTTGTATACAAATAGGTAAAATGAGTGTAAACTAAAAGTAATAAAAGAAGTAGGGGAAAATATGTATTACAAAACCTTAAACAACAATGTCAAAATGCCACAATTAGGATTTGGAGTCTTTCAGACTCCAGTAGATGAAACAAAGCGAGCAGTTCTTGATGCTATAGAGGTTGGATATCGTTCTTTTGATACCGCTCAAATCTATGGCAATGAAGCAGGTGTGGGGGAAGCTATCTTGGAATCGGGTCTTCCACGTGAAGAATTCTTCATTACGACAAAGATTTGGATTTCGAATGCTGGCTATGAAAAGGCCAAGGCTTCGATTGAAGAATCCTTGAAAAAACTTCAAACAGATTATATTGATCTTTTGTTGGTTCACCAACCTTTCGGTGATTACTATGGCACTTACAGAGCTATGGAAGAAGCCTATAAGGCAGGGCAGGTCCGTGCCATTGGTGTTTCTAATTTTTCACCAAATCGCTTTATTGATCTTCAGTATTTTGTGGAAATCAAACCAGCTGTCAACCAGATAGAAACTCATGTTTTCTATCAACAAAGAGAGGCCAAAAAGTATTTGGAGAAATACAATTGTCAAATTGAATCTTGGGGGCCTTTTGCTGAAGGGAAAAATGATTTCTTCAATACTCCCCTCTTGAAGGAGATTGGAGAAGAACATGGGAAATCTGTAGCCCAAGTAGCTCTACGTTTCTTACTTCAAAGTGACGTGGTTGTCATTCCTAAGTCTGTGCGTAAAGAACGGATGCAAGAGAACTTTGATATTTTTGACTTTGAATTAACAGAAGATGAAATGAAGAGTATAGAAGAATTGGATCAAGAAAGTACACTCTTTCATAATCATCAAGAACCAGAAACAGCAGAAAGATTTTTATCTTTTTTAAGCTAGTCTAATTTTATCATCATCAAATAGGGGGATAATCGATTAAAAGTTTCCTTCGGAAGTTTTCCTCTTACAAAATGGGATATAAAAGTGTATACTAGAATTAGTATGAAACAGAGAGGATTGTTTTTATGAAATCAGCAGTTTATAGTAAAGCAGGACAGATTGGTCTTGTTGAAGTGGAGCGTCCGCAGATTAAGGAAGCAGATGATGTTATTATCCGTATCGTGAGAACTTGTGTCTGTGGTACGGACTTATGGACATATCGTAATCCTAATATAAAAGAAGGCCGTTTGAACAGTGGTCATGAAGCTATCGGAATTGTCGAAGAAATTGGAGAGGCTATCACGACAGTGAAACCAGGGGATTTTGTCATTGCCCCATTTACACATGGTTGTGGGGAATGTGATGCCTGTCATGATGGTTTTGATGGAACTTGTGATCGTCATTTGGGCAATAGCAACTTGTCTACTGGTGTTCAAGCAGAATATATTCGTTTCCATTATGCCAATTGGTCCCTAGTCAAAATTCCTGGGCAACCTTCTGACTATACAGAGGCTATGCTCAAATCTTTCTTAAGTCTAGCAGATGTTATGCCAACAGGTTACCATGCAGCGCGTGTGGCAGATGTTAAACCAGGAGACAAGGTTGTCGTAATTGGAGACGGCGCAGTTGGTCAATGTGCAGTGATTGCTGCTAAAATGCGTGGCGCTTCGCAAATAGTCCTCATGAGCCGTTACAAGGATCGTCAGGAGATGGCCTTGGCGTCAGGTGCTACAGCGGTAGTTGAAGAGCGTGGTGAAGAAGGAATTGTCAAAGTCCGTGAGATTCTTGGTGGTGGAGCAGACGTGGCTCTCGAATGTGTTGGAACAGAAGCGGCCATTGACCAAGCTTTAGGAGTGCTTCATAATGGAGGACGAATGGGCTTTGTTGGAGTACCACACTACAATAATCGTGCAATTGGTTCTACCTTTGCTCAAAATATCACAGTAGCAGGTGGAGCGGCTTCGGTAACAACTTACGATAAACAAATCTTGTTAAAAGCTGTCCTTGATGGAGATATTAATCCAGGGCGTGTCTTTACAGATAGCTATAGTTTAGAAGATATTGATAAAGCATATAAAGATATGGACGAGCGTAAGGCTATTAAGTCTATAATTGTGATTGAATAAAAAAATGGGTGCTAGCACCCATTTTTTTGTAAGTTTTTCTTATTTATAATTTAGTGTACTTTCTCTTAATGTCAATCTAGTCCCTAACATGGTCAAACTAGGAACTTTGCGACCATGGAGCACTTCTTTGTTGAGAATATCCATGCCTGTACGCCCCATCTCTTCAGTATAAACGGTTATACTGGAAAGAGGTGGGAAGACTTGTTTGGTGAGAATAGTGTCATTAAAGGATATCATACTAACGCGCTCAGGGAGTCCGATTCCAGCTTCTTGGAGAGCTCTTAAAGCGCCGATTGCGAGACTATCACTAGCCGCAAAAAATGCTGGTGGTAGTTTATCTCCTAAGGAATCTATGGCCTCCTTCATTAAATCATAACCAGATTGGGCACTAAACTGTCCTTGAAAGACAAGCTCCTCATGATAGATCCCTTTTTCTTGTGTATAAGATTTATAGTATTTTAAACGTTTATCTTGGATGAGTTCTTCTTGGTCGGTTGTAACTTCAAGTCCAGTAAGGATTCCGATTTTTTCAATGCCCTGTTCGGTATAATAATCAATAACTTGTTTAATAGCATTTTCAAAATCAGTAATCACGCAAGTGTGGCCAAGTGAAAGTGTATCACTGTCTATAAAAACGAGAGGCTTTTGATATTCTTCAAAAGAAGAGATTTGTTCTTGGCTAAATTTCCCAATACAGAGAATACCAATGACTTCCTCACTAAGAGTGAAGGGTTGGTCATTAAAATAGCGTAAGATTTCATAGTCCAATTCCTGGGCTCTTTTTTCAATCCCTAATCGAATTTGATAGTAGTAGAGGTCTTCAAGCTCGCCTTGCTCACTTACCCATTGGATGATGGCAATTTTTTGCTTTAGTTTATGGGATTGGCCAGTTTTGAGATGCTTGGTATACCCTAACTCTTCAGCAACTGTCAAGATACGATGTCGGGTTTCTTCTGTGACAGATAGACTCTGATCGCGATTAAGGACACGGGATACAGTTGCGATTGAAACAGATGCTAATTGAGCAATATCTTTTAATGTAGCCATAATAACCCCCTTTTTAGGTTATTATATCATATTTTCTTTCTTTTTACCTATTGTTTAGTAAAATATGGGTAAAAAATATTGACCTAGGCAAAACCCTTGGGTACAATAGAAGAAAACGATTACAAGTTAAGCTTACATTAACCAAAAATCAAAGGAGAATTCATATGACACTACATTTAACTGCAGAAGAACTTCGCAAAGATTTTTTAGCTATTTTTGGTCAGGAAGCAGACCAAACTTTCTTTTCACCTGGTCGTATCAACTTGATTGGGGAACATACTGATTACAACGGTGGCCATGTTTTTCCAGCAGCTATTTCACTAGGAACTTACGGAGCTGCGCGTAAGCGTGATGACCAAGTCTTGCGTTTCTACTCCGCAAACTTTGAAGACAAAGGAATTATCGAAGTTCCTCTAGCTGACCTTAAGTTTGAGAAAGAGCACAACTGGACCAACTATCCAAAAGGTGTCCTTCATTTCTTGCAAGAAGCTGGTCATGTGATTGATAAAGGGTTTGATTTTTATGTTTATGGGAATATTCCAAATGGTGCAGGCTTGTCTTCTTCTGCATCCTTGGAGCTTTTGACTGGTGTCGTGGCAGAATACCTCTTTGACCTAAAAATGGACCGTCTAGATTTGGTTAAAATCGGAAAACTAACAGAAAATAACTTTATCGGTGTTAACTCTGGAATTATGGACCAATTTGCTATCGGTATGGGGGCAGATCAACGTGCTATTTACCTAGATACTAATACTCTAGAATACGACTTGGTTCCTCTTGATTTGAAAGACAATGTTGTTGTGATCATGAACACTAACAAACGTCGTGAACTAGCAGATTCTAAATATAATGAACGCCGTGCTGAATGTGAAAAAGCGGTAGAAGAACTTCAAGTTGCCTTGGATATTCAGACTTTAGGTGAATTGGATGAATGGGCCTTTGATGAATACAGCTACCTGATAAAAGACGCAAATCGCTTGAAACGTGCTCGCCATGCAGTTCTTGAAAACCAACGTACCCTTAAAGCACAAGCAACACTTCAATCGGGAGATTTGGAAAAATTTGGTCGTTTGATGAATGCTTCGCATGTTTCTCTTGAGCACGATTACGAAGTAACTGGCTTGGAATTAGATACCCTTGTTCATACAGCTTGGGCTCAAGAAGGTGTTCTCGGTGCTCGTATGACAGGAGCAGGTTTTGGTGGTTGTGCTATTGCCTTGGTTCAAAAAGATGCGGTTGAAAACTTTAAAGAAGCTGTTGGCAAACACTATGAAGAAATCGTTGGCTATGCTCCAAGCTTCTATATCGCTGAAGTTGCAGGTGGGACTCGCGTTTTAGACTAGGAGAGAAGAATATGGAAGCTGTAATATTTGATTTAGATGGCTTATTAGCCGATACTGAAATCATTTCTCTAAAAGTTTATCAAGAATTGCTTAGAGATTTTGGAATTCCTTTCACAGAAGAAACTTATTCTAGAGACTACAGTGGACATAGGGAAGAGGAGAATGTTCAACGATTTTTAGATACCTATGATTTACCCTGGAACTTTGACCAAACCTTGGATAAAGTTTATGAACTGGAAGCTCAAATCTTAGCCAAAGGTGTAAATTTAAAAAAAGGTGCTAAAAATTTGCTTAATTATTTGCAAAGAGAAGGCATTCCAATCGCTTTAGCAACTTCAAGTGTTGAATCTCGGGCTAGAATGATCTTGGATAGCAATGGTATACTATCCCTATTTGACCATTTAGTTTTTGCAAAAGATGTAAAGCGAAGCAAACCATACCCTGATATATTTTTAAAGGCCTGTAGTGATTTGAACGTTTTACCAGAAAATTGCTTGGTACTAGAGGATAGTGAAGCAGGGATTGAAGCGGCATCTAGAGCTGGGATTCCAGTTATTTGTATTCCAGATTTAAAAATACCAGCACAGTCTTTCTTAAATAAAACAGAACAAGTTTTTCAGGATTTGGATGCTGTTAGAGACTATTTAGAAAGTCAGAAGGAGGTTTTCTAGTGACCTTAGTAGAAACATTTGTTATCAAAGTCATTGCAGAAAGTACCTTTGAAGAGTTGGATCGTATCTATCTGACCAATCGCGTTTTAGCACTGGTGGGAGATGGAGTTCTTGAAGTTAAGACTGACCAAGATAACTTGATTGACCTTAAAGATCAGCTTGTTGAGGAAGCCGTTCGCTTGGAAACGATTGAAGATAGTCTGGCTGCGCGTGAGATTCTCGGTGCTGACCTCATGGACTTGGTAACGCCGTGTCCGAGTCAGGTTAATCGTGACTTTTGGGATACTTATGCCCAGTCACCAGAGCAGGCGATTGCGGACTTCTACCAACTCAGTCAGAAGAATGACTACATCAAACTGAAAGCTATCGCAAAGAATATTGCTTATCGTATTCCGTCTGACTACGGTGAACTAGAAATCACCATCAATCTCTCTAAACCTGAAAAGGATCCAAAAGAGATCGCAGCAGCCAAGTTGGTCAAGTCGAGTAACTACCCTCAATGTCAGCTCTGTATGGAAAATGAAGGATACTATGGTCGTGTCAATCATCCAGCTAGAAGCAATCACCGGATTATTCGTTTTGATATTTCTGGGCAGGAGTGGGGCTTCCAGTATTCGCCTTACGCTTACTTTAATGAGCACTGTATTTTCCTAGATAGCCAGCACCGTCCTATGGCCATTAGTCGCCAAAGTTTCGAACGTTTGTTAGCAATTGTGGAGCAGTTTCCTGGTTATTTTGCAGGCTCGAATGCTGACTTACCTATCGTGGGTGGGTCTATCCTGACACACGATCATTATCAAGGTGGTCGTCATGTATTCCCAATGGAAGTGGCTCCTTTACAAAAGAGCTTTACCTTTGAAGGTTTTGAATCTGTCAAAGCAGGGATTGTTCAATGGCCTATGTCAGTCATTCGATTGACCTCAGATTCAAAAGACGATTTGACCAACCTTGCTGAGAAAATCTTACTTTCTTGGCGTCAATACTCAGATCCAAGTGTTCAGGTCTTGGCGAAAAGTAATGGAACACCGCATCACACTATCACACCGATTGCGCGTAAAAGAGATGGGCAGTTTGAATTAGATTTGGTCTTGCGGGACAATCAAACATCTCCAGAGCATCCAGATGGTATCTATCATCCCCACAAGGATGTCCAACATATCAAGAAGGAAAATATCGGCTTGATAGAGGTCATGGGCTTGGCAATCTTGCCACCACGCTTGAAGAAAGAAGTAGAGCAAGTAGCAGCTTACCTAGTCGGAGAGGACTTTCTAGTAGCAGATTATCACCAAGAATGGGCGGATGAGTTGAAAGAATCCCATCCTGCCTTGACCGATAAAACCCAAGCACTTGAAATCGTCCAAGAATCTGTCGGAAAGATATTTGCTCGAGTTCTTGAAGATGCAGGTGTATACAAGAAAACGGAAGAAGGGCAAGCAGCCTTTATGCGATTTGTAAATCATGTGGGACTATTGCCATAGTGTCAGGACCTTCCTCTTGCAGACTAGTATAAAATATAGTATGATAGTGTCGTTTGAAAGACTAGGAGGAATGTATGAAGGACTTTCACTTTGATGCTATATCAGCATTTGAAAACTATGAAATCAAGGAGATGAGAGATGGCCATGTAACCATTACTACTAAGGTCGTGAAGTCTTCTCTTAACTATTATGGCAATGCCCATGGAGGTTATCTGTTCACCTTGTGTGACCAAATTAGTGGTTTAGTCGTTATTTCTCTAGATTTGGATGTTGTAACCTTACAGTCTTCCATCAATTACTTAAAAGCTGCCTATCTTGGAGATGAATTAACTATCAAGGGAGAGTGTGTCCATAAAGGACGCACCACCTGTGTCGTCGATGTAGACCTCATCAACCAAGATGGAAAAAATGTCTGCAAAGCAACCTTTACCATGTTTATAACAGGTGAGCGCTCAGAAGAAAAAAGAATTAGAATTTAGAAATATAAAAAAAGAGGCATAAGCCTCTTTTTTATATTTACTTTTTCCTTCTAGTGCTCAATTATCTTATTCACTAAATCTTAAAAAATAGCCATCTGGATCTAAAACTGCAAATTCATGAGGGTAGATATATTGTTCATCAACACGAAATTCTCTTTTAGTCAAAGGACGATGAATAGGATAGTTAGACTCGATTACTTTCTGATAGAGTCGAGGGACATCCTTTATGCCAAAGGAGATATTGACTCCACGACCAAATGGGTAGGTCAGTTCAGCTAGTATATCCTTTGTACCCTCCTCTAGCATTAGCTGGCAATCTTCAAGCGATAAGAAGAGAAAGTTTTCTTCTGGTCGCTCGTATTCGATCGTAAAACCCAGTAAATCACAGTAGAAGGAACGGGACTGTTCTATATTTGAGACCATAAACTCGGGAATAACTGCATTGTAGTCCATAAAGAAACTCCTTACAATTCAATCTCCAAAACAATCGGTGTATGGTCTTGGCGTGCGCCTGAGTCAATCATGTCTGACTTAGTAACCTTGTCAGCAACACGGTTACTTGTGAGCCAGTAGTCGATTCTCCAGCCTGTGTTGTTGATTTTTGAAGTTTTGCTACGTTGTGCCCACCAAGTATAGCGTTCTGGAACATCTCCGTGAACATGGCGGAAGGTGTCAGTAAATCCTTTGGCTAAAAGGTTTGTAAATCCTTCACGTTCTTCGTCTGTAAATCCTGGTGAACGACGGTTGCTGGCCGGGTTGGCAAGGTCAATTTCCTTGTGAGCAACGTTGTAGTCTCCGGTTGCTAGGACAGGTTTTTGCTTATCTAATTCAGCCAAGTACTCGGCATATTTGATATCCCAAACTTGACGTTCTTCTAAGCGTTTGAGTCCGTCACCAGCGTTTGGTGTGTAGACCTGAGTCACGAAACATTTATCAAATTCTAGGGTAATGATGCGACCTTCTGAATCCATGGTAGAAGGTGCACCGATTTCTGGGAAGCTGATAGTTGGAGTGAGTTCTTTCTTATAGAGGAACATAGTTCCAGCATAGCCTTTACGGGCAGGCTCTTGAGAGGAACGCCAAGTGTTTTCGTAGCCTGGGAAGAGTTCTTCAAGCACCTCTAGGTGTTTCTTAGTAGGTCCTGTAGCTGAAAGCTTGGTTTCTTGGATGGCAATGATATCAGCATTTTCAGCAACCAAGGTTTGTAGGACATCTTGTGACAATTTTGCACGCGCAGAGTCACTCGTGAGTGCAGCATTTAGGGAATCAATGTTCCATGAGATAAGTTTCATATTACTTCCTTTTTCATTCAGATTATTGACTATATTATACCAAAAAAAGGCCTATTTCCCCAACGTATGGTTTGAAAAAACACCCTCTTTCGTTTATAATAAGGAGTAATTTAAGGAAGGCGAGTAAAAGGAAGAGGATTTTACTCCAATGAATATCCTTATCGCAGCGTACGATAAAGGAAAAGTATTTGTTGTAAGTTATGAATAAAGAAAACCTGAGGTAGTCGCCTCAGGTTTCCCTTTTCAATTAGAAAGGAAGTTTATGTTTATCATTCAAAAACTATGGTGGTTTTTTAAATTAGAAAAACGCCGTTATCTAGTTGGGATAGTTGCTCTTAGTTTGGTAGCTGTTCTCAACCTCATTCCTCCCATGGTGATGGGGCATGTCATTGATGCCATCACTTTGGGAAATTTGACTCAGTCGGATCTGTTGCTGAATCTCATCTATCTGCTCCTAGCGGCTTTTGGGATGTACTACCTGCGCTATGTTTGGCGCATGTATATCTTAGGGACTTCCTATCGTTTAGGACAAATCATGCGTTCACGTCTCTTTGAACATTTTTCTAAGATGTCTCCGGCTTTTTACCAGACCTATAGAACTGGAGATTTAATGGCGCATGCGACTAATGATATCAATGCTCTAACCCGTCTTGCAGGTGGAGGAGTTATGTCGGCTGTCGATGCTTCTATCACTGCACTTGTTACCTTGTTGACCATGCTTTTTAGTATTTCTTGGCAAATGACCTTGGTGGCTATTTTACCCCTGCCCTTTATGGCTATGGCGACCAGTCGTCTGGGAAGAAAGACCCATAAAGCATTTAACGAATCTCAGGAAGCTTTTTCTGAACTTAACAACAAGGTTCAGGAATCTGTATCAGGTATTAAGGTGACTAAGTCTTTCGGCTATCAAGCCCATGAATTGGATGCTTTTCAAGAAGTCAATCAACTAACCTTTCAAAAGAACTTGCAAACCATGAAATACGACAGCTTGTTTGATCCAATGGTTTTGCTCTTTGTTGGCTTATCTTATGTTCTAACACTTTTAGTTGGTTCTTTCATGGTTCAAGAAGGAAATGTCACTGTCGGTAATCTAGTCACTTTTATCTCCTACTTGGATATGCTAGTCTGGCCCTTGATGGCGATTGGTTTTCTCTTTAATATTACTCAAAGAGGAAAGGTTTCTTACCAGCGCATTGAAAATCTCTTGTCTCAAGAGTCACCCGTTAAAGATTCAGAAGTTGCAATTTCCAAGATTGAAAATGGACGCTTGGAGTATGCAATTGATAGTTTTTCATATGAAAATGAAGAAACCCTTCATGAGATTCACTTTAGTCTAGAAAAGGGACAAACACTGGGCTTGGTTGGACAGACTGGTTCAGGGAAAACCTCACTGATGAAGCTGCTTTTACGAGAGTACGATGTAGACCAAGGAGCGATTTACCTTGATGGTCATGATATACGAGACTATCGTCTGAGCGACCTTAGAGGTCTCATGGGCTATGTTCCTCAAGACCAGTTTCTTTTTGCTAGTTCTATTTTAGAAAATGTTCGTTTTGGTAATCCTGACTTGTCTCTATCTGACGTTGAATATGCGACAAAATTAGCCCAAGTTTATCATGATATTTTGGATATGCCTCAGGGATTCGATACGATTATCGGTGAAAAGGGAGTTAGTTTGTCTGGTGGTCAAAAGCAGCGTCTTGCCATGGCCCGTGCTATGATTTTAAATCCTGATATCTTGATTTTAGATGACTCCTTATCGGCTGTAGATGCCAAGACCGAATATGCTATTATTGATAATCTCAAAGCTACTCGAGAAAACAAAACAACGATCATCTCAGCCCATCGTCTCAGTGCAGTTGTCCACGCTGATTTGATCTTGGTTATGCAAAATGGACAGATTATCGAACGTGGAACTCATGAGGACTTACTAGCCTTGGATGGTTGGTATGCCCAGACCTATCAGTCCCAACAATTGGAAATGAAAGGAGAAGAAGATGCAGAATAAGCAAGAACAATGGTCAGTATTGAAACGATTGCTTGGTTATCTCAAGCCCTATAGCCTCTTAACCCTTCTAGCCCTATCATTTCTCCTAGCAACAACAGTTATCAAGAGTATCATTCCCTTGGTTGCTTCACACTTTATTGACCAGTATCTGGGGAATCTGAGTCAGTTTGCTGTTACTGTTTTGATAGCCTACTATGGTCTTTATATCCTACAAACCCTGATTCAATATATCGGTAATCTACTGTTTGCGCGTGTATCTTATAGCATTGTTAGAGACATTCGCAGAGATGCCTTTGCTAATATGGAAAAACTAGGCATGTCTTATTTTGACAAGACACCTTCAGGTTCTATCGTTTCACGATTGACCAATGATACAGAGACCATCAGTGATATGTTTTCAGGACTTTTGTCTAGCTTTATTTCAGCGATTTTTATTTTTGTGACAACTCTTTACACAATGATGGTCCTGGATTTTCGTCTGACAGGTTTGGTTCTTCTATTTCTACCTTTGATTTTTATCTTGGTTAATCTCTACCGAAAAAAATCAGTTAAAATCATCGAAAAAACGAGAAGCTTTTTGTCAGATATAAATAGCAAGTTGGCAGAAAGTATTGAAGGTATTCGAATTATTCAAGCCTTTAATCAAGAAAAACGCCTGCAGGAAGAATTTGATGAGATTAATGAAGAACACTACGTCTATGCCAACCGTTCAGTAGCCTTGGACGCCCTCTTTTTACGTCCTGCCATGAGTTTGTTGAAGCTCTTAGGTTATGCAGTTCTCATGGCCTATTTTGGCTATCGTGGGCTTTATATCGGGATGACAGCAGGTACCATGTATGCCTTTATTCAGTATATCAATCGTCTCTTTGATCCTTTGATAGAGGTCACGCAAAACTTCTCAATTCTTCAGACTTCAATGGTATCAGCTGGGCGAGTCTTTGCGCTGATTGACCGAAGTAATTATGAGCCTATCCAAGCTGACAGTGAGCTAGCAATCAGAGAAGGGAATATTCGTTTTGAGCATGTTTCTTTTTCCTATGATGGGGTAAATCAAATTTTGGATGATATTTCCTTTACTGTCAATAAGGGTGAAACCATTGCCTTTGTCGGGCATACTGGCTCTGGGAAATCTTCTATTATCAATGTTCTCATGCGCTTTTATGAATTTCAGTCAGGACGGGTTTTGATAGATAATGTAGATATTCGTAACTATAGCCAGCAAGAACTAAGAAAAAACATGGGCTTGGTCTTACAGGACCCCTTACTCTATCACGGAACTATCAAGTCTAATATTGCTATGTACCAAGATATCAGTGATGAAGAGGTTAAGGCTGCAGCAGAGTTTGTCGATGCAGATTCTTTTATTCAAGAATTGCCTCAAGGATATAACTCTCCTGTCTCAGAGCGGGGTTCTAGTTTTTCAACTGGTCAACGTCAACTTCTTGCCTTTGCCAGAACAGTCGCCAGTCAGCCTAAAATCTTGATTTTAGATGAAGCGACAGCCAATATTGATTCGGAAACAGAAACACTGGTTCAGACTTCCTTGGCTAAGATGCGAAAAGGGCGGACAACCATTGCCATTGCCCATCGCTTATCTACCATTCAAGATGCCAATTGTATCTATGTTTTAGATAAGGGCCGGATTATTGAGTCTGGGAATCACGAGGAGCTCTTAGCTTTAGGTGGAACCTATCACAAAATGTATAGCTTACAAGCAGGGGCCTTATCTTAAAAGGGAGTTCTAAAATGCTAGATTTCTTCACCTAGCTATCTAATTTGTGGTATAATGAAGGATATTGATAAATATTACTATACTAAAAACAGAGGAGAATATGCATGCTTAAATGGGATGAACTACCCCTCGAGATACAATTAAGCGAGGTTGAACCCTACTATCAGCTAGTCTCTCAAAGAAAAGGAAGTCTGCTCCTCAAGCGTTGTTTAGATTTCTTGCTAGCCTTGGTCGTTTTATTCTTGACCTCACCCTTATTTATTGTTCTAAGTATTTGGATCAAACTCGATAGTAAGGGACCTATTATTTATAAGCAAGAACGGGTAACACAATATAACAGACATTTCAAGATATGGAAATTCCGTACCATGGTGACAGATGCGGACAAGAAAGGAAGTCTGGTGACTTCTGCAAATGACAGTCGCATCACTAAGGTTGGTCAATTCATTCGTCGTGTCCGTTTGGATGAACTACCTCAGCTGGTCAATGTTCTAAAAGGGGAAATGTCCTTTGTCGGTACACGACCTGAAGTACCACGTTATACTGAGCAATACAGTCCTGAGATGATGGCGACTTTGCTTTTGCCAGCAGGAATTACATCGCTTGCCAGTATTCACTATAAGGACGAGGATGCCATCATCAGTCAAATGACGGCAAAAGGTATGACTGTTGATCAGGCTTATGTAGAAAGAGTTCTTCCAGAGAAAATGCACTTTAACCTAGCCTATCTGCGTGATTTTAGTTTCGTAGGTGATATCAAAATCATGTTACAGACTGTCGTTGAAGTTTTAAAATAAAGAAATCAAAAGCTAAAGGAGTAAATCAATGCCAAATTACAATATTCCATTTTCACCACCTGATATTACCGAAGCTGAAATTGCTGAGGTAGCTGATACCCTTCGTTCAGGATGGATCACAACAGGTCCAAAGACAAAAGAACTAGAACGTCGTCTGTCTCTCTATACTCAGACACCTAAAACGGTCTGCCTCAATTCTGCAACAGCAGCTCTTGAATTGATTTTGCGTGTGCTTGAAGTAGGGCCTGGTGACGAAGTCATTGTTCCGGCTATGACCTACACAGCATCATGTAGTGTGATCACTCACGTAGGTGCGACACCAGTTATGGTTGATATCCAAAAAGACACTTTTGAAATGGATTATGACCAACTGGAGCAAGCTATTACTGAAAAAACTAAGGTTATCATCCCAGTTGAACTTGCAGGGATTATCTGTGACTATGACCGTTTGTTCCAAGTCGTCGAGAAAAAACGTGATCTCTATACAGCTGCTAGCAAGTGGCAAAAGGCCTTTAACCGTATTGTGATTGTCTCTGATAGTGCCCATGCTTTGGGTTCAACTTATAAAGGACAAGCAGCTGGTTCGATTGCTGACTTTACATCATTCTCTTTCCACGCAGTCAAGAATTTTACAACTGCTGAGGGCGGAAGTGCGACTTGGAAAGCAAATCCAGCTATTGATGATGAAGAAATGTATAAGGAATTCCAGATTCTTTCTCTTCATGGTCAAACTAAGGATGCCCTTGCCAAGATGCAACTGGGTTCTTGGGAATACGATATCGTAACACCAGCCTACAAGTGCAACATGACGGATATCATGGCTTCGCTTGGTCTGGTTCAGTTGGACCGTTATCCTGCTTTATTACAACGTCGTAAGGACATCGTGGATCGCTATGACCGTGGATTTGTAGGAACTCGTATTCACCCATTGGCTCATGAGACAGATACTGTTGAATCTTGTCGTCACCTTTACATTACCCATGTAGAAGGTGCGAGCCTCGAAGAGCGCAACCAAATCATTCAAGAATTGGCCAAGGCAGGAATTGCAAGTAACGTCCACTACAAACCGCTTCCGCTTTTGACAGCCTATAAGAATCTTGGCTTTGATATGGCAGATTATCCGCGAGCTTATGCCTTCTTTGAAAATGAAATTACGCTTCCTCTTCATACAAAATTAACGGATGAAGAAGTAGATTATATCATTGAAACATTTATTAAAGTGACAGAAGAAATTCTTGCTTCTTCAAAATAATCGTTTAAAAACCATTGACAAAGAATAGATAATGACATATAATGATTTCAACAAATCAGAAAAGTAATTATTTTAGATCTTCAGGGAGCCTGTGGTTGCTGCGAACAGGTGGTTGAAAATAGTGAAATTGGGCTGATTTGAAAAAATGAATTTGAAACAATGAAAATTCGGTGCGCACACCTTATAGTGCAACTTGTTGATAGACAAGGCAGAGATGTAAAGGGGATAGTCTTTTTACAATTGAGGTGGTACCGCGTTACTAACGCCCTCACATGGAAGTGGATTCCGTGTGTGGGCTTTTTCATATTTTGGAATAATAGAAAAGAGGAAAATTTTATGACAACTAAAGGATATTTTGGACAATTTGGTGGTAGTTTTGTACCTGAGCCGATTCAGGCTTTGTTGGATGAGTTGGAAGTGACTTTTGATAAGTACAAGGATGATCCAGAGTTTTTAGCTGAGTTTCGTCATTACTTGAAGGATTATTCAGGTCGTGAGACACCGTTATATTACGCAGAAAGCTTGACAGAACACCTAGGCGGAGCTAAGATTTATCTCAAGCGTGAAGACCTTAACCACCTGGGTTCTCACAAGCTTAACAACGTTTTAGGGCAGATCCTTCTTGCCAAACGTATGGGCAAAAAACGTGTGATTGCTGAAACAGGAGCTGGTCAGCACGGTGTTGCGACAGCGGCAGCGGCAGCTAAGTTTGGTATGGCATGTGATGTCTATATGGGGGCAGAAGATGTGGAGCGTCAACGACTCAATGTCTTCCGAATGGAGATGATGGGAGCAACTGTTCACGCAGTTGAAACTGGTACTCGTACCCTCAAAGATGCGGTTGACGCAGCCTTTGGAGCATGGATGAATGACCTTGAGGCCTTCTACGTTTTAGGATCTGCTGTAGGACCTCACCCTTATCCAACTATTGTTCATGAATTCCAAAAAGTCATCAGTGAAGAATCACGTCGTCAAATCTTGGAAAAAGAAGGACGACTGCCAGACTACGTTATTGCCTGTGTGGGTGGTGGTTCTAATGCCATCGGAGCTTTTTCACAGTATGTAGCTGATGAAGAAGTAAAATTGGTTGGGGTAGAAGCTGCTGGTCATGGTTTAGATACCGACAAACACGCAGCAACTATGACCAAGGGGAGTGTCGGAATTGTCGATGGAATGAAGACTTATGCAGTTTTTAAGGAAGATGGAGAGCTTGCTCCAGTCTACTCTATCTCAGCAGGTTTGGACTATCCAGGGGTTGGTCCAGAACATGCCTTCTTTAAAGATTCAGGTCGTGTAGAATATGTTGCAGCAACTGATGAAGAGGCTGTTCAAGCCTTGCTTTTACTAAGCAAGACAGAAGGAATTATCCCAGCGATCGAAAGCTCGCATGCAATTGCAGAAGCAGTCAAACGCGCACCAAAACTAAGTAAAGATGAGATTATCATCATCAATGTCTCAGGTCGTGGAGACAAGGACGTAGCTGCTATTGCTGACTACCTTGAAGCAAAGAATAACTAATCATTCCAAGATTAAAGGGAGAAAATTGTGATTTTATTGATTGATAATTATGATTCTTTTACCTACAATCTAGCTCAATATATCGGAACCTTTTCTCCTGTTGAGGTCTTGCGAAACGACGATCCTCGTCTCTATCAAGTAGCAGAAAAAGCAAGAGCTCTTGTCTTTTCTCCTGGCCCCGGTTGGCCAGCTGATGCTGGGAAAATGGAGGAAATGATTCGAGATTTTGCTGGGAAAAAGCCAATTTTGGGAATTTGCTTGGGACATCAGGCTATTGCAGAGGCTTTTGGTGGAAAACTAGGTTTGGCTCCAAAGGTCATGCATGGTAAACAAAGTCAGCTCCAATTTGAAGCTCCATCCATTCTTTGTCAGGGTATAGAAAATAACTGTTCAGTCATGCGTTACCATAGTCTTATGGTGGAGGAATTACCCGCAGACTTTGAAGTTACCGCTCGTGCGATAGACGATCAGGTTATCATGGGTTTTCAACACAAGAAGCTCCCTATCTATGGCTTTCAATATCATCCAGAAAGTATAGGGACACCAGATGGACTATCAACCATACGAAACTTCATTGAAAAAGTTATCTAAGGAATAGGACGACAAAATAAAAGTCATAGAGGGCCTGACTATCCTAAAAGCAAAAGCTTACCCAAAATAATCATACAGGTAGCAAATAAGAGGAAAGGCACGAAAGGGAGCCTTTTCTTTTTCTTTTTCAGGAGAAAAGCTAGGATGCCAGTTGTAGAAGCGAACTGTATCAAAATTAGTAATTCTGTCAGACTAAAGATAAGCGCACAAGAAGCTAGAAAGAGAAAATCCCCTGCACCGATGCGGATATCGATAAAGTGAGCCAAAATTCCCAGAATAAGAAAGAAAATCATAACTAGATTCCAACCACAGCAAACCATGAGGATTAGGTGAAAGGTCAGCCAGACGAGTAAGGGATATTCCTGATGACGAAAGTCGTAGATGCCCAAAGTCAAGCCGGCAGTTATCAAGATGACTTGCCCCAAAGTTAAAAATCCCACAGACTCAGCTAGAAAGAGCAGTCCCAAAGATAACTCAAAGAAAGCATACCAGACAGGATAGCTTGACTTGCAATAGCGACAGCGAAAGCGATTGAATACCTGTGAGAGAAATGGAATCAAATCCAGTGGTCTCAAACGAGTCTGACAAGAATCGCAGTGACTAGCAGGAAAGATAATAGACTGCTCAGGAAAGCGGTCAATGACAAGACCTAGAAAGGAAGCAATAATAGCTCCTACAAAAAAAAAGTAAAAATGAATCATACTTATTTATTCGGAAAAAAAGGAGAAATAGTATAATGGAGAAACACAGATAAGATAGTGAGGTCAAGATGATAATTCGTTTTGAAGAAAATGTGAGTATAGAAAACGCTCAATTCGTATGCCAATGGTCCAACTCTCTCGGCAAACCCTTTCAAGAACAATGGATGGGACCAATGATTCCTTTTCCCTTGACAATTCAAGTCTTGCAAGATTTGGAAGGAATTTTTTCAATATTTGATGGACAAGAGTTTGTGGGGCTTATCCAGAAAATCAGGATAGAAGACAGGAATCTTCATATCGGGAGATTTTTTATCAATCCTCAGAAACAGGGGCAGGGCTTAGGTAGCCAGGCTTTAAGGGAATTTGTTAGTTTGGCCTTTGAAAATGAAGACATAGATACTATTTCTCTAAATGTCTACGAGGCAAATCAAACAGCTTACAATCTTTACCAAAAAGAAGGATTTGAAATCGTTCAAATGGTTGAAGTACCTGTACGAAAATATATGATGAAAAAATCTAGATAAAAAATTAGATTATATTACAAACTGTCCCCGTACAATTTTTGGTTTTCAAACTTGTTGCAGAGAAATTTTCTTGATAAAATAGATACATGACTAGATATAAAGCAATCATTTCCTATGATGGTTACGCCTTTGCTGGTTTTCAGAGGCAACCTCACGCGCGTAGTGTCCAAGAGGAAATTGAAAAAACTCTAACAAAATTAAATAAAGGACAAGCCATTACCATTCATGGCGCTGGGCGAACGGATAGCGGTGTTCATGCCTTAGGTCAGGTTATCCACTTTGATCTTCCCTATCAGATGGATGAGGAAAAGCTTCGCTTTGCTCTCGATACTCAAAGTCCTGAGGATATAGATGTGATTTTGATTGAGGTAGTGGCTGATGATTTTCATTGCCGTTATGCCAAGCATAGCAAGACCTATGAGTTTATCGTGGATAGAGGGCGTCCTAAAAATCCTATGAGACGTCATTACGCCACCCACTATCCTTATCCACTTGACGTGGAGCGTATGCAAATGGCTATTAAAAAATTAGAAGGAACCCATGACTTCACTGGCTTTACTGCTACAGGAACTAGTGTGGAGGACAAAGTTAGGACGATTACGGAAGCCACTCTTAGAGTTGATGAAACAGGACAGTTTTTGACTTTTACCTTCTCAGGCAATGGTTTCCTCTATAAGCAGATTCGGAATATGGTTGGAACCCTGCTGAAAATTGGCAACAATCGGATGCCGATTGAACAGATTGACCTGATTTTGGAGAAAAAAGACAGACAGTTGGCAGGGCCGACTGCAGCACCCAATGGTTTGTATTTGAAGGAGATTTCTTATGAAGAATAATCGTATTTTAGCACTTTCAGGAAATGATATTTTTAGTGGAGGTGGACTGGCAGCAGATCTTGCGACCTATACTTTAAATGGTTTGCATGGTTTTGTAGCCATGACTTGTCTAACTGCTCTGACTGAAAATGGTTTTGAAGTCTTTCCTACAGATGAGATTATTTTCCAACAGCAGTTAGATAGTCTTAAGAGTGTAGACTTTGTAGCTATTAAAATTGGTCTTTTACCGACTGTTGGTGTTGCTGAAAAAGCCCTCAACTTTATCAAGGAGCGCACAGGTGTTCCTGTTGTCTTGGACCCTGTTCTCGTTTGTAAGGAGACTCATGATGTTGCTGTCAGCGAGCTTTGTCAAGAGTTGATTCGCTTTTTCCCTTATGTGACTGTGATTACACCTAATCTTCCAGAGGCTGAACTTTTGGCAGATCAAAAGATTAAAACCTTGGAAGATATGAAAGCTACAGCTAAAAAATTACATGACTTGGGTGCGCCAGCAGTTATTATCAAGGGTGGGAATCGCCTTAGACAGGATAAGGCTGTGGATGTCTATTATGATGGCCATGACTTTACTATTTTAGAAAATCCAGTCTTAGAAGGGCAAAATGCTGGTGCAGGATGTACTTTTGCATCGAGCATTGCTAGTCAGTTAGTTAAGGGAGAGGAGCTATTAGCAGCTGTTGAGAGTTCCAAAGCCTTTGTTTACCGTGCCATTGCACAAGCAGATCAATATGGAGTAAGACAATATGAAGCAAACAAAAACCAGTAAAATCGCCCTAGTATCCATCTTAACAGCCCTATCCGTAGCTTTGGGTTATGTAGTGAAAATCCCAACTGCTACGGGAATCCTCACGTTTTTGGATGCTGGAATTTTCTTTACTGCCTTTTATTTTGGGCGACGTGAAGGAGGCATCGTTGGGGGTCTAGGAGGTTTTCTCATTGACCTGATTTCAGGTTATCCTCACTGGATGATCTTCAGCTTAATTTTCCATGGTTCGCAGGGGTATTTTGCCGGATTTAAAGGGAAATGGCAATGGTTAGGATTAGTCTTGGCATCGCTTGTCATGGTTGCTGGTTATGCCTTTGCGACTGCTTGGATGAAAGGTTGGGGTCAAGCTTTGGCTGATGTTCCTCACAATCTGGTTCAGAATTTTGTTGGAATGCTTGTCGGATTCCTTCTCTGCCAAAGTATTACTAAGATTCGCAAACAGTAAAAGACAATCTTCAATGGCTGCTATTGAAAAAACTCTGATCTTTTGCTAAAATGAAAGCTATGAAAACACTCTACGATGTGCAACAATTTCTCAAACAGTTCGGCATTCTTGTCTATATGGGGAAACGTCTTTATGACATTGAATTAATGAAGATTGAACTATCTCGAATCTATGATGCTGGCTTGATGGATAAGCTGGATTATCTAGAAGCGGAGGCTGTCCTTCGCAGAGAGCACAAGATAGAATTAGACTATTTAGAAAAAAATGGAGATTAGGTATTATGATAACTTGGGTATTATGGGGACTTATAGTGGCGATGTTAGTATGGATGGGATACAATTATCTTCGTATTCGTCGTGCTGCAAAAATTGTAGACAATGCAGAGTTTGAGTCTTTAATTCGTACAGGTCAGTTAATTGACTTGCGTGATCCAGCAGACTTCCATAGAAAACATATCCTTGGTGCTCGTAACATTCCTTCAAATCAATTGAAGACAAGCCTTGCGGCTCTTCGTAAGGATAAGCCTGTTCTTCTTTATGAAAACCAACGTGCGCAACGTGTTACCAATGCAGCGATTTTCTTGAAAAAACAAGGCTTTTCAGATATTTATATCCTTTCTTATGGACTGGATTCTTGGACAGGAAAGGTCAAGACTAGCTAATCTTATGTAAAAATCTGTCGAATGATAGATAAAGCTAGCGTATTATGGTATAATTAATTTGTAATAAATTTAAGGAGTTTTATTATATGGATACACAAGAAAAGAAAAAACACCCACTTATTTTAGGTATTCTATCTATCGTCCTTGGCTTGCTATCTCCAATAGTAGGACTGATTCTAGGTATCGTTGGACTAGTAATGGCTAATTCAAGTCAAAAAGAATCTGGTTTAGACTTTAAAAGAGAAAGAATCCTAAGTATTGTCGGGATTGTAGTTTCTGTCCTTAACTGGATTGCGGGTATCGCTTTATTTTATAGCTAAGTAAGAATTTAAAAAAGCTTTATATTTAAAGCTTTTTTATTTTATCCAATCTTCTCGAAGTAGGTATCAATCATTTCTAATATTTCCCGGCTCAAGGGAAAGGTTATTTATTGCACATTAGATAAAATCTCTTTGTGTGGTATAATGAATCTGTAATAAATTTAAGGAGTTTTATAATATGGATACACAAAAAAAGAAAAAACACCCACTTATTTTAGCTATTCTATCTATCGTCCTTGGATTGCCATCTCCAATAGTAGGACTGATTCTAGGTATCGTTGGACTAGTCATGGCTAATTCAAGTCAAAAAAAATCTGATCTAGACTTTAAAAGAGAAAGAATCCTAAGTATCGTGGGGATCGTAGTTTCTGTCCTTAGCTGGATTGTGGACATCGCTTTATTTTATAGCTTAGCAAGAATCTAAAAAAGCTTTATATTTAAAGTTTTTTTATTTTATACAATTTTCTCGAAGTAGGTATCAATCATTTCTAATATTTCCTGGCTCAAGGGAAAGGTTATTTATTGCACATTAAATAAAATCTCTTTGTATGGTATAATGAATCTGTAATCAATTTAAGGAGTTTTTATAATATGAATACAGAAGAAAAGAAAAAAGCGCCAATTGTTTTGAGTATCATATCTATCATAGTTGCCTTTGGATTTCCAGTGTTAAGTATTATTTTTGGTATTTTTGGTTTGGTCTTGGCTAATTCACATCAAAAAGAGTCTGGACTAGACTATAAGACAGAAAAAATTCTCTCTATTTTAGGGATTGTGTTAGGGGTTGTGATTTCTGCACTTATCTGTATCGTACTTATCTCACAACTTTCGAGAATTAATTAAAACAAAAAAGCTTTAGTTTTAAAGCTTTTTTATTTTATTCAAGGACAAAATAGCTTTGTATGGTATAATGAATTTGTATTAAATTTTAAGGAGATTTTAAACATGCAAGAAAAGAAAAAAACCGCACGTAATATAGGTATCCTATCAATCGTAGCTAGTCTTGTGATTCCAGTGGTAGGTATTGTTTTAGGAGCTCTTGCTATAATAGAAGCTAACACACGTAAAAAAGAATCTGGACTTGACTATAAAACAGAAAGAATTCTAGCGATTGTAGGTATTGTTCTTTCTGCGCTTAACTGGATTATTGGAATTTTTTTAAATATGAGTTAAAGAATCTAAAAAAGGCTTTATTTTTAAAGCTTTTTTGTTTTATCTACTTTTCTCTAAGTAGTTTTTAATAATTTCCAATTCCTCTTGATTCAAGGGTCGGTATTGACCTTCTGCTAACTCTGAATCTAATGTAAAATCCCCGAACTGAACTCTTTTTAGGGCAGTTACCTTGACACCGACTGAGAGAAACATTTTCTTGACCTGATGAAATTTCCCTTCAGAGATGGTGATGGTGGCTCTGCTGAGGCTAGGGCTTGCTACTTGAATCTCAAGTTGAGCTGGTTTACAGGCAGTTCCATCTAAAAAGATAATCCCATCTTTGAACTGTTGGATGTGGTCGGATGAGAGCAGTCCATTGACTTCAACTTGGTAAGCTTTATCTACATGATATTGAGGATGGAGAAGTTGAAAACCCAGGGGTCCATTATCCGTCAAGAGAAGAAGACCTGTTGTATCTCGATCCAGTCGACCAATTGCATAGAGTTGCTCTGACTGGAAATGTTTAGGCAGTAGGTCCATGACCGTTGGTAGTTCCTTGTCCTTTCTTGCAGTCACGACTCCATTTGGCTTATGGAGCATAAGGTAGATGTGCTCATATCCTTGGATTTGGCGCCCTTGAAAGACTAGTTTCTGTAATCCTGTATCAATATTTTGTGCAAGGGAAGAAGCCGCTTTCCCATCTATAAAGATTTCTTTTTTTAGGAGAGCCTGTTTCATAGCTTTCCGACTGATTTTTTCCTGGGCTAATAATTTATCTAAACGCATATCAGCCTATCTTATCACAAGATGCCATTTTTGAAAAGAAAAGGCATGGGAAGAAAAGTTTTTGAAAACATTTACACTTACTTGAGTTAAGTCATTTGCCTAAAATTGTGGTATAATCGTTCAGTTAGAAAATAAATTTTTGAATATAACAGAGGAAATCATGACAAAATTAAGAGAAGATATCCGCAACGTAGCCATTATTGCCCACGTTGACCACGGAAAAACAACCCTCGTTGATGAATTGTTGAAACAATCATCAACACTTGATGCACGTACAGAACTAGCTGAGCGTGCAATGGATTCAAACGATATCGAAAAAGAGCGTGGAATTACGATTCTTGCGAAAAACACTGCCGTAGCTTATAACGGTACACGCATCAACATCATGGACACACCAGGACACGCGGACTTCGGTGGAGAAGTTGAGCGTATCATGAAAATGGTTGATGGTGTTGTTTTGGTCGTAGATGCTTACGAAGGAACTATGCCACAGACTCGTTTCGTATTGAAAAAAGCCTTGGAACAAGACCTTGTACCAATCGTTGTAGTTAACAAAATCGATAAGCCATCAGCTCGTCCAGCAGAAGTAGTTGATGAAGTCTTGGAACTCTTCATCGAGCTTGGTGCGGATGATGACCAACTTGACTTCCCAGTTGTTTATGCGTCAGCGATCAACGGAACATCTTCATTGTCAGATGATCCAGCAGACCAAGAAAAGACTATGGCGCCAATCTTTGACACCATTATCGACCACATTCCAGCTCCAGTTGATAACTCAGATGAGCCTCTTCAATTCCAAGTGTCTCTTCTTGACTACAATGACTTCGTAGGACGTATCGGTATCGGACGTATCTTCCGTGGTAGTGTCAAGGTTGGGGACCAAGTTACCCTTTCTAAACTTGACGGAACAACCAAAAACTTCCGTGTTACAAAACTCTTTGGTTTCTTTGGTTTGGAACGTCGTGAAATCCAAGAAGCTAAAGCTGGTGATTTGATTGCTGTATCAGGTATGGAAGATATCTTCGTTGGGGAAACCATCACTCCTACAGACGCAGTTGAAGCTCTTCCAGTTCTTCACATCGACGAACCTACTCTTCAAATGACCTTCTTGGTTAACAACTCACCTTTTGCTGGTCGTGAAGGTAAGTGGGTAACTTCTCGTAAGGTGGAAGAACGCTTGCAAGCAGAATTGCAAACAGACGTATCTCTTCGTGTTGAGTCAACAGATTCACCAGATAAATGGACGGTTTCAGGACGTGGGGAATTGCACTTGTCAATCCTCATCGAAACTATGCGTCGTGAAGGTTATGAGCTTCAAGTATCTCGTCCAGAAGTGATCATCAAAGAAATTGATGGAGTCAAATGTGAACCATTTGAACGTGTCCAAATCGATACTCCAGAAGAATACCAAGGTTCAGTTATCCAAAGTCTTTCTGAGCGTAAGGGTGAAATGTTGGATATGATTGCAACTGGAAACGGTCAAACTCGTTTGGTTTTCCTAGTTCCTGCACGTGGTTTGATTGGATATTCAACTGAGTTCTTGTCAATGACACGTGGTTATGGTATCATGAACCACACCTTTGACCAATACTTGCCAATGATTCCAGGTGAAATTGGGGGACGTCACCGTGGTGCCCTCGTTTCTATCGATGCTGGTAAGGCAACCACATACTCTATCATGTCGATCGAAGAACGTGGTACTATCTTTGTTAACCCAGGTACTGAGGTTTATGAAGGTATGATCATCGGTGAAAACTCTCGTGAGAATGACTTGACTGTTAACATCACGAAAGCAAAACAAATGACTAACGTTCGTTCCGCTACTAAGGACCAAACAGCGGTTATCAAGACACCTCGTATTTTGACGCTTGAAGAATCACTTGAGTTCTTGAACGATGATGAATACATGGAAGTAACACCTGAATCAATCCGTTTACGTAAGCAAATCCTTAACAAGGCAGAGCGTGAGAAAGCAAATAAAAAGAAAAAATCAGCTGAATAAAGGCTAGAAAGAGATAAAGATGGTCTACTTAATCATAGGGATTTTATTACTCTTACTTTATATTTTTGCGACGCCAAAGAGTATCAAGGGAACAGTCAATGTTGTAATATTAGTCTTTGGTCTGGTTGCCCTCTTGATTTTATTGATGATGTCAGCTTTCCAAATCTTCCAGTTACCAGCAGAATTTTTCGTTGCAATAGCAATGATCGCTCTTGCTTACTTTAGCTTGAAAGATATTCATCTCATGTCTGAAGGAAAGAAATAAAGGCCTGAAATATTCCTAAACAAAAACACCTTTCGGATTGCAAGTTTCTGCAGTCTGAAAGGTGTTTTTTGTCTTAAATCACTCTGTTGCATGTTTAGAGTAACGTTGGTAGAAATCTACTTTTATTTGAATAAAGTGTTCTAATTCGCGAAAGAGTTGTAATAGGGTAGCCCGTGTCTCAAACTCTTCTCTTGTTTTAGGGAGAGAACGATTGCGAAATACCTGCAGGTATTTCTCGATGTCTTCCAACAAGTTATAGGCTGGATTGGTTTGACTCAGTTGGCTAGCTGTTTTTGAAAAGAGTTGAGCGACAATTAGACTCTCACTAGCGGCTAGTTGGCAGGTGTTAATCTGCTTGGCCATATTTCTTAAAATGCGGGTTTGTCTTTGGCGCATTTCAAAGTAGTGGATATGATAGTCTGTTTGATGAAAGAGATGATCAGAATGGTCCAGATAGACTAGTTTGAGGGCTTCCTCCAGTAGTTGATCAAGTTCATTTACAAGTTGAGCCTGATTACGGCCATCTCCTCTTTTCAGATAGTGAGAAAGCCGTAGAAGAACATCTCTGAGTTTTTCTTCAACAAGAGTATGATAATGTTGAATTTCTTTTTCACGTGAAGGCATGTAGAGATTGACTAAAAGAGCAAAACTGGTACCGATGAGGAAGAGTAAGAGCTCGTTCAGTAAAAGTGCTGGTGCTGTTGATTGTTGGATTAATAGATGGCTAACCAAGACGCTACTTGGAGTAATTCCAATTTCCCAACCGAGTTTATAGGCTAGAGGAACATAGATTGCTAAGTAAAGTCCGAAGCTCCAAATATGATAACCAGTTAGTTGAAAGGCAATAACACCAACTAAGAGAGCTAGAAGAGTTGAAAAAAGACGATTGCGGGCTAGCTTGATCGTGCTTCTTCGTGTATCAGAGAGACTCAAAATAGCAATGATACCAGCTGATACAGCTGATGACAAATCAAAAAAGTAGGCTAGTAAACAAGCAAAACAAGTTGCTAGGACTAGTTTAAGAGTGCGTTGTGTGATAGACATAGAATACTTCCTTGAGATAAATGCTTTAAAGTTTTAGTAGTAGATGAGGTAGAAAGGTCTATTCCAAGAGAGTTATTGAGAAAATAATTTGTTCTCCATGTAGTGGTTTGATTATAGTATAAATATGTTTTGAAATCAAGTGAATCTAATAATAGTATAGGCAGAATGAATATCTACCAAACTGGTTCAGATATCGTTTTATGGTATAATATTAGGAAAGGAGCTTACTATGCCAACATTTATTCAAAATTATATCGATAAGTTAAATATCAGCAGTATTCTAGAAGAGTTGTTTTCAAAATTAGTCTCTCTAGTCCTTCTTTTTATTGTCTTTTATATCGTTAAAATAATTTTCCATCAAGTTGTGAAAAGAGTTGTTAAACCATCCTTAAAATTTTCCCAGAAAGATGAGGCGCGCCAAAAGACAATTTCTAGATTGATTGAAAATATTTTGAACTACACCCTCTATTTCTTTTTACTCTACTTTGTTTTATCTACTCTAGGCTTACCTGTATCAAGTCTACTGGCAGGTGCTGGGATTGCTGGGGTGGCAATCGGGATGGGGGCTCAAGGATTTTTATCGGATGTGGTCAATGGCTTTTTCATCCTCTTTGAGCGCCAGTTAGATGTTGGAGATCAAGTTGAGTTTACGAATGGTCCGATTACAATCTCTGGTAAGGTTGTGAGTGTCGGTATTCGTACGACTCAACTGCGCAGTGAGGATGGAGTCCTTCACTTTGTTCCCAATAGAAGTATCACGGTTGTCAGCAATTTTTCAAGGAAAGAAGAGAACTGAAATTTTACCTCTTTTATGGTACAATAGAAAGAGTTTGGTAAAGGAGAAACGATGGTTTTAGATAAACAATTAGGAAATGGTTGTGTTTGGATCAATCTAGATGTAGAAAAAATTAAAAATCTTGAAGATTTATCTGAAATCTACGGATTGGATAAGGAAACCATCGAATATGCGCTGGATAAAAATGAACGTGCCCATATGGATTATAACCGTGAGAATGGGACTGTGACCTTTATCTACAATGTTCTGGACTTAGAAAAGGACAAGGATTACTATGAAGCGATTCCCATGACCTTTATCGTTGAAAACAAACGAATGATTACCATCAGCAACCATAAGAATGCTTATGTCATTGATCAGATGTTAGCTTATCTGGATAGCCATGAGTCGCTTTCTATTTACAAGTTTCTCTTTGCTGGTTTAGAGATTATCAGTAACGCTTATTATCCTGTCATTGAAGAGATGGATAAAAGTAAGGACGAAATTAGTGCC
>NZ_JAJNSC010000030.1:0-41533 GCF_027497975.1 Streptococcus sp. SM5 | reverse complement strand
CATCGATGTAAGAAACACGGTTATTTTCTTTTACAGTTTGGGCTTGATGCAAACCTAGTTCATAAGCACAGACACTTAAAAAAAGTGCAGCTGCTGACCCAGCTAGATATTTTTTATTGATTTTCATAATCTCCTCATTTCAATTCTTCTGCTAAAATGCTCATATTTTCTTCAAGGTTTTCTAGATAAGTCTTGTCATTTTGTGGGTCTGCCTCTAAAGGATTCAGAGTTTTTAGACCCACACCTGTTGATTTGACAAGAGTTTCAGCTACTTTCGAAGAAGCATTACTTTCTGTAAAAATCGTTTTAACCTTATAGGTTTTAACAAATTCCTGAATTTCTGTTAGTTGTCTTGGACTTGGTTCTTGTTCTGGAGAGATACCAGCGATTCCAAGCTGATTGAGTCCAAATCGCTTAGCTAGATAAGAAAAGGCTGTATGTTGTGTTACAAATGTTTTCTGACTCGCTTTTTCAAATTTAGGCTGGAATTTCTTAGTTAATTCCTGAGCTTTTTTGATAAAGGCTTGCGCATTTTTCTGATAAGTTTCTTTATGTTCACTATCCACCTCTGAAAGTTTATCAGCGATAATCTGAGCTTCTTCGCCAGCTTTTTCAGGATCTAGCCATGTGTGAGGATCATAAAGCGTTTTTTCATCAACTCCATCACCTGCTTCCACATCTTCTAGACCAGGGACACGATCCAATGTCATTCCTTCTGAAGCCTCTAAAACTTTAACTTTGGATTTTTTTAGATTGGGATCCAGACTTCCTGCCCAAGATTCGAGCGTATGCGAATGGTAAACAAAGACATCTGCATCATAGATGGCTGCAATGTCATTTGCTGAAGGTTCAAAGGAGTGAATCCCACTACTTGACTGAATCATTCGAACATCATTCAAGTCACCAGATACTTCCTTGACCATAGCGTAGATAGGATAGAAACTGGTCACAATTTTCATCCCTTTCCCTGTCTGGCTTTCCTTTCGGCCACAAGCACCTAAACATAAAAGAAAGACACTTAACAATACTAAAAATAAACTTTGTTTCTTCATACAAAACTCCTTAACCAGTTATTTAATTAGTTAATATTCTACTCCTATTTTTTTTATTGTCAAGCATTTTATGAACTAGTTAATAAATTTCTGATTTTAAACTATCAAAAAAACCTTGCAACTAGGTTACAAGGTTAATCACATTAATCGAAGTTAACGTATTCTTTTTGAAGTTCAAGAACTTCTTCCATTGTTGAACACTCTGTAAGGGCACGATTAGCGTACTCTTCCATCTTAGCAGTGTCCAATTTTTTCATCAAGCTACGTGTACGAAGTACTGATGTTGCTGACATAGAGAACTCATCCAAGCCCATTCCGACAAGAAGTGGAACAGCTTTTTGGTCACCAGCCATCTCACCACACATACCAGCCCATTTACCTTCAGCGTGAGCTGCCTTGATAACATTGTTGATCAAGCGAAGGATTGATGGGTTATATGGTTGGTAAAGGTATGAAACTTGTTCGTTCATACGGTCTGCTGCCATTGAGTATTGGATCAAGTCGTTTGTACCAATTGACATGAAGTCTACTTCTTTTGCAAATTGGTCTGCAAGCATCGCTGCTGCAGGGATTTCAATCATGATACCAACTTGGATGTCATCCGCAACTGCAACACCTTCAGCAAGAAGGTTTGCTTTTTCTTCTTCATAAACTGCTTTGGCTGCACGGAATTCTTTCAAAAGGGCAACCATTGGGAACATGATACGCAATTGACCATGAACAGAAGCACGAAGAAGGGCACGGATTTGTGTACGGAACATTGCATCTCCAGTTTCAGAAATAGAGATACGAAGGGCACGGAATCCAAGGAATGGGTTCATTTCATGTGGCATATCGAAGTAAGGAAGTTCCTTATCTCCACCGATATCCATTGTACGAACAACCACTGGTTTACCATTCATTCCCTCAAGAACAGCCTTGTATGCTTCATACTGCTCATCTTCTGTTGGGAAGTCTTGAGAATCCATATACAAGAACTCTGTACGGTAAAGTCCAACAGCTTCTGCACCGTTGTTGTTAACACCTTCAACGTCTTTTGGAGTACCGATGTTAGCAGCCAACTCGAAGTGTTTACCGTCAGCAGTCACTGTTTGAGCATCTTTCAAAAGTGCCCATTCAGCTTTTTGTTTAGCATAAGCTTCACCAGCTGCTTTAAATTCTGCCGCTTGTTCATCTGTTGGGTTGATAATCACTTCACCAGTAATTCCGTTAACGGCAAGGATATCGCCGTCTTTCACTACTTCAGTGATGTTATTTGTTCCCAATACAGCTGCAATTTCAAGTGTACGTGCCATGATAGCTGAGTGGCTTGTACGTCCACCGATATTTGTTACAAAAGCTTTTACAAAGTTTTTGTCCAATTGAGCTGTATCAGATGGTGTCAAGTCATGCGCAATCACAATTACTTCTTCATTGATAGAAGCTGGGTTTGGTAATTTTTTACCAAGAAGGTTTGCCAATACACGTTTTGTCACGTCGCGGATATCCGCTGCACGTTCTTGCATATATGGGTTGTCTTCCATGCCTTCAAAGATAGTGATGAACATGTCAGTCACTTCTTTAAGACCTGCTTCAGCATTGACTTTCTTAGCACGGATTGTTTCTTTAATCTGACCAATCAATTCTGGGTCAGCAAGAACCATCAAATGAGCGTCAAAAACTTGAGCTGCTTCTTCACCAAGCGTACCTACAGCTTTCTCACGGATAAGAGAAAGCTCGTTTTGAGAAGCTTCAAGAGCTACATCCAAACGAGCCTCTTCTGCGTTTGTATCTTCGACTGAAACAGTCTCGAATGACAAATCCGGTTGAACGAGTAGATATGCTTTTGCAACTGCAACACCATCAGATGCTGCGATTCCTTTAAGCATTTCTGTCATTTTCCTTATGCCAATCCTTCTTTTTCCATTGTTTCTGAGATTGCAGCGATAGCGTCATCTGCATCTGCACCTTCAGCTGAGATAGTTACATCAGCACCTTGGCCAACACCAAGACTCATAACACCCATGATTGATTTAAGGTTAACTGATTTACCTTTGTACTCAAGAGTGATATCTGAAGCAAATTTGCTTGCAGTTTGTACCAACAATGTTGCTGGACGTGCGTGAATACCTGTTTCTGCCACTACGTGGAAATCTTTAGAAGCCATAGTTTGACTCTCCTTTTGTTCTTTCTTTTTTGAGTTATATGTGATAACCCTTACAATTTGGTATTATACCATCTTCTAGGATTTTTTTCAAGCATTTTATGGGATTTATTCGATTTCCTTTCAGATAACTTGCTGAAAATCTTCTATTCTAGATAACAAAACACAGGATATAGTTTTCCAAAAAACTACTTCTAGGATAATCATCACTATTTTACAAAACAAACACTACATGTTGTGTTTTGCGACCTTGAGTAGAAAAATATACCACTATATTTAGTTTCAAATCATTGACAAAAATTTATTTTCTGATATACTAAGAAAGTAATCTATTTTGAAAGAGGAGTTACACAATGGTAACCGTTTATTCTAAAAACAACTGTGTCCAATGTAAAATGACCAAACGTTTCTTGGACAGTAATAATGTCGCTTATCGTGAAATCAATCTTGATGAGCAACCTGAGTACATCGATCAAGTTAAAGAGCTCGGTTTCAGCGCAGCTCCTGTTATCCAAACACCAACAGAAGTCTTTTCAGGTTTCCAACCAGGAAAACTGAAACAATTAGCATAATCTTAGTACATCATCCAGAAGAAATTGCTTCTAGGGCTAACTTAGAAGCCTTTCTTTTGTAATTAGATAAGGGAAATTTTATGGGATTAAAACATCTTGAAGACGTAACTTACTTCCGTCTCAATAACGAAATCAACCGTCCTGTCAATGGACAAATCATGCTTCATAAAGATAAGGAAGCCCTGGATGCCTTCTTTAAAGAAAATGTAGTTCCAAATACTATGGTTTTTGATTCAATCAAGGATAAAATCAACTACCTCATTGAACACAACTACATCGAAACAGCCTTTATCAAGAAATACCGTCCAGAATTTTTGGAAGAATTGGCTCAATTTATCAAAGAACAAAACTTCCAATTCAAGTCTTTCATGGCTGCCTATAAGTTTTACAATCAATACGCCTTAAAGACTAATGACGGTGAATATTATCTTGAAAGTATGGAAGACCGTGTCTTCTTTAACGCCCTTTATTTCGCTGATGGCAATGAAGCTGTTGCAATCGATATTGCCAATGAAATCATCCACCAACGCTACCAACCTGCTACTCCTTCCTTCTTGAATGCTGGTCGTGCTCGCCGTGGGGAGTTAGTATCTTGCTTCCTAATCCAAGTAACGGATGATATGAACTCTATCGGACGTTCTATCAACTCAGCTCTTCAACTTTCACGTATCGGTGGTGGCGTGGGAATTACTCTCAGCAACCTTCGTGAAGCTGGTGCTCCTATTAAAGGATATGAAGGAGCAGCTTCTGGCGTCGTTCCAGTTATGAAGCTTTTCGAAGACAGCTTCTCTTACTCAAACCAATTGGGTCAACGTCAAGGTGCTGGTGTTGTCTACCTCAACGTCTTCCACCCAGATATTATCGCCTTCCTTTCAACTAAGAAGGAAAACGCCGATGAAAAAGTTCGTGTTAAGACACTTTCACTTGGTGTTGTAGTGCCCGATAAATTCTACGAATTAGCACGTAAAAATGAAGAAATGTACCTCTTCAGCCCTTATTCTGTAGAGCTTGAATACGGTGTACCATTCAACTACATCGACATCACTGAGAAATACGATGAACTAGTCGCAAATCCAAATATCCGCAAAACAAAAATCAAGGCGCGTGATTTGGAAACTGAAATCTCTAAATTGCAACAAGAATCTGGCTACCCTTATGTTGTCAACATTGATACGGCTAACCGTGCAAACCCAGTTGATGGTAAGATTATCATGAGTAACTTGTGTTCTGAGATTCTTCAAGTTCAAGAACCAAGCTTGATCAACGATGCTCAAGAATTCCTTCAAATGGGAACAGATGTTTCATGTAACCTTGGTTCAACCAACGTGGTCAACATGATGACTTCACCTGACTTTGGTCGTTCTATCCGTGCTATGGTTCGTGCCCTTACTTTCGTTACAGATAGTTCACACATCGTAGCTGTTCCTACCATCGACCACGGAAATAGCCAAGCTCATACCTTTGGTCTTGGTGCCATGGGACTTCACAGCTACCTTGCCCAACAATTGATTGAATATGGATCGCCTGAGTCTGTTGAGTTTACAAGCATCTACTTCATGCTCATGAACTACTGGACCTTGGTAGAATCAAACAATATCGCGCGTGAACGTGGTATTACCTTCCATAACTTTGAAAAATCAGACTATGCTAACGGAAGCTACTTTGACAAGTATATTACAGGCGAGTTTGTTCCAAAATCAGACCGTGTTAAAGAACTCTTCAAAGATGTCTTTATCCCAAGTGCTGCTGACTGGACTGAACTTCGCGACAAGGTTCAAGCAGATGGTCTTTACCACCAAAACCGCCTTGCTGTAGCACCAAATGGTTCTATCAGCTATATCAACGACGTTTCTGCTTCTATCCACCCGATTACGCAACGTATCGAAGAACGTCAAGAAAAGAAAATCGGTAAAATCTACTATCCTGCTGCTGGCTTGTCAACAGAAACCATTCCTTACTACACTTCTGCTTACGACATGGATATGCGTAAAGTGATTGATGTGTATGCTGCTGCAACTGAGCATGTGGACCAAGGACTTTCACTCACACTCTTTATGCGTAGTGACATTCCAAAAGGACTTTACGAATGGAAGAAAGAAAATAAACAAACGACACGTGACTTGTCTATCCTTCGTAACTATGCCTTTAACAAGGGAATCAAGTCTATCTACTACGTCCGTACCTTTACAGATGATGGTGGAGAAGTCGGTGCCAACCAATGTGAAAGCTGTGTGATTTAATCTTTGCTTGAGGAAATTACTTTTTCTCAAATTAGTGATTCATTCACCCTGCTAAACTAAACTGGAATAAGCACCTATACTATGGAAAAACACAAAAGTCGGACTTCCGACTTTTTGTGCGATACTCCTCTAGAATTATGATAAAATAGAAGTAATTGTGAGTTCGCAATACTAAACACAGAAAGAGATTTCAAAATGGAAACTTACTACAAAGCCATTAACTGGAATGCCATCGAAGATGTCATCGACAAATCAACTTGGGAAAAACTGACGGAGCAATTCTGGCTTGATACACGTATTCCTTTGTCAAATGACTTGGATGACTGGAGAAAGCTATCAAATGTAGAAAAAGACTTGGTTGGAAAAGTCTTTGGTGGTTTAACCCTTCTCGACACTATGCAATCTGAAACTGGGGTTCAAGCCCTTCGCGCAGACATCCGTACACCACATGAGGAAGCTGTTTTCAATAACATCCAATTTATGGAATCTGTCCACGCTAAATCTTACTCATCAATCTTTTCTACCTTGAATACTAAGGCTGAGATTGAAGAAATTTTCGAATGGACCAATACCAATCCTTACCTACAAAAAAAGGCTGAGATTGTCAACGAAATCTACCTAAACGGTAGCCCACTTGAAAAGAAAGTTGCTAGTGTCTTCCTTGAAACCTTCCTCTTCTACTCAGGTTTCTTCACTCCCCTCTACTATCTCGGTAACAACAAACTGGCCAACGTCGCTGAAATCATTAAATTGATTATTCGTGATGAATCTGTTCACGGAACCTACATTGGTTATAAATTCCAACTTGGTTTCAATGAATTACCTGAAGAAGAGCAAGAAAAACTCAAAGAATGGATGTACGATCTGCTATACACTCTCTACGAGAATGAAGAAGGCTACACAGAAAGTCTCTATGACGGTGTTGGTTGGACGGAAGAAGTCAAAACCTTCCTTCGCTACAATGCTAACAAGGCACTCATGAACCTGGGACAAGATCCACTCTTCCCAGATTCAGCTGATGATGTCAACCCAATCGTTATGAACGGTATTTCAACAGGAACTTCCAACCACGACTTCTTCTCTCAAGTCGGAAATGGTTACCTCCTTGGTGAAGTTGAAGCCATGCAAGACGATGACTACAACTACGGTTTGGACTAAGGTCATCTATTTTATAAGTGATAAAAAGATCATGGTTTGTTTAAAACAACCATGATGTTTTTGTTTTTGTTTTCTTTTGTTTTTTAAATTGATTGATTGAATACTTTATGATAAAATAGTAATAGAAATAGAGGTGATAACGATGTTAAAGCAGGAAAAACTAGATAATATTCTAGAAACGGTAAATACAAAAGGAACTATTACTGTAAAAGAAATCATGACTCGCTTGGATGTATCAGATATGACTGCTAGACGCTACTTGCAAGAGTTAGCAGACAAGGATTTACTTGTTCGGGTGCACGGGGGAGCTGAGAAAATTCGCACAGGTTCTATTTTAAACAATGAACGTTCCAATATTGAAAAACAAAGCTTACAGATTGCAGAAAAACAAGAAATCAGCCGTTTTGCAGGCCATTTAATTGATGAGGGTGAAACCATTTTTATTGGTCCAGGGACAACCTTGGAATCTTTTGCCCGTGAACTTCCAATTGATAATATTCGTGTTGTAACAAACAGTTTACCAGTCTTTCTCATCTTAAACGAACGAAAACTAACAGATTTGATTTTAATAGGTGGAAACTATCGCTCTATCACTGGAGCCTTTGTCGGAACACTAACCTTGCAAAACTTGGCCAATTTGCAATTTTCTAAAGCCTTCGTTAGCTGTAATGGTATTCAGGACAATGCGATTGCGACCTTTAGTGAAGAGGAAGGTGAATCTCAACGCATAGCCCTCAATAATTCCAATAAAAAATACTTACTAGCTGACCATAGTAAGTTCAATAAATTTGATTTCTATACCTTCTACAATATCTCTGATATTGATACCATCGTTTCAGATTCTAAACTGAGCAAAGAAACGTTTGAACAACTTTCAAAACAAACAAAAATTATTCTTTCTAAACCATAAGACTGAGGATTGATAAAATATAAAATGCGTCATATCAAGAAAATAAAAATCTTGATATGACGCATTTTTTGATGAAGATTTTTACAAAGAGTTTCCTAGATTCTTTATGATTGTTGAAACGGCATAAAATCTGAATCAAAGGAGATATTATCCCGTTCTTCAGGACTGATAAAATTTAAAAAGATATTTTTAAATTCTTCCAGCTCATAGTCTGAATGGCAAATCCATTCTTTACCGGTAGAGACATACCATTTCCCAAGATTTTTCAGCTCCTCATTAGTCAAACAAGGTATTTAAGAACATTTATCAAAATTGATAATATAAACTTTTTCATAAATTGATCAGATAAAATCTTTGAACATCTTTTGCCTCACTAGAATTCTATATCTAATTACTAATTCTACTAGTCTATAATCTGACTTTCCGCTACTTTCTTGTACCAGTGAGCTGATTTCTTAGGATAACGTTCTTGAGTTTCAAAGTCTACATAGAAGAGACCGTAACGTTTTTCATAACCGTTTGACCATGAGAAGACGTCCATCAATGACCAGATGAAGTATCCTTTGACGTTTGCACCATCAGCAATCGCATCAGATAAGACCTCTAAGTGTTGTTTGACATAATCAATACGGCCATCATCATAAACAGTATTGTCTACAAACTCATCTTTATAACCAAGTCCATTTTCAGTGATGTAAATCTTCTTATAGTTCGGATAATCTTTCTTCACGCGCATGATTTGGTCATACAAACCTTGAGGGTAGATAATCCAATCCCAATCCGTACGTGGTACATAGTCAGGAGCTACACGACGACCAACACCTTTGATTTGGTATTTAGAGCTTCCTTTCTCACCCTTACCATTATGGATAATTTCAGTTTCTCCATCAAAGGCTTCCATCCAGTCACTCATATAATAGTTGATGCCTAGAAAATCATTCAAGTCTTTCGCAGCTTCTAATGCTGTGAAATCTTCTTCACGAAGATCCAAGCTACCACCATTGACTGATAAGATATGGTTGACGCCTTCCATCGTTTCAGCTGAATAGTGACCTAGATAAGTTGCATCCAAGATAAATTTATTGTGGATGATATCTTCCAACTCAGCTGCACGAACATCTGCTGGATTTTTAGGATCTAAAGGATACTTGGTTGGCAGTGCGTGAACAACACCAATTTCACCTTTATAACCTTTATCTTTATATAGCTTAACTGCACGCGCATGAGAAACCATCATATTGTGGTGCGATTGGAAAACTTTGGCAAGGTCGTACTGAATACCTGGAGGGAATTTTCCAACCAAGTATTGACCATCACCAATTGGCCCAATTTCATTAAAGGTTGTCCAATAGTTTACTTCTGGGAATTCTTCAAAACAGAAGGCAGCGTAGTCTACAAAGTGTTCAATATTTTCACGGTTTAAGAAGTCTCCATTTGAGTGGAGAGCTTCTGGCGTATCAAAGTGATGAAGAGTTACAAAAGGCTCAACATGACGTTTGTGACACTCTGCAAATAGATTATGATAAAATTCAACACCTTTAGCATTTACTTGATCGTAACCAGTCGGGAAAATACGTGACCAGGCAATAGAAATTCGAATACCATTGACACCATACTCTTCTGCTAGCTTGAGGTCAACTGGGTATCGATTGTAAAAATCACTGGCTGGTTCGGCAGTGTACCAGTAGTTATCTTCAAGATATTTATCCCAAGCAACTGGTCCTTTTCCATCAGTATGCGTAGCGCCTTCTGCTTGATAGGCAGCTGTTGCGCCACCGAAAATAAAGTCTTTTGGTAATGATTTTGTCATTTTTTCACCTATTTCTTGATTTAAATAAAGTAAAAGTGAGAGGAGAGGAGTCAGTGAGCCATCCTTCTCCATCTCACTTCTTGTACCAAGTCACCGAATTGTAACATGAGGAGGTAAAAACGATAGCTTTTTACCGACGAATTAATAAGGCGATTAGGAAATTTGCCATAGCGATTGCCGTAACGATAGGAGACTATTTCATAGTCCCTATCGTTAATCGAATTGTGACATGAGAAGGTAAAAACGATATCTTTTTACCGACGAATTAATAAGGCGATTAGGAAATTCGCCATAGCGATTGCCGTAACGATAGGAGACTATTTCATAGTCCCTATTATTAATCGAATTGTGACATGAGGAGGTAAAAACGATAGCTTTTTACCGACGAATTAACAAGGCGATTAGGAAATTCGCCATAGCGATTGCCGTAACGATAGGAGACTGTTTCACAGTCCCTATCGTTAATCGAATTGAGCTTGTACGAATGCAAGAGCACCTTTTCCATCACGAGTTAATTTGATGTATTGAGCGCCTTCTGTTTTCGCTAGTTTAATACCGAGCTTATCTGTTTCTGCTTTCATGTCTTCAAAGTTTGAAGCAACTTGAGGGGCAAGGATAACAAGATCAAACTCTGGCAACATTTCACGGTGAGCACCATAGCCACCTGCTGCTGCTTTCACAGGAACATTGTATTCTGCAGCTGCCTTATTCAAAGCATTCGCAAGAAGTCCACTTGTCCCTCCACCTGCACAGAGAACGAGGACATTTGTTTCTTCAGTGATTGTATTTTGTGCTGCTTCTACACCAGCTTTTTCAAGAATAGCATCTGCTTTTGCAGTGTTGAAGTTTGCGGCAACTTTTTCTTTCAATTCATCATTAGATTTACCTGAACGCTCTTCTTCAAGAATTTGTTCATCATATACTTTAAGGAATGGATAGTAAATGACTACGTCAACCACGATTAGAAGGGCAGCAAGAATGAATGATAGAACTTGGAAGTTCGTACCAAGAACTAGACCTAGTGGAGCTGGAGTTGTCCATGGTAGATTAGCAGTAAATGAGTTCATTCCAAGTGTTTCAATAAAGAATTTGAAGATCCAAACGTTTGCGATTGGAGCAAAGATAAATGGAATGAAGAAGATTGGGTTTAATACAAGTGGTGCACCAAACAAGATTGGTTCATTTACACCAAAGAATGTTGGGACTACTGAAGCACGACCGATTGCACGGTTACGTTTAGATTTTGTTAACCACATGAACATGAATGGAACAACCAGTGTCGCACCAGTACCACCCATGGTAACGATAAACATTTGTGTACCAGAAGTAAGAATCTTGTCAGCGTGCATACCTTGTTGGAGAAGGTTCAAGTTGACTTCGGCATTGGCATAGGTAATAGCTGCGATAGCTGGTTCAACGATAGATGGACCATGGATACCAACAAACCAGAAGAAAGCAAAGGCACCAAAGATAATCGTAATACCTAGATAACCATCAGCAGCAGAGAATAATGGTGCAAAGAATTTACCGATTGATTCAGCTACGCTTGCACCAACAAAATGACGAGCTAGTAAATCAAGAGCATAAAGAGAAACAACTGATAGAGTGAATGGAATCACATCTTTAAAGACTTGTGAGATATTAGGTGGAACTTCGTCAGGCATGCGAATAGTGACGTTGTTCTTAACACAAACCTTATAGATGGCTACGGTAACAAAGGCAGCAAGGAAGGCTGAAAGCAAACCTTTTGTCCCCAAGAATCCAGTAGCTAGACCATTTTCGATAGGATCAGCTGCCAACATCAACAAACCAACAATTGCTGCCAACAATGTTGACATATAGTTTATTTGATTGGTTTTCTCCATGCTACGGTTTACTGAGTCGGTCAATGACTTAGCTGTTGTACCTGCTACCAAGAGAGCCAGAATACCCATAGAATAGCTATAAGGTTTCATCAGAAAAGCTACAACTTCATCAGACCATTTAAAGCCCCATGAGTTGGGTACAAAAGCAATCAAGATAAAGATACTTGAGAAGAGAATAACAGGCATACCTGCAATGAAACCATCACGAATAGCACGAAGATAGATATTACGAGATAGTTTCTCAAAGAAAGGCTTTCCTTTCTCGATAAATGCAATTAATTTATTCATTACTTAACTCCTCTCTTGTAGAGTTCAATTAAATGGTGCATCAAATCTTTTAACAAGATGGTTGTCATCAAGTGATCTTGACCGTGCATCATGGTCACACTATACGCTAAGTCCTCACCAGAAGCTTCCTTAGTTAATAGACTTGTTTGCGCGTGGTGAGCCTCTGCAATACAGCTACCAGCTTCCTCTACCAAAGTGTCCGCTTTCGCAAAATCACCAGCTTCAGCAGCCTTCAAGGCTTCCAATAGTTTTGAACGAGCGTCTCCAGCATAGGCTACGATTTCAAAACCTAACAATGTTACTTCTTCTCTATTCATGATAGAATTCTCCTTATGTATTTTTAATTAAATTTTTATGACAATAAACGTTGGATATGTAGAACTAGATAAACTCGTTCACTTTTATACAAATCAAGACCCGTATGTTGCGTAATCACATCATAGATCTTGGAACCAATCTCGAACGCTTTTGGATAGGATTGTTTAATATGATCTTCCATATCCAGAAGTGATTGGTTATCATCTCTAGATCTGTCTAAATAATCCAAGAAATAATTCAAATGAATCATAAAGCGATCATAGAAATGGTTATTCTCTTTAGTTCGTTGAATTGCATAGTCCGTTAAAACTTCTTCAACATTCCTGAGAATTTCTTTCCTCTTATCAATCGACTCCACAAGTTCTACTTCATTTTCACCTTCGGCATTAATGAAATGATAAGCAATCCGAATAATCTCGTCCTCAGGAAAATGATCTGCTAGCTTCTGGCGGTAAATTTCAAATGCTTCATTTGCGATTTGAAAAGCGACAGGATACTTAGTGGAAATATCTGGCAGATTACTATCCTTGTACCTTCCTTGTGCTAGAGCTTGGTAAGAACAGTAAATATGATCTGTCAAGGTTACGTAGAGATACTCTTGAATCGGATAATGATATTTCTTTGATAGCTTATCAATGATTTCATAAGTCACTGTGATAAAATCAAGCGGAACATCTTTGAGGAGAGCCATAAAGTTTTCTCTTGACTCTTCGGTCTTCATCCGAAAGATTTTCTCAACCTGATGTTCAGTAATCAAATCTCCCTTCCTCTTCCCAAATGCAATCCCCTTACCAATTACAATCACTTCTTCTCCCTTATCATTCCTGACAAGCGAAACATTATGATTCATTGGATTTAGAATTCGATACATGTCAACCTCCTTTTATATCTTAAAGGTATATGAGTACAAAAAATGACCACAAATGAACTAGAAAATCAGCCGATTTCTAATTCACCTGTGATCATGCCTAATATTACTTAGTAACACTCACCTTGTATTAACTTGTGATTTAAGTATAGCACAAGTAAGTTATTTTGTAAACCTTTACATAAAACTTTTTTTAAAATTTTTTTAGATTCATGTTCCTAACCTAGGAGGACTTGCTTACACGCGTTCTTTCCATGAAGTCGCTGTTGTTTGAAGAACTTTATTGAGCTCATCAATGTTTTCAAAACCAGTTGTGCGAAGCCATTCGCGAGCTGCTGCTTCACCATCTTTGATGTATGCTTCAACTGATCCAGCCCATGTAGCACGGCCACAAAGAACTCCGTTAAAGTTTGCACCTGATTCATGAGCAAATACAAGAGTATCTTGGAAAAGTTTAGCTGATACACCAGCACTCAAGTAGATGTAAGGCAAGTTAGTTGCTTCATCTTGAGCTTTGAAGAAGGCTGCTGCTTCTTCACGTGTATAAACTACTTCACCTTCAGCGAAGCCTTCAACATATTTAATGTTAACAGGAACTTCTACTTTCAAGACATCAATGTTAAAGCGTGGGTCTGAGAAGACTTTCATAGCGCCGATAACTTTGTGTGGTTTTACTTTAGCGTATTCTACAGAACCTGCGTCAGCAATTTTTTCATCGTAAGCAAGGATTTCAAGGAAGAATGGGATATCTTCAGCCACACATTCAGAACCGATACGTTCGATGTAAGCTTGTTTTTCTTGGTTGAGTTCGTCTGAGCTATCTACATCATAGTAAAGCAAGAATTTAACTGCATCTGCACCTTCTTCTTTAATACGTTTTGCAGACCAAACATCCAAGCAGTCTGGCAAGCGTTTTGTGCTTGTTGTGTCATAACCTGTTTTTTCATAAGCAAGGAGAAGACCAGCTTTTTCATCAAGAGCTTTAGTTGCTGGAAGTCCATATTCAGGATCAAGAAGCATAGATGAAGCGTATTTAGTCAATTCATCTGCTACCAAAACTTTAAGTTCTTCCATTTGAGCCACTGTCGGTTCTTCTGTTTGGTGTTGAGCCATGAGGCGTTTCAAAGCACCGCGTTGGTCAAATGCAAGAGCTGAGATGATTCCATTTTCATCAGAAAGTTTTTCTAAGCGTGCACGTTTTTGTTCTGTTAAAGCCATTTTATACCTCTTTTACTATTAATTGATCATATAGAGCTTGATAGTTGGCCATGTTGACATGACCAGTCATTTTTTCTTGAGCATTGAGCATACCAAGGACATTTGCCTTGATGAGTAATTCTGCATCCGATTCTTTGTAAAGAAGTCCTGAAGAAATCCCTGCCACAGTAGAATCTCCAGATCCAACAGGATTTACCACCTGAATTCTAGGAATATCTACCTTGTAGAAAGTGTCACCATGTTTGGCAAAAGCACCGTTGGCACCAAGCGAAACAATAATCCATTCAATACCTGCAAACAAAGGTTCTTGAAGTACTTCTTTTAATTCATCCAAATCCTCAGAAACTTCTCTTCCTAGAAGCTGGGACAATTCCTCATTATTTGGTTTGATGACTGTTGGTTTATGTGGTGATTCAAGAACCGCCTGAAGTGCTCTACCAGAGCAGTCCAAAACAACAGGCTTGCCAGCTTGGTTAGCAAGTTCTACCAAGCTCGCATAGTAATCAACTGGAAGTCCAGCTGGCAGACTACCTGAGATAGCTACTACTTCAACTGACTCCAAGAGTTTTTTGAAATGTTCCAAAAAGTCTTGACCTTCCTGTTCCAATACTTCAGGACCTTTTTCAAGAACTTCTGTTTGGTTATCTCCGTGAAGAATAGCGATACAGTTACGAGTTTCTCCCTGAATTGAGAAGAAATCTTTCTTTACTTGATCATCGATATGTTCAACCAAAAACTCACCAAGTTTACCACCAACTAAACCAGTAGCAAGAACAGAATCTCCAAATTCTGAAAGCACTCGGGTAACATTGAGGCCCTTACCACCAGCCGTTTTGGTTACATCCACCACACGATTGACAGTATCAATCTTTAACTCATCCAAGGGATAGGAAATATCAATGGATGGGTTCATTGTGACTGTTAAAATCATAAGTCACCTCTTAGTCGTGATATTCTCCACGATCCCATTTTTCAAGGAATTCAGTGAAGAAGTTTGCGTCTGTTTGTTGAGCATTGTGACTTTCAAGGTGTTCAATTTTCGCAATCAATTTCTTGTTTTCTTCAGATGGTTTGTATTCAGCATGGATGAAAGCTTCGATGATATCACACATGAGCAATTCACCAGTAATCTTACCACCAAATCCGATAACGTTTGCGTTCAATTGTTCTTTAGCATAAAGGGCTGTTGTCATATCACGAACCAAGGCAGAACGGACACCTGGAACTTTATTTACAGCATTGTTGATACCAACACCAGTACCACAGATACATACTCCAAGATCAGCTTGACCGCTAGTTACAGCTTCCCCTACTTTTTTTCCAAAGATTGGGTAGTGGGTACGTGTATGGTCATATGTACCAAAGTCAATGACTTCATATCCTTTTGATTTCAAAAATTCTGAAACCGCCATTTTTTCATCTGTTACGATGTGATCACATCCAATTGCAATTCTCATTTTTAACTTACCTTTCTTACTGTAATCTAATTAGCACATTTTGTTCAACATGTCGACACGGATTTGATGACGACCACCGTCGTATTTACCGTTAACAAATCCTTTAGCGATGTTTTTAGCCAATTCATCACCAACAAGTTGTGCACCCATAGTGATCATACGTGAGTTGTTGTGGCCACGAGTCATATAAGCTGAACGTTCGTCAGATACTTCTGCAGCAACCATTCCTTTGATCTTAGTTGCGACCATAAATGGACCAGCTCCATAAGCATCAATCACGATACCAAGGTTTTGTTCTTCTTTGTTTACTTCTGCAGCAACAGCAAGAGTCACATCAACAAAGTCTTGACCTTCAGCTGTAACATCCACAACGTGGAAGTTTTCTTTTTCCAAGAAGTCTTTCACAACTTCTTTCAATCTCAAACCTGCAGCATCTGCACCGATAACAATAGACATATTGTATACTCCTTTTATTTTTCTAGGCTAGTAAAAACTTTTATGGTTAGCAGTTTACCTACAAAAAGTTTTCTAGCAGTTTATTGACAAATTGGATTGAATGAGATGAATCACACCTTATTCAAGTTTAGGAAATCAGTTTCCTAGAAATAATCTTTCTCTACGAAAGAGAATATAACAAGTGATTGTTTGTTTGTGACAAACATCATTTGTTGCTTACAAACATAATATACTCCTATTTCTTAAAAAAGTCAACAATTAATGTTTGTTTTTGTGCTTTTTTAATTAAAAAATTTCGATATCAAAACCAATTTGATCCACTTGACCAGGTTCTAGGAGACGAACATTCTTCTTATCTTCTAGATGATCTCCTTCTTCAAGAGATGTTGACAAGCCAGACCATGGTTCAAAAGCAATGAAAGGACCCTTATTCAAAGTTGACCAGATAATGAGATTTGGAAACTCTGCAAAGTGCACTTTCAATCCCTTATCATGTTTACGAGAACGAAGGGCAATTGTTCTAGATTGCAATTCATCTAAGGTGACTGCATCAGTGCTGAAAAGATCATAGCTGAGGTCTAATTCTTTTTGACCTTCTAGCCATGGACTTCTATCTTGAAAATCCAGCATACCTGTTTCTGGGAAAGGACGTGGAACAGAGCAAGTCTCTTCTTTCTCAAACTCTAGATAATAATCTTCATAGACTTCATCATCCAGTAGAGGACAATTAAATCCTGGATGTCCACCAATAAAGTAAGGCATGACCTTGCTAGTTTCTTTATTGAAAATCTTGTATTGAGTTCGTACTGTCTTGCCAGTAAGGCTATAAGTGATTTCTAGGCGGAAATAATAAGGGTAGTTCTGATAGCTATTCTCATCGTCTTCAATTGCAAAAGTTACACTATTATCTGTCTGTTCAACTAATTCAAATTCTTTCTTACGAACCAAACCATGACGAGGAATCTTTCCTTTGCTTTCTTGCCCCTTCTCATCTATATAGAGGGCTGTATCCTCTCTCAAAGAACCACAAATGGGGAAGAGAACAGGAGCTTGTCCACTCCAATAAGTGGCATCCCCTTGCCACAAATACTCCAGTCCCTCAGTATCTTTTATAGAAGAAAGAGCCCCACCAAAACTGTTAAATTCAACTCTTAATTGTTCTGATTTTAATTCAATTACCATTATTTTCTCCGATTTCTTGATAGTTTATAAAAAACTAGGCTGTCACTCCTATCAGGAAAATGACAACCTAGCTTTAACAATTTACATTTTATAGGAGCGCATTATTTTGCTTTTGCTGCGTACTCTTCGTTACGTTTGATCATTTGTTTTCTGTACCATGCAAAGATACCGATATAGAATACAAGGAAGACTACAGCACCAAGGATTGCTTTGATATCACCTGTTGTAGTGTTACCAATTGTCCAACCAAGAAGTTTTTCGATTGGTCCTTCAAGAGTTGAGTGAGTGATCAATTGAGTTTCGCTCACACCTGCTGGGAAGGCACCTACACCTTTAGCAAGTTCTGTTGCAAATGGTGCGATAAGTGTACCTGAAAGAAGGAAGAGTGGCAACAAGAGTGTTCCGAAGATAATCATACGGAGCAATTTACCACGTGTTACAACCAAGAGAGCTGGAGTAACACCCATAGCGATGATACCTGCAAGTGGCAAGATACCATTTCCGACTTTTGAAAGAAGCACAGCTTCGATCAACATGATTGGTGCAAGTACGTTGGCACAAGCCCAGATTTCAGCACGACCAGCGATGAATGGCCAGTCAAGACCGATATTAAATTTACGTCCTTGAAGACGTTTAGTAGCAACGTTTGTAATACCTTGTGAAAGTGGTTCTACGGCAGCGATGAACCATGAACCGATGAGTGAGAAGAGTTCCAAAGATACACCGGCTGTCAAACCAAGAGACAACCAACCTTTAATAACTAATTGCCAGTTTGCTGCATCTTCTACGCCAGCAACTGGATGTGGAGTACCCATCAAACCGATAACGATACCAAGGATGAAACCGATGAAGAATTTAGATCCCCAGAAACCGATTTTCTTGTTCAATTTAGCAGCATCAAAGTCATATTTATCAAGACCTGGGAAGAATTTTTCAAAAATCTTATCCAAAACCATGATAACTGGGTTCATCATGTAGTTCATGTGAGTTGAAGTCATTGGTGATGAACTTGGTGCGTTAAGAAGGTCATCAAATGTAGGTTTCATCAAATCAGAGTTGATGATTTTAAGAACACCTACAAGGACAACTGCTGCAGTGGCGATGAAGAGTGAAACCCCTTGGCTTACACCGTTGTTGTCTGCATACCATTTAATCAAAAGACCTGTGATAGACAAGTGCCAGATATCGAAGATATCAACGTCAAGTGTATCAGTTTTCTTCATAGCAAGCATCACTACGTTGACAATCAACATGATGAGCAAGAAGTAAAGTGTCCAAGCAGATCCCCAAGTGATTGTAGCAAGTGGTGCCCAACCAACGTCAGTGATGTTCAATTGAATACCAGTATTTTCAACGAATTTTGCAAGTGATGCTGAGAAAGCACCATTCAGCATACCGATGATAGCACCGATACCAGTAAGAGCGATGGCAAGTTTGATACCACCTTCAAGTGCTTTGGAGAATTTCACTCCAAAAAGTAGAGCCAATACTGTCAAAATGATCAGCATGATGATTGGCCCACCCATATCCAAGATAGGTTTGAACAGCTTATTGGCTAGTTCGATAATGACATCCATAATAGTTCCTCCCTTTTTATAGTTATATGAATGTTAACAAATTAAAATTAGCTTAACCCGTGTTCTTTGATAGCTGCTTCAATATTGTCAAATACTGGAGCACTCATAGCTGGGATACGGAATAAGATTGGTCCAGCTTCGATAACTGGAATACCTGGGTCAAAACCAAGGTCTGTAGCAGCAATTGGTGTAAAGATGTCATAACCTTTGATAAGATCTTCGTTAACGTCTTTTACCATAACTGCATCACAGTGAACATCAAAACCGCGGTTTGAAAGTTCTTCTTCAAGAGCACTTTTAATTTGGTGGCTTGAGTTAACACCTGCACCGCAGGCAGCAAGAATTTTAATCATATGGATTTCCTCCGATTTAATATTTTTAATAGACAAGATTAAGCGATTGCTTCAGCGATATAAGCATAGAGGGCTTCTGGTTCAGAAATTTTTGATAGGTCTTCAAGATGACCATTTCCAGTAAAGAAGTCCATCAACTGAGCAAGAATGTTTGTTTGACTTGAACTTGAGTTATTAATGATAAAGAAGAGTAAAGATACTTCTACTTCCTTATCTGGTGCAATCATGTTGTGGAAGGTCACAGGTTTATCTAATCTAACGACCACAACTTTTTCAGCTAGATTATGAACAATATCAGTATGAGGAATAGCCACATTCGGCAAATCCTTACCCAAAAATTCCATATCTAGGCCAGTTGGAAATGACTTTTCACGCGTGATCAAGGCTTCACGATAAGTTGGAGTTACGATTTCTCGTTCTTCCAATAAAGTTGCAACCTGATCAAAGAGATGTTCTTGATTATCCGCTTCTAAGCAAAACACAAGGTTTTTGTCAAAGAAATGATCTAATCCCATAAGGTTTTCCCTTCTTTCCATTAACTTTATGCTATAAGTATAACACTATATGAAATCGTTGTCAATAATTTTTTGTTGTTTTTTGTCCTTTTTTCGATTATTTTGTTTATTTTTATATTTACAACCAAAAACAAACATTTAAAACAAACACTTTAAACGATTTAATCCTATTATAAATGCAAAAAAACAGGCCTATTTAAGCCTGTTTTACTATTGATTCTTATGTAAGTTTCCTGTGAACAAGAAAAACAATTATGATAACTTATTCTTCATCCATGCTCAAGACGCTAAGGAAGGCTTCTTGTGGAACTTCTACTGATCCGATAGCTTTCATGCGTTTCTTACCAGCTTTTTGTTTTTCAAGCAGTTTACGCTTACGAGAAACGTCACCACCATAACATTTAGCAAGTACGTTCTTACGAAGGGCCTTGATATCAGTACGAGCGACAATCTTGTGTCCAATAGCTGCTTGAATTGGGACCTCAAATTGTTGGCGAGGAATGATTTTCTTGAGCTTATCAACGATGAGTTTTCCGCGTTCGTAGGCAAAGTCCTTGTGAACGATAAAGCTAAGGGCATCCACCTTGTCTCCATTGAGAAGGATGTCCATTTTGACCAGCTTAGAGGGGCGATACTCTGACAATTCGTAGTCAAAGCTTGCATAACCACGTGTTGAAGACTTAAGTTTATCAAAGAAGTCAAAGACAATTTCAGCAAGAGGAATTTGATAGATAACATTGACACGGTTATCATCAATATAGTCCATAGTCACAAAGTCACCACGCTTGCGCTGAGCTAGCTCCATCACTGCTCCAACAAACTCTTGCGGTACCATGATTTGCGCCTTAACATATGGCTCCTCAATGGTCGCAATCTTAGTTGGGTCTGGAAACTCAGATGGGTTGGACACATCCATTGACTCACCGTCGGTCAAATTAACCTTATAAATAACAGACGGAGCTGTCATGATGAGGTCGATATTAAACTCACGTTCCAAACGCTCTTGGATAACATCCATATGGAGAAGTCCAAGGAAACCACAACGGAAACCAAATCCAAGTGCCTGAGATGTTTCTGGTTCAAACTGAAGACTAGCATCATTCAGTTGCAATTTTTCAAGCGCTTCACGTAGGTCATTGTACTTGTTTGACTCGATAGGATATAGCCCCGCAAAGACCATAGGATTCATCTGCTTGTAACCATGTAATGGCTCTGCAGCAGGATTGGTTGCCAAGGTAACGGTGTCCCCCACACGAGTATCTTGAACCGTCTTGATAGAAGCTGCAATATAACCAACGTCACCAGTCGCAAGGAAATCACGACCAACTGCTTTGGGTGTAAAGATACCAACTTCCGTAACATCAAAGGTCTTGCCATTGCTCATAAGCTGAATCTTATCGCCAGGTTTAACCACCCCATCCATGACACGCACTTGGAGGATAACCCCACGGTAGGCATCGTAAACCGAGTCGAAAATCAAGGCCTTAAGAGGCGCCGTCACATCACCTGTTGGAGCTGGCACTTTTTCTACGATTTGCTCGAGGATTTCTTCGATACCAATACCAGCTTTAGCTGATGCTAAGACTGCTTCGCTGGCATCTAGACCAATGACATCTTCAATCTCTGTGCGTACTCGTTCAGGGTCTGCAGCAGGCAGGTCAATTTTGTTAATGACTGGCATGATTTCCAAATCATTATCCAAGGCCAAATAAACGTTGGCAAGGGTTTGAGCCTCAATCCCTTGAGCAGCATCAACCACCAAAATCGCTCCCTCACAGGCAGCGAGCGAACGCGAAACTTCATAGGTAAAGTCTACGTGCCCCGGCGTGTCAATCAAGTGGAAAATATAAGTTTCCCCATCTTTTGCAGTGTAATTCAACTCGATGGCATTGAGTTTAATGGTAATCCCACGTTCTCGCTCTAGATCCATGCTGTCCAAAAGCTGGGCCTGCATTTCACGGCTTGAAACCGTCTCAGTTTTTTCCAAAATACGGTCTGCTAGAGTCGACTTTCCGTGGTCAATATGGGCGATAATAGAGAAGTTACGGATCTTCTCCTGTCGTTTTTTCAATTCTTCTAAGTTCATGGTTCTCTTCCTTTCAGGGTATCTATTTATTATAAATTGTTTTTGACATTTTGACAAGACCATACCCTGCTAGGAGTACTAATCTTCAGCGACAAAGCCGTCATTTTCGATAAAGTGGTGTTCTGTCATTCCTTGGTCTGTAAAGACAATCCCATGAAGGACACCACCATAGACAGCTCCTCCGTCCATCCCAATCTTGCCATCTTCTGTAGTCCAAAGCTCAGCAGTACCTCGCTCTTGCTTTAACAAACCATAAACCGGTGTATGACCAAAGACAATAGTTTTCCCAGTATGATTTTCGGCTTCGTGGAATGGTTTTCTAAGCCATACTTTCTTGTAATCTGTGGTTTCATGCCAGTCATCCAAGGTCAAATCAATACCAGCATGTACAAAGATATACTTATCTGTCTCTACCACAAATGGCATTTGTCGAATAAATTCGACCAAGTCTGCTGCTTCAGTAGCAACACGCTTGGCATCTTCTACTCCGTCAACTGGGGCATCCAAGGGACGACCTAGGATAGAGTTAATAGTTGTATCTCCACCATTGCGACGATAATGGTCATAACTTTCTTCTGGGTCATCTAGCCAAGTCAAAAACATATACTCGTGATTTCCTGACAAACAGATTGCCCCTTGATTGTCCACTAAGTCCTTGACCATTTCAAGGACACGGCGACTATCTTCACCACGGTCAATCAAGTCCCCTAGAAAGAGCAACTGGGTCTGACCATCCCATGTTTTGAGAAGGTCTTCCAGCATCCCAGCTTTTCCGTGAACATCTCCAATTACATAATAGTCTGTCATCTTATTTCTCCTTGTTTCTCAACAATTCTCTGGCTTGCGTCAGGGCTGCTTCCGTCACATCAGCACCTGCCAACATCTTAGCAACTTCTTCCACTCGCTCTTCAACCGTCAAGAGACGAACAGTCGAAACCGTTGAATGCTCATTGCTAATCTTCTCAATAAAAAATTGATAATCTGCAATCGCAATCACTTGTGGCAAGTGGGAGATAGCTAGAACCTGACCATGTTGGCCAATCTTGTGAATCTTCTGTGCAATAGCCTGAGCTACACGACCTGAAACTCCTGTATCCACTTCATCAAAGACAATACTTGTCTTGCCTTCTTTACGTGAAAAAGCAGACTTGATAGCTAGCATGAGACGGGATAATTCCCCACCGGACGCAACCTTGACCAAGGGTTTAAAGTCTTCGCCAGGGTTGGTTGAAATGTAAAACTCAACCATTTCATTGCCCTCACGACTGAATTTGCCCTTGCTAAAACGAACCTGAAACTGGGCTTTTTCCATATACAGGTCTTGCAGTTCTTGTTTAATCTCTGCTTCGAGCTGCTGGGCCAAATCATGACGAGCAGATGCAAGCTGACCTGCCAAATCAACAAGATTGACTTCCAATTTTTTAAGCTCTGCTTCCATGTCCTCAGACGAAAGGTTATTGCCTGTCAAGAGATTGTATTCTTCCGTAATCTTGGCAAAATAAAGCAAGACATCGTCTACAGTCCCACCATACTTGCGGGTAATAGTATGAAGGAGGTCCAAACGATTCTCAACCTGCATGAGACGATTGCCATCAAAATCAAGGTCCTCAATAATAGCTTCCAGACGCTTGCTAATGTCTTCTAAGACATAGTAGGTCTCAGATAGTGAGCTTGAAATTTCACGGTATTCAGGATCGTACTCTTCGACACTTTCCATGTCATTCATAGCTGAACGAACATTGGCTAGACTTGAAAAATCTTCATTGTCCAACATGCTGTAGGCATTGGTCAACGTATCCGCAATATTTTTATGGTTGAGGAGTTTCTCTCGCTCTTGATTGAGAACCAAATCTTCTCCAGCTTGCAAGTTTGCCGCCTCAATCTCTGCCATTTGAAATTCCAACATTTCAATACGTGCCTTATGTTCCTGTTGGTTTTTCTTGACTTCCAGAACCTGCTTACGCATTTTCCGATAAGCATCAAAACTCGTTTGATAGGTTTCTTTCAATTCCCAAAAAGCTACGTCACCGAATTCATCCAACATCTGGATGTGCAGTTGAGGACGCATTAACTCCTCTTGGTCATGCTGACCATGAATATCTACAAGATGTTGCCCAATAGCACGCAAAACCGACAGATTGACCATCTGACCATTCACTCTACTGATACTCCGACCATTTTGCAGAATTTCCCGACGGATGATAATTTCATCACCCATTTCCAAGCCTTGCTCATCAAAAATTTCCTGTAAAAGGCGACTATTCTCAACGGAGAAAAGTCCCTCAATCTCTGCCTTTGGCGCACCGTGACGAATAACATCTGTCGTCGCACGAGCTCCCAACATCATATTCATGGCATCAATGATAATCGACTTCCCTGCACCTGTTTCACCAGTCAGGACTGTCATCCCCTTTTCAAAATTGAGGGAAATAGCCTCAATAATGGCAAAGTTTTTTATCGAAATTTCAAGTAACATATAGACCTACCAATTTTTTACTTGTTCAAAGATTTCCTCAGCTAGACTTTCACTTCTGGCAATGACTAAAATCGAGCTATCATCAGCCAAACAGCTGAAAATTTTGTCCACAAAAGTCTCGATTAACTGAGCTTTTACAAAAGCCGTATTTCCTGGAATAACTTGGAGATTGATCATCTTATCCATCAATTCAGCTGATTCAATATTGTCTTCAGCTAGTTGCAAACTTTTCACGATTGATTTTGGCAATTCATAGACATAGGTGTTGTCTCTCAAAGGGATTTTGACAATACCTAGTTCTTTGATATCTCGTGATACCGTCGCTTGAGTGGCAGTGATGCCTGCTTCTTTCAAATGTTCTACAATTTCTTCTTGTGTACCGATTTGATAATCTGTCACAAATCGTCTAATTTTTTCAAGTCTCTCTTTTTTATTCATTTTTAAATTGACTATGCGCCCTCTCTACTACTTCTTCAATCTCAGCAAGAACCTGATTGCTTGCTGACTCTTCTTTTTTCAAATACGCTAAAAATTCAATATTTCCATGACCACCTTGGATGGGAGAAAAGTCCAATCCAAGGACTGAAAAGCCTTCCTCTACTGCCATAGCTGTGACAGATTCAAGAACATTCTGGTGCACCTTAGCATCTCGAATAATTCCATTTTTCCCAATTTGCTCACGGCCTGCCTCAAACTGGGGCTTAACCAAAGCCACAACCTGACCTTGATCAGATAACACACGGTGTAAGGCCGGCAAAATCAGACTAAGGGAAATAAAACTCACATCAATACTGGCAAAGCTCGGTTCCTGCTCGAAATCAGTCTTTTCTGCATAGCGGAAATTGAACTGCTCCATGCTGACAACTCGTGGGTCTTGGCGTAGTTTCCAAGCCAACTGGTTGGTACCAACATCGACTGCAAAGACCAACTCAGCACCATTTTGCAACATGACATCGGTAAAACCTCCAGTAGAGGCACCGATATCAATCGTTGTTACCCCTTCTACTGACAAATCAAAGACCTGCAAGGCCTTCTCCAGTTTCAAGCCACCACGACTGACATACTTGAGTTTCTCCCCCTTGAGTTTCAGCTCAGTGTCGTCCGGGATTTTCTCTCCTGGTTTGTCAAACCGTTCTCCATTCAGGACTGCTACGACTAGACCAGCCATGACACCGCGCTTCGCCTGTTCTCGCGTTTCAAACAAGCCCTGTTTATAAGCTAGTACATCCACTCTTTCCTTAGCCATTGATTCTCAAACTTTCTACTACACTAACAATCGATTCTATCTCAAAGGGAACCTGCTGGGCAATTTCTTCTAATTTTGCATTAGCTTGATCCAAGGTTTGGTTACAAAAGGCAATTGCCTCTTCCAAGCCTAACAAGGCTGGGTAGGTTGACTTCTCTGCCTGCAAGTCCTTTTGTGGAGTCTTGCCGATTTCCTCAAAACTAGCTGTCACATCTAGCACATCGTCTCTAACTTGAAAGGCAAGTCCAATCAATTCGCCAACAGTTTTCAGCTTCACCTGCATTTCAGGTACTAATTCAGCTATAATGGCTGCAGCTTGGAAGGGATAAGCTAGTAACTTCCCAGTTTTATTGGCATGAATGGTTTGGAGCTCTTCCAAAGACAAATGCTGGTGTTCCCCTTCCATGTCCAAAACCTGCCCTGCTACCATGCCTAAACTTCCTGAAGCAAGCGATAAGTTGGCAATCAAGTCCACCTTGATCTGACTTGGCAAATCTGCCTGCGCTATCAAGGCGTAAGGATCTAGGAACAAGGCATCTCCTGCCAAAATGGCCATAGCTTCACCGAATTTCTTGTGATTTGTCAAGCGTCCCCGACGATAATCATCATCATCCATAGCAGGAAGGTCATCGTGAATCAAGCTCCCTGTATGAATCATTTCCAAGGCAGCAGCCACCTGCGCGTGAGCAGGTTTAATAGCGACCTGCAAGGCTTCCAAAACTTCCAACAAGAGAAAAGGCCGAATACGCTTGCCACCAGCATGAATGGAATAGAGAACCGACTCTCTCAAACTAGAGGCAAACTGCTGGTCTCCATAAAAGTCTTCCAAAGCCGACTCAACAAGAGCTAATTTTTCTTGCTTTTTCATTCAAAATCACTTTCTGTTCCGTCTTCTTGCATGACCTTGACCAAGGTCTTTTCAGCCTTGTCCAGCGTCGCTTGGAGCTCTTTTGACAAGACCATGCCCTTTTGAAAGGCTGCAATCGCATCTTCCAAAGCAATTTCACCATTTTCCAAACTTTGGACAATAGTCTCCAGTTCTGCAAGATTTTCCTCAAATTTCTTTTGTTTTGACATCTTTAACCTCTAATTCTACTTGACCATCTCGCATCAAAAGCGTCACTTGGTCTTTTTTCTTCAAACTCTCAACCGAATCTACAACGGACTCTTCTTTTTTGACAATAGCATAACCACGCGCCACGATTCGGCTAGTATCCAACATCAACAAGGCTTCCGAAAGTCGCTTCACTTCAGCAACCTTGGCATCATAAACCAGCGCCATTTGGCTACGTAGGAGCTTGTCTAACTGACCTAGACGATCTTGATAACGTTGAATTTTGGTAACAGGTGATAACTGAACCAGTCGATGCGTCCTTGCTTGGACTAATTGGTTGCTATCGGAAATCCGTGTTCGCAAACTTTGTTTTAAGCGCAGTTGCAGCTGATCCAAGCGTTGCAAATAACCGTCATACAAGCGCTCTGGCTGTCTAAAGATAACAGACTGACTGCATTTTTTTAAAGCTTCTTGTTTCTTCGATAGGACATTTCGGACTGCCGTTGCCATCCGTTTTTCCTGATTTTGCAAATGAGCTAATAGATCCAACTTGGTCACAGGTGTAGCCAGTTCAGCAGCTGCTGTTGGAGTTGCAGCGCGGCGATCTGCCACAAAATCCGCCAAGGTCACATCTGTCTCATGCCCCACACTAGAAATAACTGGCAAACGAGATTCAAAAATAGCTCGTACCACAGTCTCTTCGTTAAAGGCCCAGAGATCCTCTATGGAACCACCACCACGACCAATAATGAGCAAATCCAAATCGTCACGTTGATTGGCACGGGCAATATTTCTAGCAATTTCCTCCGCAGAACCCTCACCTTGAACCTTAGTTGGATAAAGTAAGATATCGACACCTGGAAATCGCCTGCTGACTGTCGTGATAATATCTCGAATAACGGCTCCACTACGGCTGGTTACCACACCAATTCGCTTAGCAAATTGGGGCAGAGCTTGCTTGAAGCGTTCTTGAAACAGGCCTTCTTCAGTTAGTTTTTTCTTGAGTTGTTCAAACTGAATCGCGAGCGCCCCAACCCCGTCAGGCTCAGCCTTTTCAATGATAATGGAGTAGCTACCGCTCGGTTCATAGACCTGTACACGACCAATCACATTGATCTTCATTCCTTCTTCCAGGTCGAAACCTAATTTCTGATAGGTCCCTGACCAGATGGTCGCTTGAATAACTGCGTGGTCATCTTTTAGGGAGAAATATTGGTGAGTAGGTCGTTTACGAAAGTTGGAAACTTGACCAGTTAAATAGACCCGTTCCAAGTAAGGGTCTTTATCGAATTTCATTTTCAGATACTTGGTCAAAGTTGTTACCGATAAATACTTTTCCATCTCCACCTACTATTCATTTTCTTGCTCTTTCATGGGTATTATTATACCAAAAATATGCCTAAAAATCTCCATTTATGTACCATTATGAGGGGAAAATAAAAAAAGGAGGCAAGGCCTCCACATCTGTTTATTTGCTGTTTCGTGCTTCTTCCAAAATCTTCGCAATCTTGGTTGTCAAAAGGTCGATAGCCACTGTATTGCTGACTCCCTCAGGAATGACGATATCAGCATAACGCTTGGTTGGTTCGATAAACTGATGGTACATAGGTTTGACCACACCTAAATACTGGTCAATAACGCTATCCAAACTACGGCCACGCTCTTCCATATCACGCTTGATCCGACGAATAATACGCACATCATCATCCGTATCCACAAAAATCTTGATATCCATCAAATCACGCAGACGCTTGTCTTCCAAGACCAAAATCCCCTCAACGATAAAGACATCTTGAGGTTCTTGACGATAGGTCTTGCTACTTCGTGTATGCTCTGTATAGTCATAAGTCGGAATGTCCACCGGACGCCCTGCCAACAATTCCTTAATCTGCTCAATCATCAAGTCTGTATCAAAGGCAAAAGGATGGTCATAGTTGGTTTTGACACGCTCTTCAAAGGTCAAATGAGACTGATCCTTATAGTATGAATCATGCTCAATCATGGAAATCTTTTCATCAGGAAAATGCGATAAAATGGCTCTTGAAACACTGGTCTTACCTCCACCAGAACCACCTGTCACTCCGATAATGATTGGTCTATTTTGCATGCTATCCTCCGTTTTTTTATCCGTGGTCTATTCTATCACATTTTTTACAAAATTTATAGTCTGATTTGGATAGTCTAGGGGAAACAACACTCCCTACACCTCAGTTAGACTAGCTAAAAACCTTCCTTGGCTTGTAGAGATTGTCCCGTTTTTCTAGAATGGCTAACAATTTATCTTCTTCAAAAGCAGCTAATTCTTGTTCTGTTTGTTCGAGCTCTATAAAACGACCAAAGCGTACTTCTGTAGCCTCTTCTGGAGTTAGTAAAACTTTGACGAGGTCTCCTGTCCCAATCTCTAGAGGATGGAGAAAGTCCAGTTGACCAATCTCCACTCTTTCAGCAATTTCTTCCAATGTAAGAGCATCTTCAAGCTGTAGACCGGCAGCACTAGTCCGTGTCAAATGTGACATATGGGCCGCATAGCCAAGTTTTTCTCCCAAGTCAACTGATAAAGTGCGAATATAAGTTCCCTTACTGCATTTCACACGAAAAGTAAAGCGTGCAAGTTCACCATCATAAGAAATCGGACTTGTCCGCTCAAAGCTATAAATAGTTACCTGACGTTCTGGACGCTCCACTTCCTGACCAGCACGCGCATACTCATAGAGCTTACGACCATTGACCTTAACAGCCGAATACATAGGGGGAATCTGAGTAATAAGCCCAGTCAAGCTAGCAATCGCTTCATCGACAATGGTTTCATCCAAGGGCGACAAAACAGGGGTCTCTGCGACCACTTCCCCACTGGCATCCTCAGTCGTTGTTGAATAGCCCAGAGTGATTTCCCCCTCATAGACCTTGCCCTCATCCTGCATAAATTCGACCATGCGTGTCGCTTTGCCAACCGCAATAGGCAGAACTCCCACTACATCCGGATCCAAGGTCCCACCATGACCGATTTTCTTGATTCCCAAAATCTTACGCAGTTTAAAAACCGCATCATGCGAGGTCATCCCCGCTTCTTTTTTTAAGTTGATAATACCGTTCATTTTTGCTTTCTCACTCCCCCTTCAATGCTTCAAATTTCGCTTTCATGGTTGGATTTTTCCGGGTCAATTTTTTAACTGAAACATCTTCCAGTTTATTATTTGCAAGACGAAGTTGGTTTTCGGATGTGGTCAGGAATTTCTTAACCTCTTCCATACGCTTAATGGCCTTGTCGATTTCATCAATAGCTTTGCCAAAGTTGGTCGAAGCTGAATTATAGTTCTTAGCAAAAGCTAGCTTGAAGGCATCCAAATCTTCCTCAAAATGCGTAATATCAATATTTTGCTCCCGAACTAAGGCCAACTCCTGCTTGTATTTCAAAGAATTAAGCGCCGCATTACGCAAGAGTCCAATCAGCTGAATAAAGAACTGAGGGCGAACCACATACATCTTTTCATACTCGTGGCTGACGTCAACAATCCCTGTGTTAAAGTAATCGTTATCGGCCTCAAGCATGGTCACCAGAACGGCATATTCGCAATTCTTTTCACGACGGTCCTTGTCCAATTCCTTGTAAAAATCTGCGTTCTTATGCTTCTTCTCTGTCCCGTCAGCTTCGTTTTTCATCTCAAACATGATAGAAATGATTTCTACTCCATTTTCATCACTCTCACGGAAAATAAAGTCCCCCTTAGACCCACGCGCAGAGACCTTGTTATCCTTCTCAAAGTAGGCATTTGGAAAGGCAAAACTGCGGACCTTGTTAAACTCACTTTCCGCATACTGTTCCAGACTTTCACCGATAGCCTTGGTAGATTGTTGAGCCTTAAAATTCTTGTAAAATTCGACTTGTTCACTAGCTGCTTTAAGTTGGGCTTCGTAATTCTGCTTAACAGAAGCCAAAGACAACTCATTTTCCTTTTCTTGCAATAGCAACTGATTTTTGACCTGATCTCGTTCTTTTTCAAGGTCAGAAAGGGTCTTTTGCAGTTGATTTTCATGCTCCAAACGCAAGGTGGCCAATTGGTTTTCCAAGGACTGTACTTCCTTGTCCTTAGCCAAGAGAGCCTGATGGCTTGTCTGTTCAACCTCTTTCTTAGCCAACTCTTTCTCTGTATCAAAGTTTTGGATTTGACTCTGCAATTGCGCGATTTCTTGGTCTTTTTGAGCTAGTTTAGACTGTTGCTCATTCATAGCCTTTTGCTCAGCCAAGGCTAGTTCCTGCCTCATGCGATCGTGCAGTTCCTTATCAAACTCTGCCGTTCTTACTTGGGACAAGAGTTCGGCATACTGGCTTTCATTTACTGTAAAAACTTCCCCACAGTTGGGACATTTGATTTCGTTCATATCTTTCCTCTTTCTAGACTTCTGTAACCATTATATCATGCCTGAGGGAAAATCAAAAACAGTGAGTCGAAACCCACTGTTTATCTTCTTTTACTTTAAATTTTTTCTAAGGCCAATCCCCAAGCAAAGACAAATGGGAAGAGGAAGCGTCCACTACCTGGTGCGATTTTATTAATCAAGTCAGCCCCAACTGCACCAGCAGCTGTACTGAAGGTTAAAAATGCACCTGCAAACATAGAACGAATCGCATACTTAAATTTGCTTTTATTATAAAGACTTTCCTTCTTCTTACAAGCAAATTCAATCTTTGAGATAAATTCTGAAGAAACCATAATAAACTCCTAAAACTTTTATTTGTGATAATTATATCACAAACTTTAGAATTAAGGAAACGTTTTCTGTATTTCATAAAAGTTTATTTTACAAAAATATTAAAAGAATCAATGAAACTTAATCTTCACTGATTCTTTTAGAACTAATAAAATTGTTTATATGGTTGATTGAAGGCTGTTAAAATTTCGTCAGATGTTTGTGAATAATCTTTTGTTTCTTTCAAATCACCCTTTACAATGATCCGCTCAGTAGCTGCTGCATCCTCACAAGTTACTAAAGTAATTTCATCAACACCAGTTCGGTCATCAATTTCATCTACTCTATCTGGTGTAACTCGTTTCACTTCACTAATTTCATAGGTATACACTTTATTCTTATCTGTCAAGTGAATTTTCATCCCTTTTTTCGCACGATCTAGTGGAGAAAAAAGCATCTGACTAGCATTATCACCTGTGAAAATATGATGGCTAGCTAATGAATAATTCCCTTTACCCATTTCTTGGTCACGCTTCATGGTACCCGCACCATATAAAAGATTGACATTTGCAATCCCCTTAAAGATAGGTAAATTAATTTCAAGCTCAGGTATTGCAATTCCTCCGATAACAGGTAATTTTTGATTATCCCATTGAGAGGCTAAAACAGCTTCAGAGGAAATGGCTTTTACTGAATCAAAATCAAAATTTCCCTCTGTGTCCTGATTTTCTTCTATTTTTTCTTTTGATACTTGACTAACTTGGTATTTATTACTATTCCAAGCAATAAAAGCGTCACGAATCTTTGCATTAAAAATTAAAGCAATAGAGATCAGTATGAGAAAAACAGCCAATATATTTGTCAGCAGATTTTTTCGTTTGTTTTTCTTCTTATTATTTTTTTGAGACATTATGCTTCACCTTCTGTTTCGTTTTCTGTCCCAACTTCTTCTTTTTCTGATGCTGCTACCGTTGTAAAGGTCACAATTTTAGCATCTTGGTCCAGGCGCATCACCTTAACTCCCATAGTTGAGCGCCCTGTTTGTGAAATATTGGCAACGTTGGTTCGAATCATGACACCTGTATCAGTGATAATCATCAGGTCTTCATCACCTTTAACAGTCAAAAGACCTGCAAGAGAACCGTTCTTTTCTGTAATCTTAGCGGTTTGCATCCCTTTACCACCACGACCTTTAGTTGGATATTCGGTCGCAACTGTTCGCTTACCATACCCCTTTTCTGTGATGATAAGAACCTCGTCCTGGTCTGTAATCACACTAGCACCAACAACTGTGTCTCCGTCACGAAGGTTAACACCTTTCACACCAGTGGCGATACGACTCATACCACGAACAGCTGATTGATTAAAGCGAACTGCATAACCAAACTTTGTACCAATGATAATATCCGTGTCCTCTTCTGTCAGCAAGACATTAATCAACTCATCTTCATCTTTGAGGTTCAGTGCTTTAAGTCCATTTTGACGAATATTAGCAAATTCCTTAACGCTGGTTCTCTTCACAATACCATGACGAGTAGTGAAGAAGAGATAAGCATCATCACTACGTTCAGACTCAACATTAATGATGGTCTGGATACTTTCACCTTCATCTAATTTTAAAAGATTGACAATCGGCAATCCCTTAGCTGTACGGCCATACTCAGGAATTTCATAGCCTTTCAGGCGATAGACACGTCCTTTATTTGTAAAGAAGAGCAAATGATCATGCGTGCTAGTTGATACTAACTCACGAACAAAATCGTCATCCTTAACACCTGTGCCTTGAACACCGCGCCCCCCACGTTTTTGAGCGGTAAATTCGCCTTGGTCCAGACGTTTGATGTAACCCTTGTTAGACAGTGTAATTAAGACATCAGCTTCTTCAATCAAATCCTCATCTTCGAGGCTTAAGACTTCACCAACCATCAATTCAGTACGACGTTGGTCTCCAAACTTACGCTTGACTTCATCTAATTCATCTTTAATAATTTGAGAAACACGCTCTGGCTTAGCAAGAATATCTGCTAAATCGGCAATCAGAGCCAAGAGATCATCATACTCAGACTGAATCTTATCACGTTCCAAACCTGTCAAACGACGAAGACGCATATCAAGAATGGCTTGACTTTGACGTTCAGATAACTTGAATTTACTCATCAACTCAGCTTGTGCTTCCGCATCCGTTTCACTAGCACGGATGATACGAATCACTTCGTCGATGTGGTCTAGAGCAATCAAGAGACCTTCTAAAATATGAGCACGCGCTTCTGCTTTTTCCTTATCAAAACGAGTACGACGAACAACCACTTCTTTTTGGTGCTCGATATAAGCATCCAAAATCTGACGAAGAGACAAAATCTTCGGCACCCCATTTTGGATAGCAAGCATATTGAAACCAAAGTTGGTTTGCATCTGGGTCATCTTGAAGAGGTTATTGAGGATAATATTTGCGGATGCATCTCGTTTGACCTCGATTACGAAACGAACTCCTTCACGGTTTGACTCATCACGGACTGCTGTGATGCCCTCAATGCGTTTTTCCTGAACCAAACGAACAATATGCTCATGCACCTTGGTTTTATTAACCATGTAAGGAAATTCCGTTACAACGATGCGCTCACGGCCAGTCTTAGTTTCTTCAATTTCAGTACGAGAACGAAGCACAATGGAGCCCTTACCGGTTTCGTAAGCCTTATGTATACCCGATTTTCCCATGACAAGGGCACCAGTTGGAAAATCTGGACCAGGCAAGACTTCCATCAAATCCTTAGTGGTCACTTCAGGATTGTCCATGACCAACTTCACAGCATCAATAGTTTCACCCAAGTTATGAGGTGGAATATTGGTCGCCATACCGACAGCGATACCAGTAGCTCCATTAACTAAAAGATTTGGAAAACGAGCTGGAAGGACTAAAGGTTCACGTTCATTGGCATCATAGTTATCAACGAAATCAACCGTATTTTTATTGATATCACGAAGCATCTCCAGAGCAATCTTGCTCATACGTGCCTCAGTATAACGCTGGGCGGCAGCACCATCACCATCCATGGAACCAAAGTTCCCATGACCATCTACAAGCATGTAACGGTAACTCCACCATTGAGCCATACGGACCATGGCTTCATAGATAGAGGAATCCCCGTGTGGGTGATATTTACCCATAACATCCCCTGTAATACGAGCAGATTTTTTATGAGGTTTGTCTGGAGTAACACCCAGTTCATTCATTCCGTAGAGAATCCGACGGTGAACAGGTTTCAAGCCATCTCGAACATCAGGAAGAGCCCGCGCTACGATAACACTCATGGCGTAGTCGATAAAGCTCGTCTTCATCTCCTTTGTCAGATTGACATTCACTAAATTTCTATCCTGCATTAATAAATGCCTCATTTCACTATTAGTATAAAATATATTATACCATAATGTCCGCCATATTTCAGGTATCTAAAACCACTAAAACGTTTACATCAAGAACTGCAAAGCATATCCGTGACAAAGCTTTTTAAAAGTGATAGAATTGAAATAACTGGGGAAATCCCTGAATAAAATTAAGGAGATGTTTAGAATAATGACTTCAACTAAACAACACAAAAAAGTTATCCTTGTCGGTGATGGTGCTGTAGGTTCTTCTTACGCTTTTGCACTTGTTAACCAAGGAATTGCACAAGAGCTTGGAATTATCGAAATTCCACAATTGCATGAAAAAGCTGTTGGTGACGCGCTTGACCTTAGTCACGCCCTTGCTTTCACTTCACCTAAAAAAATCTATGCAGCTCAATACTCTGACTGTGCAGACGCTGACCTTGTTGTAATCACTGCAGGTGCGCCTCAAAAACCAGGTGAAACTCGTCTTGACCTTGTAGGTAAAAACCTTGCTATCAACAAATCAATCGTAACTCAAGTTGTTGAATCAGGTTTCAAAGGTATCTTCCTTGTTGCTGCTAACCCAGTTGACGTCTTGACTTACTCAACTTGGAAATTCTCTGGATTCCCTAAAGAACGCGTTATCGGTTCAGGAACTTCACTTGACTCAGCTCGTTTCCGTCAAGCACTTGCTGAAAAATTGGATGTTGATGCTCGTTCAGTGCACGCCTACATCATGGGTGAACACGGTGACTCTGAGTTCGCTGTTTGGTCACACGCTAACATCGCTGGTGTAAACCTTGAAGAATTCCTTAAAGACACTCAAAATGTTCAAGAAGCTGAATTGATTGAATTGTTCGAAGGTGTTCGTGATGCAGCTTACACAATCATCAACAAAAAGGGTGCAACATACTACGGTATCGCAGTAGCCCTTGCCCGTATTACTAAAGCAATCCTTGACGATGAAAACGCAGTACTTCCACTTTCAGTATTCCAAGAAGGTCAATACGGAGTTAAAAACGTCTTTATCGGTCAACCAGCTGTTGTTGGGGCACATGGTATTGTTCGTCCAGTAAATATCCCATTGAACGACGCAGAAACTCAAAAAATGCAAGCATCTGCTAAAGAATTACAAGCTATCATTGACGAAGCATGGAAAAACCCAGAATTCCAAGAAGCTTCTAAAAACTAATTGTAACTAGGTTCTCATTAAATGAGAACTCCACACCGAAGACAAACATCATTTTAGTGTTTGTCTTTTTTATTTCTCCAGCTCTACTATCCTTAAAATAAGTTGAACCCTTTATAAAATACTTTTCAATGCAAAACAAAAAACTTTCCCTCCCTGTTTTCCTTGCTTTTTCCGAACTAAGTCAATCTTAACTTCCAGTTGCTCACTTATAAACTTAGCTTGATTATCTAACACTTGGTAAGTATATTTGTGGTTATTGGATACGATTAAATCATAGATGAAGTAAAATCGAGAACTTACTCAACCTGACGAAGAATATAGTCTTGCGGAACGAGTCCCTCTAGCGTGTAAAAGACAACCTGATTGCGGTTATTGTCTGGATTTTCTTTATGAAACATAGGAAACATCTCACAACTTTTCTGACATCTATTATACGACTTTAGAAAAAATGCCCTTAGAAACTTTTAATCTAAGGGCTTTGTTTTCAGTCTGAGTTTCTTATAAAATGAGAACTTTTCTTTTTATTGTTATAAAATCTAAGATCGTACTTTTAAAAATATTACTTATCTCACTTCTTATGTATTGTATTGTAAATTCGAATACAAACACAACAACTCAAATATACTCTCACCATACAATAGATAAAATAACCTGTAGATGATACTATGAAAAATGATAAGATATAAATTTAAAACATTTTATTCCTGCAATCTCTCATGCAATTCTTGCATTTGAACATCGTCTGGAACCAGTTTTAAGTAAGCTTGTACATTGACTTTTGCTTCTTCGAAGTAGCCCAATTCACGCAAGAGATAGATATAGTGTTCCAGAAATTCTGGATTGTCCTTCAAATCACCTGCCAACTCTTGGTAATGATCATAGGCAGTATCCAAATCATCCATTTCTTGATAAGAACGAGCAATCATCCACTTGGTTAAAAGATTTTCTGGTTCCTCGCTCTGCAAGTCTAGAATATCCTCATAACGCTCCTGCTCTAGATAAATAGTTGCCAAACGAAGCAAGATTTCTTCCGTATCCTCAGCGTCTTCTTTTGCAGTCAGGAGATAATTTTCTGCCCCACTAGCATCATGCAATTCATAAGAGAATTGTGAAGCAGCCAACAAGAGACGAGTTTCAAAGGGATTTTTCTCTAAGCCTTGCTTAGCAATACGCAGGGCTTCTTGAACTTGATGTTCCTTATGTAAAGCCTGACTGTAACCATACTCATATCCTTCAAAATCAGGTGAAATGGTATCAAGTTGCTTAAAGTAGAGGACAGCTTTTTGGTATTCTTCTTGATCAAAGTAAAGACTGGCCAACTCAAAAGCTGTTAAATCATCATATTCTAACTCCAAGGCTTTTTCTAAAAACTCTGTAGCTGTTTCAAATTTCCCTAACTGGGCATAGGCAAAGCCAATCCGTTGATAGGTAGAAATGCCTGTTTGCTCATAAATAGTACGATTATCTAACTGGGCATAGCCTTGAATAGCTTCTTGGTAATTTTCCAACTCACTATCCAACTCTGCTAATCCCAATATCAAGAGAGGATCTTCTGAGTAAGTCAAGGCCTCCAATAATTTCTCACGCGCCACATCTGTCAAACCTTCCAGCTGGTAGAGGTCTGCTTTAAGTGCCAAAGCTGAAACATACCAGTCACTGTCTGCTTGGATTTCTTCAAGATAAGCAAAAGCTTCTTCGATTTGACCATCCTCGCTAGCAATTGCTGCTAGATTAAGATGAACCTCTGGAAAATCCTCTATGATTTTCAGGTAAATTTCCTTAGCCTGAGGATAGAAACCAATCCCTTCAAGATAGGTTGCCAACTCATACAAAAGGTCACTTGGATCATTTTCTAAAGCTTTGACGAAATAATGCTCAGCCTTGGTTAAATCTTGTTCCTCCAAAGCCTGTAACATCTGTTGACTATTGTTCACTCTTGACTTCCTCTCCCTCTAGTTCATATAGACCACTGACTAACTTATACCATTCAAAAATGGCTGAAATGACAACTTTAGCAGAAGCATAAACCGGAATACCGAGTAAAACTCCCCAAATACCAAACATAGATCCTGAAGTTAACAAGACAAAGAGAACATTAATAGGATGGATGTTTAATTGACTTCCCAAAATCAGTGGAGAAACAAAACGGCCTTCAATTGTTTGTTCTACGATAAAGACAATCACCACTTTTAAAAGCATGACTGGCCCAGCAATCAGGCCCAGAATTAAGGCAGGAAGCATGGCTAGGAAGCTACCCAGATAAGGAACCAGATTTAAAATACCAGCAGTAACCCCCAACGTAACTGCATAGCGTAGACCGATAATCTTGAAAAAGATGATAAACATTACTGCTACAATAATAGCCACTGTCACTTGCCCTCGAACATAGTTGGACAACTGTTGATTCACATCTGATAAAACTTGTCCAACAGGTTCCTTCAATTTTGTTGGCATGAATTGGGTCAAATAGTTGCGCAAACCTTTCCCATCACGCAAGAGATAAAAGAGCATGAACGGAACGATAATCAAGGCAACAATCACTTGAGATGCCCCGCTAATAAATGCACTCACCCAATTGACTGCCTGAGATGAAACCTTACTTGCCCAAACTGTAGCCTGACTAGAGAAGTTTGTTAAAACTTGCTCTAATTGAGGTCTGAAATCATCTGGTAAACGCTTGGTGACCAAATCATTAACAACTCTGTCTGCATCTTCGAGGTAGACTGGAACATTCCTTGCAAAACTTAAAACTTGACGTTGCAGATTTGGAATGGCGACTGCCAAGCCCCAAATGATAAAGAGAGCGATGATGACAAAGACAATACTGATTGCGATGACACGATTAATCTTATGCTTCTCCATCCAATCAACAATAGGATTTAATAAATAATATAGCAAACCAGATAGAATGACTGGCAACATCACAACTGCCAAAAAGTCTAGAACCGGTGAAAATAGAAAACTAATCTTGCTTAAAATAAAAAGATTCAGTCCCAATAATAAGGTTACCAAAAATACCGTAATTGCCTTGTTATCCAAAAACCATTTGAAAAACCAAGATAGGCTAAACTGTTTCTCTTTTTGCTCCATAAATACTTCCTTTCTATTATTCTCTCATTATACCATTTTTAAATCAAAATAACTGTTTTTTAAAGTGCTTACATTCCATTGAATTGCACCGCATAGCATATTATAAATTCATTTTGTGATATAATAGTCTTATCTTTTATATAGAGGTAAAGTTATGAAAGAAACTGTTTATTTTGGAACATACACACGTCGTACTTCCCAAGGGATTTACAAAGCAGACTTTGATACAGAAACTGGTCAACTTGCAAATCTAGAACTTTTTGCTCCTGAACCAAGTCCAACCTATCTTGCTTTTGATCAGCACCAACATTTATACACTGTTGGTAGCCAAGACGATAAGGGAGGAATCGCTGCCTATCAAACTGACGGTACCTTATTAAATCATGTCGTGGAAGAGGGAGCACCCCACTGTTATGTTGCCGTTGATGAAAAGCGTGATTTGGTGTACGCAGCAAACTACCACAAGGGACAGGTCCTTGTTTATAAACGTCAGGAAGATGGTCGTCTTCTACTTAGTGATGTGGATCAACACAGTGGCCAAGGTCCACATGAAAATCAAGCTTCTCCACATGTTCACTATACAGATTTAACACCTGACCACTATCTAGTGACTTGCGACTTGGGAACTGACCAAGTCATCACTTATGATCTTGATCAAGAAGGAAAATTATCTAAACTCTATACCTATCACAGCCAGCCAGGAGCAGGCTCACGCCATATTATTTTCCATAACCATTATAAAATTGCTTATCTCATTTGTGAACTCAATAGCACTATCGAGGTTCTAATCTACGATGGTGTTGGCGAATTTGAACGCATGCAAGTCATTTCAACTCTACCAGAAGGTTACAAAGGTTTTAATGGAACTGCTGCTATTCGTCTCTCTAAAGACGGTAAATACCTCTACGCTTCTAACCGTGGTCATGATTCTATCGCAGTATATACAATTCTTGCGGATGGTAGCTTAGAGTTGTTAGAAATCGTTCCGACACATGGTCAGACTCCACGTGATTTTGATTTGACGCCGGATCAAGAATTTGTCATTGCTGTCCATCAGGACTCTGACAATGTAACCGTCTTTAAACGCAATCCTGAAACTGGTCGTCTAGCAGAACTTTCTAATGACTTCCATGTCCCAGAAGCGGTCTGCATCAGTTTTGCTAATTAACATAATTATAACTGATCAACTAACGGAGCTACACACCAAAGACAAACATCATTTTAGTGTTTGTCTTTTTTATATTTTCTAAACTACTCCCCTAAAAAACTGAAAACTTTCTGCAAACACTTATCAATGAGAAATAAAAATTCTTCTCAGCCATCAATTAATTATCATGCATCTTACGGAGCGAAACAGAGTATTATTAGATTATAAAAAAGAACCTTGCAAAGCAAGATTCTTTTAGTGTCTGACTTAAATAATTGTTCTTCTGGGAACTAAATCGAATTAAGCTTCGATTTCTGTAACCATACCTGAACCAACAGTACGTCCACCCTCACGGATAGAGAATGTAGTACCTTGTTCTACGGCGATTGGGTGGATCAACTCAACGTCGATTGTCACGTTATCACCAGGCATTACCATTTCAGTACCTGCTGGAAGTTCGATTGAACCTGTAACGTCAGTAGTACGGAAGTAGAATTGTGGACGGTAGTTGTTGAAGAATGGAGTGTGACGTCCACCTTCTTCTTTAGTAAGGATGTAGACTTCACCTTTGAATTTAGTGTGTGGGTTGATTGAACCTGGTTTAGCGATAACTTGTCCACGTTCGATTTCATCACGTTGAACACCACGAAGAAGGACACCTACGTTATCTCCGGCAAGACCTTCATCAAGTTGTTTACGGAACATTTCAACACCAGTAACGACTGCTTTTTGAGTTTCTTCTTTGATACCAACGATTTCGATTTCGTCGTTGACTTTAACGATACCACGGTCGATACGTCCTGAAGCAACTGTACCACGTCCAGTGATTGAGAATACGTCTTCGACTGGAAGAAGCAATGGTTTGTCAGTGTCACGTTCTGGTTCTGGGATGTACTCATCAACTGTGTTCATCAATTCCATAACGATGTCTTCGTATTTAGTGTCACCTTCAAGGGCTTTAAGAGCTGAACCTTGGATAACTGGAAGATCGTCACCTGGGAAGTCGTATTCTGACAATAGGTCACGGATTTCCATTTCAACCAATTCAAGCAATTCTTCGTCGTCAACCAAGTCAACTTTGTTCATGAAGACGATAAGGTGTTTAACACCAACCTGACGTGAAAGAAGGATGTGCTCACGAGTTTGTGGCATTGGTCCGTCAGTTGAAGCTACTACAAGGATAGCTCCGTCCATTTGAGCGGCAC
>NZ_JAJNSC010000002.1:0-254514 GCF_027497975.1 Streptococcus sp. SM5 | reverse complement strand
AAGGGACTTTAGAATGGGTTCCCTATGATGAGGTTCTAAACAAGCCGACTTGGGAAGGGGACCACACCTTTGTAGAGTGGCTTTTAGAAGATAAACCATTCTTTTCAGCAAAGTTCGTTTATGATGGGGATAAGTTATTGGATACCCAAGTGGATTTCTACGAATAAAGGAGTAAGAAGATGCTAATAATCAAAAATGGTCGTGTCATGGATCCCAAGTCTGGTTTGGATCAGGTTTGTGATGTCTTGGTTGAAGACGGTAAAATTCTTAAAATTGCACCACAAATTAGTGAAGAAGGTGCAGAGGTCATTGACGCAACTGGTCTTGTAGTTGCACCCGGTTTGGTGGATATCCATGTTCATTTCCGTGAACCTGGTCAAACTCACAAGGAAGATATCCATACAGGTGCACTAGCAGCAGCAGCTGGTGGTTTTACGACAGTTGTCATGATGGCTAATACTAATCCAACGATTTCTGACGTAGAGACTTTGCAAGAAGTTCTCCAGTCAGCGGCTAAGGAAAAAATCAATGTTAAAACTGTGGCAACTATTACCAAGAACTTTAATGGCCAAGACTTGACTGACTTTAAGGCGCTTTTAGAAGCTGGAGCCGTTGGTTTTTCAGATGATGGTATTCCTCTTGAAAGCAGTAAAGTAGTCAAAGAAGCATTTGAAACTGCTAAAAAGCTTGGATCCTTTGTATGCCTTCATGAGGAAGATCCAGGCTTGAATGGAATTCTCGGTTTCAATGAAAATGTTGCTAAAGAACACTTCCATATCTGTGGAGCAACAGGAGTGGCTGAGTATGCTATGATTGCACGTGATGTTATGATAGCTTATGCAACTAAGGCTCATGTCCACATTCAACATTTATCTAAAGAAGAGAGTGTCAAAGTTGTCGAGTTTGCTCAGAGTCTAGGTGCTCAAGTAACAGCAGAAGTAGCACCGCAACATTTCTCTAAAACTGAAGCTCTTCTCTTGACTCAAGGAAGTAACGCAAAAATGAACCCACCTTTACGCTTGGAATCAGACCGCTTGGCAGTTATCGAGGGACTCAAGTCAGGTGTCATTTCAGTAATTGCGACTGACCACGCGCCTCACCATGTCGATGAGAAGAATGTCGAGGATATCACCAAAGCACCTTCAGGTATGACAGGACTTGAAACTTCCATGTCACTTGGTTTAACTTACCTAGTAGAAACTGGGGAATTAAGCTTGATGCAGTTGTTAGAAAAAATGACTGTTAATCCAGCTAAATTGTATAATTTTGAAGCAGGTTACTTAGCTGAAAATGGGCCAGCCGATATTACCATTTTTGATGCTAAAGCAGACCGTATCGTAGGATCACATTTTGCTTCAAAAGCATCTAACTCACCATTTATCGGTGAAGAGTTAAAAGGTCAAGTCAAATATACTATCTGTAAGGGGCAAATCGTTTACCAAGCAGATTAAAACTTTATAACAGAATTCTAACTATTTAATATCGTTATTGTATGGTTAACTAGAAAGAGCAGGTATGTATTCAACACAAAATAATCAAGAAAAAATTATCTTATTTTTAAAAATCTTTTTTCCCATCTTGATTTATCAATTTGCTAATTATTCTGCGTCCTTTATAGATACAACCATGACTGGGCATTATGATACGCTTAACTTAGCTGGAGTCTCTATGGCAACAAGTCTTTGGAATCCCTTTTTTACATTTTTAACTGGGATTGTTTCTGCTTTGGTGCCAATTATCGGACAGCACCTTGGTCAAGGGAAAAAGAATGAAGTTGCATCGGATTACTATCAATTTATGTATCTATCCCTTGGATTATCTCTCATACTTTTTGCTTTAGTATTTCTAGCAGCTCCAGTCGTTCTTCATCATATGAGCTTAGAGTCTGCTGTTGAAAATGTAGCGATTCGTTATCTACGTTTGTTAGCCATTGGCATTATCCCACTTTTATTATTTAGTGTAGTACGTTCGCTTTTAGATTCCTTAGGATTGACAAATCTTTCCATGTACTTGATGCTTTTATTGCTTCCTCTAAACAGTGGATTTAATTATTTGTTGATTTATGGCAAATTAGGATTTCCTGAGTTAGGTGGAGCTGGGGCAGGACTAGGAACTTCACTGGCTTACTGGTGCGTCCTATTCATTTCTCTTTACGTTATACAAAAACAAGAGAGGCTCAAGGAGTTTAAACTAAATAAAATTTCTCCTTTAAATTTAGAAAAGATAAAGGAAGGTATCGTCTTAGGATTACCAATAGGTGGTACTGTTTTTGCAGAGGTTGCTGTTTTTTCAGCTGTTGGCTTAATAATGTCAAAATTTTCATCAATCATTATTGCTAGCCACCAATCAGCTATGAACTTTTCTAGCTTAATGTACGCATTTCCTATGAGTATTTCTACAGCTATGGCAATCGTAGTCTCATATGAAGTTGGTGCAAAACGATATAATGATGCTAAACAATATATTCGCATAGGTCGTTTACTAGCATTCGTTTTTGCTTTCTTAACTCTTTCCTTTCTTTATTTATATAGAGAAGCAGTAGCAGGACTTTATGGCCAAGATCCAGATTTTATTGCTCTAACGGCAAATTTTTTAACCTATAGTTTATTCTTCCAACTAGCAGATACATTTGCAGCTCCACTTCAAGGTATTTTGCGTGGTTACAAGGATACAGTTATACCGTTCTATCTTGGTATTCTAGGTTACTGGGGAGTAGCAATACCCCTTGGTTTAGCTTTAGATTTCTATACTTCATTAGGAGCTTATGCTTATTGGATTAGCTTAATTGTTAGCTTAATTATTAGTGGTATCCTATATCAATGGCGCCTGAAATACATTTTAAAGATAATTTCTCAATAAAAGAAATCTGTCTAATATATCAAAAAACCCTAAACTAAGTTTAGGGTTTTTTCGTAATTTAAATTATGTAAAACTCACAAACTATCTAAAGCATTTTTTTGTTCGTCGTTAACAATATGGGTATATAAGTCTGTGACTTGTGTGCTTGCATGTCCAAGTTGATGACTGACCAAAACTTGTGATTTTGTTGCATCATATAGACGAGTTGCCAGGGTATGGCGAAGTTTATGGGGTGTTACACGGACTTTGAAATCTTCAGAATACTTGGCAACCATTTTTTCTACGCTAGAAGCATCAATTCGATTAGGAACACCACGATAAAGGGTTAGGAATAAAGCGGTATCTTTTTTTTCTGTCTTGTACCTTTTATCTCGAATGGCAAGATATTGTTCAAGATATGGTTTTGCAAATGCAGCAATATTAACAGAGTCTCGTTTACCGCCTTTTCTTGTGACTTCAATAACCATCATCTTAAGGTTCAAATCTCTTAAATCAAGATTGACTGCTTCAGATAAACGAACTCCTGAAGCCAAAAGTAGTGCAATAATAGCTAAATCACGCTCTTTGTTCTTATTAAAAGAAGATAAGGCCCGATTTGAGAGACTTTTAGGATATTCCAGGTCTATATAATTTAAAAAACCTTCAGTTTCATCTCCAAGAAATAGTTTTTGCTTAATATTCTCAGCTCTAGCTGCTAAGGTTTCTTTCTTTTTCTTGGTTGCAACCTTTTTCATAACATTACGATAGAAATAGGGTTCTCCCTGGTCGTTTTCAACTTCCTCTGTAAGATATTTATATAGACTTGATAAAGCTGATAAGGTACGATTAATTGTTGTTTGGGATACACCTTGTTTAGTTGTATTTGCATTCAGTAAGGGTCTTTCCCGTAAATATAGGATAAAAGATTCTAGATCTTTTTTTGTTAGATGCTCTAAAACAGATAAAGGAATATCAGCCATAGAATTAGCATCCGAGATACCAGATTCCAAAATCCAGGTAAAAAATCGGTCGTATTCCTTTAAGTATTCATATAATGTTGTAAAACTATAAGGAACAGCCAGTTTAGATTGATAATATTCCAACACGTACCAAGGCATCAGTTGTTTAAGTTTGTCGATGCGTTCCAGTAAAATCTCACGTTTCATCTATATTCTCCATAAATAAGTCTACTAGTAGTATAGCATAGCTATATATATTTTTCAAGAAAATTATAGTTTTTCGGAAAGATATTATAGGGGAGATTTAGGAATGTTCAAATAAGCTATACAATTCTAAAAACCGTCTAGATCCGCTAAGTGAATAATTGATTATTAATTTATTGACTTAAAAATTTCTAAAGCTTCTACAGTTTAATCGATTACAATATCAAAACTCGATACCATTATTTAGGAATCGAGTTTTGATTCATTTGATTTGGTCTATCATTTTAATTACTAATTTTTGACCAACTATATATACGGAGACATAACATAAGTTATGTAAACTACTAATTCTACAACAATAAATCTCTAACATTTCCAATTTCATTTTTTGGAATTACCAAATGAATCATGTCACCTAGATACATTCTTGTTGCGCCATTAACGGTTTGACTTTTTCCATTATGTATTTGTGTTGTAATGAGGACATTTGCAGGTAAGTTAAGCTCATGCACTTGTTTACCAGCTATTTTCTCAGATACTGGGATTTCTATTAGGGTGACTTCTCCATGATCATCTACTTCTTCAGGAAGCATTTTTTCTAACATGGCTTCATATACTGGAGCCCCTTTTAGTAAATCCATGATAATGTATGCCACCAATGTTACAAGACCTAGGGGCATAAGATTACGAATATCACCAACCATTTCTGTTACCAGAATCATTGCTGTTAAAGGAGCTTTAGAAATAGCGCCAAAGTATCCGCTCATACCGAGTATGATGAAGATTGGAAATTGTTCTTGACTAATCAAACCAAAATGAAGACAAATTGTACCAATTAGTGCACCTAAAAGTGATCCAAGCGCTAAAATTGGTAGAAAAATTCCTCCTGGAAGTCCACTTCCGTAACTAATCATACTCCAAATAAATCGAATAATAAAGTATGCTAACAAAGCCTGGAAGGTAAAGCTTTTCTCAGTTAATGAAAGAATTAATTGGTTCCCTCCTCCTAAGATTTGAGGGAGATATAATCCAATTGGAATGATAAGGATAAAAGCAAGTAAAGGGTAATAAGCTCGGTCAAGATGAAGATTTTTTCCAATCCAATCATAGACTAGAGAAACATTTAGGACAGCCTTCTCGTATAGATAACCTGACACACCTAGAATAATACCCATCACTAGATAAATCCAATATTGATCCAGACTCATCTGAGGAATATGGTCAGGCATATCTAAAACAGGTGTTAGACCAAACATTAATAGTGAAACAAAGTTTGCTACAAGACTAGCTGCCAGGGTAGAAACCCAGAAAAATCTTGAAAAATGATGATAAACTTCTTCTACAACAAAAAGGAGACCAGCTATAGGTGCGTTAAAAGCTGCTGCAAGTCCAGCTGCGGCACCACTCGCTATCAGGGAACGCTCTTCAACAGGGCTAGCTTTTAACCATTTGGCAATCCCTTTTCCACCAACAGCTCCTAGTTGTATACTTGGTCCTTCACGACCCAACATGAGTCCGCTTGCTATTGCTAGAGTTCCTAGGATATATTTTTTCCATAGAACACTCCACCAATTAAGAGACATCAGACCTTTTAACTCAGCTTCAACTTGAGGAATTCCTGAGCCCTTGATATCTTTTTCAGACCTTGTTAATTTTGCACTTAACCAAATAATAAAGATGTATAGAATACCTATGATTGATAAGCTCTTTAACCAGTTGGACTGGTCTTTATAGAGGTATTGGACAAAATGGAAAGTTTCTTCGATAAAGAATCGGAATGACCCTACAATAACTCCGACTATAAGACCAACTAATATTCCTCGAGCAACCTGTGACAAGATAGAGCTCGAAGCAAACTCAAATTCATTTTTTGACCTCAGTTTACGTGATGATTCCTCCATAAAACCTTCCTCTGTATAAACTTTATTTACCTTTTGTTACTAATGACTTAATCGGTTCAAAGCTAGTTCTGTGAATTGGTGTAATACCTAGTTTAGCGATACCTTCCAAGTGTTTAGTTGTTCCGTAACCCGCATTTTGACCAAAATCATAACCTGGGAATTCCTGGTCATAATGGTTCATCAAATTATCTCTAGTTACCTTAGCAATAATGGATGCTGCAGCTATAGATAAAGAATTAGCATCTCCCTTTATAATAGATGTCTGTGAAATAGGTAAGTCCAACTCCATGGCATCAATTAATAAGTGTTCTGGCTTAATCTGCAATTGAGATACAGCTTCTTTCATGGCTAGTTTAGTCGCTTCATAGATATTAACTTTGTCAATCACTTGGTTATCCATAATACCAATACCTATTGCTAAGGCTTTCTCTTTGACAGCCTGAAAAATTTCCTCGTGTTTTTTCTTTGGAATTTTTTTACTGTCATTCAAGCCTTTAATCTTGCAATTTTGAGGTAAAATTACTGCAGCAGCTACTACTGGACCAGCTAGAGGACCACGTCCAACCTCATCTACACCAGCAATCAGTTTAATCCCTTGAGCATAAAGTTCTTTCTCATAAGATAACATAGATTCCAAACGACTATTTTCGTCAATTTCAGCTTGGATAGCTTGTTTTCGTTTTTGAATTTCCTTTTGGACACCTGAACGAGAATCTTTTTCTAATTCTTTAAAGACTGGATTATCTAAGTCTTTTATAATTGCTAATTCTTCTTTTATTTCTTTAATCGTTGCCATTGAGATCATCCAATGTATCTAAGGTGTAGTTACCTAGTTTTCCGTCACGAACTTCTTTAACAAAAAGATTATAGAAGCGATCGTAATCATCACGGAAACCAAGGTTACGTGTCATATCCATAATGATCTCTGGAGCTTCATCTTCCAGATTCATTTGTTTAAAGCGTTCTTGCAGTCTTTCCGGATAATGATTTTTAAAATAATTGATACCAAAAATAGTTACTTCATCCATTGGAAGCAATTGGTCTTTGATAGCTCCAGTCAATGCAAGCTTGAGTGCAACAGTTTCATCTTCAAATTTTGGCCAAAGAATACCAGGAGTATCCAAGATTTCAAGATCTTTATTGGTTTTAAGCCATTGTTGACCCTTAGTAACACCTGGTTTATTACCAACAACAGCGATTTTCTTACCAGCTAAACGGTTCATCAGTGTTGATTTACCAGCATTTGGAATACCGATAATCATGGTACGCAAGGTTTCAATTTGGATACCACGCTCTTTTTGACGAGCAATTTTATCTGCCATAAGCTTTTTGGCTGCGTCTGTAACCACTTTAACTGTAACTTGCTCTTTTGAATTAATGGCTAGTGTTTGGATTCCTTGTGCTTCAAAGTGTTGACGCCACTCTTTCGTTAAAATTGGATCTGCAAGATCTGCCTTGTTTAAAATTAAGAGTCTTGGCTTATCTCCTACAATTTTAGTTAGCATTGGATTTTGACTTGACAAGGGTAAACGTGCATCTACCAAAATAGTCACAAAATCAACAAATTTTAAATTCTCCTGGACCTGTCTTCTTGCTTTGGACATGTGACCAGGAAACCATTGAATAATAGCCATTCTATTTCCTTTTCTTCATACAAACTTAATTAATAAATCATTGATGATCACTGTCTATTTTACCATAATTTAGCTAGATTTGCAGAGGCTTTGTTAGTTAAAAGACTCAAAAAGCCCCTCTCAAAAAGTGGGGCTTTGGAAATTTTATTGGTGAATCGCTTGTGCAGCAGTGATGAGTGTAAGGTTATACACGTCATCTGAGCTACATCCACGTGAAAGGTCATTAACTGGCTTATTCAAACCTTGTAAAACAGGTCCTACAGCTGAGAAACCACCTAGACGTTCTGCAATCTTGTAACCGATATTTCCTGCTTCGATACTTGGGAAGATGAAGACAGTTGCTTGTCCAGCCACTTTACTTCCTGGAGCTTTCAAAGCTGCTGTTTCAGGGTGGAAGGCAGCGTCAAATTGCAATTCTCCATCAATTTCAAGGTCAGGACGCAATTCGTGTGCACGTTTAGTAGCTGCTACCACTTTATCAACGTTTTCACCGAAACCAGAACCTTTACTTGAGTAACTCAACATTGCAATTTTTGGCTCGATACCAAACATTTTAGCTGTGATTGCTGAGTTAATAGCAATTTCAGCTAGGGCATCTGCATCAGGATTAATGTTGATTGCACAGTCTCCGAAAAGGTAACGTTCTGAACCACGAGTCATCAAGAAAGCACCTGAAGTACGAGTTACATTTGGACGAGTTTTAATGATTTGAAGTGCTGGACGAACTGTTGCAGCAGTTGAGTGAAGAGCACCTGAAACCATACCGTCTACCAAGCCCATATATACTAGCATTACACCAAAGTAGTTTACATCTTCACGTAAGAGTCTAGCAGCTTCTTCTTCTGTTATCTTACCGTTACGACGTTCTACAAGAGAAGCAACCATATCGTCAAATTTAGCGTAATGATCTGGGTCGATGACTTCATAACCCTCATGAATTCCTTCGATTTCAAGGTAGATTTTGATTTTTTCAGGTTTACCAAGCAAAACTGGGATAACATCTGTTTCTTTAACCAAACGTTTTGTAGCTTGGAGGATACGGGGTTCTTTCCCTTCAGGGAGAACAATGCGTACATTTTTACCAACTAGGTTGGTTTTTAGACTTTCAAAAACTTCCATGAGTTTTCTCCTTTAATATTAATTAATTGATAACTTAGTTATTAAATTCTTAAAATCATCTGGCAGTGGGGATGATAGTTCCAACTGTTCTTCAAGAAATGGATGATAAAAAGATAAGAAATGGCAATGTAGAGCTTGACGCTGTATGCCATGCTCTAGACTTCCACCATAGAGGTCATCCCCAAGTAAGGGAAAACCAATATGTGAAAAATGAACACGAATTTGGTGTGTTCTCCCAGTATGCAATCGAATATCGACTAAATGGATATCTCCATAGGATGCTATAATCTTGTATTCTGTATGAGCATATTTACCACCCTTTGCTACCCTCCTTGTGATGATAGAATCTTCGTCTCTCGCAATGGGAGCTATGATATTTCCTTCTGGCTCTAAAACACCTGCTCCTTTTACAAGAGCAAAGTACCGTTTTTCGATACTTTTTTTCTGAAGTTGTTTATCTAGCCTTGCATGAGCATATCCATGTTTAGCAAATAGCATCAAACCAGATGTATCTCTATCTAGCCTAGTTACAATGTGAACTTGCTGATTCTCGTAATTTTGTTTTACATAGTAACCTTTAATAAAATTAGCAATGGTATTGGAGTGATTAACACTAGGAATAGAAGCCACACCAAATGGTTTATTTAGAATTAGAAAGTGGTCATCCTCAAACAAAATATCCAAGGGATAATCTATGGCTTCCAGTGTTTCAAACCCTTCCTCTGGAGGAATGTCAATGACTACTTGATCCCCAATATCTAATAAATAGGTTGCATTTTGTGATTGGCCATTAACTCGAATATCTCCACCTCGAAATTTAATTTTAGCCAACAAGCCTTTGGAAACTTCATGTTTTCTGAGAAAGGTTTTTACCTTAACGTGCTCATCAGCAATAAACTCAAATCTCATTGCTCATCAACCTCGCCGATAAAGGCATCCTTTACACGGTTCCAGAAACTCGTGTGACTTGGAGTAGCCACGAAGTGAATCTTGTGGTGATCAATCTGGTATTCAATTCTTTCGATATTACGGAAAGAGTAAATACTGTTGTCAATAGAAATCGTATGAAAGTCATTTCGAATTGGAATAACTTCAATTTTATCCTTTTTAGGCACGATGATTGATGAACCTAAGGTACGATAGATCCGATTATTAAGGCTAGCTATTTCAGCTAATTGAAGCGCTTCAATCGTCGGATGTAAGACTGCTCCTCCGAGTGATTTATTATAGGCTGTACTTCCTGTTGGAGTTGATACAGTCAATCCATCACCTCGAAAGCGTTCGAAGGGGACGTGATTTATCACGACATCAGCAACCATAGTTCGATCTGCTCTACGAATACTAGCTTCGTTTAGAGCACGGAAGATTTTAACTTCACCATTTTCTAGATAAATTTTGACATTTAATAATGGATACGAAACCTTAGCTCCTGTATCCAACTGTAAATTAGTAACTAGCTGATCTAATTCAAAGTCTCTATAATCAGTATAGAAACCAAGATGTCCCGTATGAACCCCAACAAAACGAACCTTATCTAACTGATCTTCATACTTGTGAAAAGCAGATAGAAGCATTCCATCTCCTCCAATGGAGATAACAATATCAGGATTTTTATCGTTAAGTATAAAATTATGCTTCTTCAAACGATCCTTGAGTTCGTACAACACTTTTCTACTTTGAGGTTTACGGTTGGCGATCAGATCAACCCTTTTACCTGTATTCTTCATCTGTATCGTCACTATTTCCTACCCCGTCATTTAATTTCCGATGCAAAGGATCAAAGAGTGCTTGTGCTTCTTGAATGTCATCTCGAATCTTGCTCATTTCCTCATCTAGCTGGTGAGAAATTCTAGCTGTTATTTCCAAGCGTTCTTTTATTTCCTCTGGAAAATCTCCTTGATACTTATAGTTGAGAGAGTGTTCAATTGTAGCCCAAAAATTCATGGCCAAGGTACGGATTTGAATTTCAGCCAAAATTGTCTTTGAACCATTAATCGTATCAACTGTGTACTCGATGATTAGATGATAAGAACGGTATCCTGAAGGTTTACGATGTTTGATGTAGTCACGTTCTTGGATAATTCTCATGTCCTGTCTTTTATGCAGAATTGAGACAACTTCCTGAACGTCATCTACAAACTGAACCATAACTCGTAAGCCAGCGATATCTTGTAAATCTTGTTCTAAGGTATCATAGCTAATTCCACGACGAATCATTTTTTCTTTGATACTTTCGATAGGTTTAACACGTCCCGTTACAAACTCAATTGGTGAATGTCTATTTTGCTTACGGTACTGTTTTCGAATCCCTCGTAGTTTAATTTTTAACTCGCCAACAGCTTGAATGTAAGGATCTAAAAATTCTTCCCATTCAGTAATCATATATGTTATAGATTCACCTCTCTTTAGCTACAATATTCATTTACTCTTTGATTTTCATGCAAAAATCATATACAATAAATACAGTTATTATTATACCATAAATCGCTTTCAAACAAAATAAAAGGTTCTCAAAATGAAACATTTAGAAATAGAATTAAAAACTCTTCTAAAAAAAGAAGACTATATAAAATTAAAAGAATATTTTTCGGATATTACTCCTATTACGCAAAACAACTACTACATAGATACTTGTGACTATAGGCTACGTAGCAATAAGATAGCCATGCGTATTCGGACTTTTGAAGATAGCGCTGAATTAACTATAAAAATTCCTCAGGCTGTAGGCAATATGGAATACAATCAAGAACTTAACCTTGAACAAGCTAAGGATTCTATAGAACAAGCTCTTATACCGGATGGTTTAGTACTTCAAGAATTAAATAATCGTGGTATTCAAATTACAGAATGGCTTGTTTTAGGGTGTTTAACGACCGTTCGTTTTGAAAAAGAGACGGACATTGGTTTGATGGCTCTTGATGAAAGTCACTATTTCGATGTTACTGATTATGAACTCGAATTAGAAGTTGCTGATGAGGCTAAGGGAACTATGGATTTTCAATCTTTTTTAGAAAAGAATCATATAGAATACCAGAAGGCACCATCTAAATTAGTTCGATTTATAGAAAAAAGCAAAAAAGACTGAAAATATAAACTTTTTTTGGTAGAATAGAAGGGATAAAAATAATTGAAATCTTTTTCATTTGAAAAAGATTCAGATAATTATAGAGGACGGTTTATCAATGTCAGATACAAAAAACATGAAGCTTTTCGCTCTCAACTCAAATAAGGAAATTGCACAAAAGATTGCAGACGCTGCTGGAGTACCTCTCGGTAGAATTTCTTCTCGTCAGTTCTCTGATGGAGAAATTCAAGTCAATATCGAAGAAAGTGTTCGTGGATACGATGTTTATATCATTCAGTCTACTTCTTATCCTGTTAGCGACCATTTGATGGAACTTTTAATCACAGTTGATGCCTGTGTTCGTGCAAGTGCAAACACTATTAACGTTGTTCTTCCGTATTTTGGGTATGCTCGTCAAGACCGTATCGCTTCTTCCCGTGAACCTTTGACAGCTAAACTAGTTGCTAACATGTTGGTGAAAGCAGGCGTAAGCCGTGTACTAACTTTGGACTTGCATGCTGTTCAGGTGCAAGGCTTCTTCGATATCCCTGTTGACAATCTATATACAGTTCCTCTATTTGCTAAACACTATTGTGATAAAGGACTTGTTGGACCAGATGTGGTTGTCGTTAGTCCAAAAAATTCTGGTGTTAAACGAGCACGTAGCCTTGCTGAATACCTTGATGCTCCAATCGCAATTATCGACTATGCTCAGGATGATTCAGAACGCAACCAAGGCTATATTATCGGTGAAGTAGAAGGTAAAAAAGCTATCCTAATTGATGATATTTTGAATTCTGGTCGTACTTTCTCTGAAGCAGCTAAAATTGTTGAAAGAGAAGGTGCTACAGAGATTTATGCAGTTTCAAGCCATGGACTATTTGTTGATGACGCTGCAGATTTATTGGATGCTAGCAATATTAAAGAAATCCTTGTTACTGACTCAGTGGCTACTCAAGGTAAAACCCCTAAGAATGTAAAATACATCACTGCAAGTGAGTTGATTGGTGATGCTATGGTACGTATTCATGAGAGAAAACCAGTTAGTCCACTATTTAAATAAATAGAAAAGGTGATCTTTTGATTTATTTGGATAATGCTGCTACGACTCCAATGTCACCAGCAGCTATTTCTGCTATGACACAAGTCATGCAAGATATTTATGGAAATGCTTCAAGTATTCACAGTCATGGTCGTCAAGCTGGCAAATTATTACGACAAGCTCGCCAAGACTTGGCTGAATTATTAGGTACGAAACCTCAACATATTTTTTTCACTGCTGGAGGTACAGAGAGTAACAATACAGCTATTATTGGTTACTGCCTCAGACACCAGCACAAAGGGAAACATATTATCACTACCGCTATCGAACATCACTCTGTTCTTGAACCAATCGAGTATCTTGTAGAAAATTTTGGTTTTGAAGTGACTGTTTTGCAGCCTAATGATCAGGAGATTACTGCGAAACAAGTGAAAGATGCGCTTCGTGATGATACTATTCTAGTATCTACCATGTATGTAAATAATGAAACTGGAACTATTTTGCCTATTACTGAAATTGGAGAGGTCTTAAGAAATCACTCAGCAGTCTATCACGTTGATGCTGTTCAGGCTGTAGGTAAACTAACTATCAAACCAGAAGAGTTAGGAATTGACTTTCTTTCAGCGTCTGGGCATAAATTCCATGGGCCAAAAGGCGTGGGTTTCCTTTATGCTTCTACTATGGACTTTGATTCCTACATCCATGGCGGAGATCAGGAACATAAAAAAAGAGCAGGTACAGAAAATCTTCCAGCAATCGTAGGAATGGTTGCTGCCCTAAAAGAAGAATTATCTAAACAAACTGAAAACTTTCAAGCTGTACAGAGATTAAAGGACCTATTTTTAGCTAAGATTAGTAGCTTGAACTACTACATCAATCATGGGAAAGAACAACTTCCTTATGTCCTAAACCTTGGTTTTCCAGGACAAAAAAATGATTTACTTCTACTTCGAATGGACTTAGCTGGCATTTCTATATCCACAGGTTCAGCTTGTACAGCAGGAATTGTACAAATAAGTCATGTCCTAAAAGCATACTATGGAAATGATTCGGATCGTCTTCATGAGTCAGTCCGCATTAGTTTGTCACCTCAGAATACAGAGGAAGAGATTATTCAGCTTGTAAACACATTAAAAGAAATAATTGGAGATTAATAAATGGCATTTGAAAAAACTATTCAACTAAAAAATTGTCGTTACGAATACACTGTTAGCCCTTCTATCAAAAAGTTTACACTTAAAGATAACACTTTTTATGAAACTAAGGTTGGTAACTATGAATTAACTCGCCTTCTTGAGAAAGTTCCAAATAGTGGCGAAGGCTTCCAACTTAAGATTGTTATTAACAAAGACCTAACAGGTGCTAAAATCAATATTACTGATAAGTTCGGCTTACGCTTGGTTGATATCTTCAAATCTGATGATCATAAAATCCATCAAGAAAAGTTCTATTTCTTAATGGATAGTTTGGTAGAACGTGGTGTATTTACCAAAACTGAAAAATAGAAGGATAGAATAATGTTTCGACTCACTTATTTAGATGCTTATCAAGTTGAACGGACTTTAACTTATCAAGATTATGATGAACTAATGTTATCCTTGTCTGGATGTGTTACATTACCTGATTTCTATGAAGTGACTTCTCTTAGCTATCTAGATAAGGTGATCTATCAGGGATATATCGGTGATTTATATCGATTTCTGACAACTTTTGATTTTAATAAATTAAACTAAGATATTTCTTAGTTTTTTATTATATATGTTGCATTTTTCACAAAGTTGCTTTAAAATAGAAGATAGAAAGGTTGTGATATTGTGAAAGAAAAACAATTTGATATTCCTAAAGCTACAGCGAAAAGACTTTCTCTATACTACAGAATTTTTAAACGTTTCAATGGGGAAAGAATGGAAAGAGTTAATTCTAAACAGATTGCTGAAGCTATTGGCATCGACTCTGCAACTGTTAGACGTGATTTTTCATACTTTGGTGAGCTTGGGCGGCGTGGATTTGGATATGATGTCAACAAACTAATGACTTTTTTTGCAGATCTTTTAAATGATAATTCAGTCACCAATGTTATGTTAGTTGGTATTGGGAATATGGGACATGCGCTCCTCCACTACCGCTTCCATGAACGTAATAAAATGAAAATCATCATGGCCTTTGATTTGGATGATCATCCTGAAGTAGGAACCGTTACAAAGGATGGTATTCCAATTTATGGTATTTCTCAAATTAAAGATAAAATTAAAGATGCTGACGTAAAAACTGCTATCTTGACTGTCCCTAGTGTAAAATCACAAGAGGTTGCTAATATCTTAGTTGATGCTGGTATTAAAGGGATTCTCAGTTTTTCTCCAGTACACCTTCATCTACCTAAAGATGTTGTTGTGCAATATGTTGATTTGACTAGTGAATTGCAAACTCTCCTCTATTTTATGCGTAAAGAGGATTAGAAAGTGTAAGTATTTATGAATAAACCAGTTATTGGGATTACAGGAAATGAAACCCCGCATCCAGATGATAATCTTATGATGAGTTATGCTGCCAAAGGTTTTGTTGAAGGTGTTAAGGAAGCTGGAGGAATTCCCATTATCCTACCAATTGGTGATGAAGAAATGGCTTCTCATTATGTAACAATGGTTGACAAGCTAATTCTTACTGGCGGTCAAAATGTAGATCCTAAATTTTATGGTGAAGAAAAAACAATAGATAGCGATGACTACCATCTACAAAGAGATATTTTTGAACTAGCACTCATCAAAGAGGCTATCAAACAAAAGAAACCCATTTTCTCTGTCTGTCGTGGAACTCAACTTTTTAATGTCGCTATGGGTGGTTCTCTCTATCAAGATATTGAGGATCATTGGCAGGATACTTCTGCTGAGTATACAACTCAGAGACTTGTCACCGAACCAGATACTATTCTTCGAGAAATCTATGGGGAAATCTCTCATATCAATTCTTTCCACCATCAAAGCATTAAAGATTTAGCTCCGAATCTAAAGGTTGTAGCTCATGATCCTAAAGATGGCATTATCGAGGCTGTTACAACTACAGACGGCTTCCCCTATCTTGGTGTTCAATGGCATCCAGAATTTCTTTTTGAAAATCGTCCCAAAGATAAAACACTTTTCGACTATGTCGTCAATGAATTGTAAACCTGTATATGATACAGGTTTTTTTTATATCATATCTGTCTTCTCACGGTAACTAAAATAATCAGAATATGAAACAATTAGATGATCCAATAAGACTAAACCCATTAAGTCACAGGCTTCTTTAACAAGTTTTGTTACATGGTCATCATTTGGACTAGGAACTACTGCCCCTGATGGATGATTGTGGACCAAAATTATAGAAGTAGCCATATGTTTTAAGGCGTAATGTAGAATCTCCCTTGGTTCAGCAATACTTCTCGTAGCAGATCCTATAAAAATAGTCTGCTGATGAATGATTTGATTTTGAGTATTCAGATAGAGCGCCACTAGGTGCTCTTGTTTTTTATCTCCAAGCTCAGCTTGCATCTTTATTGCTAATTTACGACTGCTAAGAATGCTCTCCATTTCCACCGTTTCCCTTTTATGGATACGGTAGCCTAATTCGATTACAGCTTGTAATTCTATTGCCTTAACACGTCCAATACCCGATAGAGTCTGCAATTCCTGTAGACTCATTCTTTTTAGTTCAGTTAAACAGGTTAGCTGATTTAAGACCTTCTGTGCTATTTCAAAAACATTGGCCTGTTTCGTTCCTGTCCTTAGTAATATTGCCAGTAATTCTTGATTGCTGAGTACTTCTACTCCCTCTCTGACTAGTCTCTCTCTTGGTAATAGTGAATCTTCTTGAAATGAAATACTATACATAAAAATCCTCCTCACTTTATTATTCGTGAGAAGGATCTTTAATTCGATAAAAACTAGTTATTTTTAGATTTTTTCAAGCGCTAGTCGTAAATCTTCAATTAAATCATCGACATTTTCAAGACCGATAGAAAGGCGGATTTGATTTTTAGTTACTCCTGCTGCTTCTAGATCAAAGTCAGACAATTGAGCATGTGTTGTAGTTGCGGGATGAACGACCAATGATTTTGCATCTGCCACGTTTGCCAGGTTTGAGAAGATTTCTAAGCTGTCAATAACCTTACGTGCTTCTGCTTCTCCACCTTTAACGTGGAAAGTAAAGATTGAACCAACACCTTTTGGTAAGTATTTTTCAGCCAAGGCATGGTAAGGACTATCTGCAAGTTTTGGATAGTTTACCTTTTCAACTTTTGGGTGATTAACAAGGAAATCAACGATTTTTTCAGCATTTTGAACATGGCGTTCTACACGGAGAGAAAGTGTTTCAAGACCTTGCAAGAGCAAGAATGAGTTAAATGGTGATAGGGCAGCTCCCATATCACGAAGCAATTGAACACGAGCAGCAACAATAAAGGCTGCAGCACCTACATCACGAGTATAGCTTAAATTATGGTAGCTTGGATCTTCTTCGACTAATTGAGGGAATTTCCCTGAAGCAGCCCAGTCAAATTTACCGCTATCAACGATGACACCACCAATAGTTGTACCGTGACCACCGATAAACTTAGTTGCCGAGTGAACTGAGATATCTACACCGTGTGAAAAGACATTAATGAGATATGGTGTTGCAAATGTATTGTCAGAAACTAAAGGAATTTGGTGTTTGTGGGCAATTTCAGCAATTTTTTCGATATCAGGAATGTTGATAACTGGATTACCCAAAGTTTCAATCAAAACAAGTTTTGTATTATCTTTAATCGCTGCCTCTACTTCTTCTAGATTATCAATATCAACAAAAGTTGTGGTGATTCCGTAACGAGGAAGGGTTTCTTTCAAAAGGTTAAAGGTCCCACCGTAGATAGTTGAAGCTGCAACAACATGATCACCTGCGTGAGCAAGTCCAAGGATAGTATAAGTAAGAGCTGCCATCCCAGAAGCTGTGGCAAGTGCCCCTACTCCGCCTTCAAGAGCTGCAATACGCTCTTCAAAGGCTGAAGTTGTTGGATTGGTAATACGAGTATAGATATTTCCAGCTTTTTGAAGGGCAAAAAGGTCTGCACCCTCCTGTGTATCTTCAAATACAAAAGATGTTGTTTGATAAATAGGGACAGCACGAGACTTGGTAGTAGCATCTACCACTTGTCCTGCATGCAATTGTAGTGTTTCAAATTTAAATTCACGAGTCATTGTGAGACCTCCAAAGTTTTCATTAAACTAATTGTATCATCTAAGTAAACAGGTTACAAATACATCTTTGTTATATATTGGCATAAGAAATAGCTATGGCTTTTGAGTTTATATATGACTTTATTAGAATTGTAGAACTTTTTTCAGAGAGTTTGAAAAGTTTGTCATCACTACTCCTTTATTTTATAATAGATATAAAGGAGAACATTATGTCGGAAAATACACATGAAATAGATACAAACTTTGCTGGTCGTTTAAATATTTTACGTGCTGGTGTACTGGGAGCAAATGATGGAATTATCTCTATCGCTGGAGTTGTTATCGGGGTAGCGAGTGCTACAACTAATATCTGGATAATCTTTCTTTCAGGTTTGGCTGCCATCTTGGCGGGTGCCTTCTCTATGGCTGGAGGTGAATATGTATCTGTATCTACTCAAAAAGACACAGAGGAAGCTGCTGTAGCCCGTGAACAACTACTTTTGGATAAAGATATGGATGCTGCAAAGAAATCTCTCTATGCAGCTTATCTTCAAAATGGTGAGTGTGAAACTTCAGCTCAACTATTAGTTAACAAAGCTTTTCTAAAAAATCCACTTAAGGCGCTAGTCGAAGAAAAATACGGGATCGAGTATGAAGAATTCACCAATCCTTGGCATGCTGCAGCATCTAGCTTCATCGCTTTTGTTCTTGGTAGTCTTCCACCAATGCTATCAATTATTGTTTTTCCAAGTGACTATCGAATTCCTGCAACTGTCTTTATCGTTGCGATTTCTCTATTAATCACAGGTTACACCAGTGCAAAACTTGGGAAAGCCCCAACCAAAACAGCCATGATTCGTAACCTTTGTATCGGTCTTTTAACCATGGGAGTTACCTATCTCTTTGGCCAATTGTTTAGTATTTAAAAAAGATACCGTGAGGTATCTTTTTTATTATCTAAACATAAATAATTAATAAGAACTACCAAAACCAACCTTCATCATCATTGATTGGTTCAGCTTCTTTAATCTTACGTGGTCCTGTTCCATACATTTCAGCTTCGATATCTTCTTTAGTAGGTAAAATAGATGCTAGAATGATATAAATAATGACCCCAATTCCAAAGTTTGCAATTGTAAAGATTGCAAATAGGAAACGAACTAGGGTTACATCGAAATTCCATTTATCCGATATACCAGCCAGAACTCCTGATAACATACGATTTCGTCTCATCTTATAAAATTTTGTATTCATGATTTGTACCTCTTTCGGTATTCTTGAAATTAGTATAACATGAACTAAAACACCCCGCATCAGTCCTTGGGCTGATTTTGTAGGATGAGCTTCCCATGACAAAGACCACATCGATAACGTTTTGTATCAATTCGACGTTTTCTCTGATAAGCTTGGCCACAAGAGTGACATTTATAAATCAAAACTGGTTTTTGACGAGCGCTTGATAAGGGAGGAACAAAGCGGAGTCCATCCACTTCTTTTAACAGTTCCTTAAAAGCCAAATCCTTATGTTTATACCCTTTTCCATCATAATAGAGATGATAATGACAGAGTTCGTGACGGACAATCTTTCGAAACACATCCAAACCAAGTTCTTGATAGACTTTAGGATTAAAATCCAAATGACCATCTTGAGGGAAAAATCGTCCACCTGTCGACCGCAGACGAGTATTCCATTGAGCTTGGTGTTTGAAAGGTTTTCCGAAGTCTTCTAAAGAGACTTGCCTAACGTAATTAGTTAGATTCATCTGGTGCAAGGAGCGACAGATTTACTTTTTCACGTTGGACATCGATTTTCTTCACCCAAACGGTTACCAAATCACCAACTGAAACGACTTGACTCGGATGCTTGATGAATTTCTTGCTCATGTGAGAGATATGAATCAGGCCATCCTCGTGAATACCAATATCAACAAAGGCACCGAAGTCAACGACATTACGAACAACGCCCTCAAGCTTCTGGCCTACTTTCAAGTCTTTGATATCCAAGACATCCTGACGTAGGACTGGAGCATCAAAAGAATCACGGAAATCACGACCTGGTTTGAGTAGGTCTGCAATAATATCTTTAAGTGTTTCTTGACCGAGGTCTAATTCTTGGGCCATTTCCTTGATTGAAATAGATTTGAGTTTAGCTTGCGCTTCTTCATTTAGGTCTTTAATGTCTAAACGTTTGAAGAGTTCTTTGACAGCACCATAGTTTTCCGGGTGAACACCTGTGTTGTCAAGGATATTGCTACTTTCAGGGATACGGAGGAAACCGGCAGCCTGTTCAAACGCTTTAGCACCTAAACGAGGAACTTTCTTGATTTGGGCGCGTGAAGTGATTTTACCTTCTTCTTCACGATACTTCACGATATTTTCAGATATCGTTTTGTTAAGTCCTGCGACATGTGAAAGTAAGGCTGGACTAGCTGTATTGACATTGACACCGACTTGGTTAACTACTGTATCTACGACAAAGTCTAGACTTTCAGATAGTTTTTTCTGACTAACATCGTGCTGATATTGACCGACACCGATCGATTTGGGATCGATTTTAACCAATTCAGCAAGTGGGTCTTGCAAGCGACGAGCAATAGAAATAGCAGAGCGTTTCTCAACGGTTAACTCAGGAAACTCTTGACGAGCAAGTTCACTAGCTGAGTAGACAGATGCCCCGCTCTCATTTACAATAACATAGCTGACCTCAGGAAAATCTTTAAGTACTTCAGCTACAAAGGCTTCGCTCTCACGACTAGCAGTACCATTACCGATGGCAATGATTTCCACACCATATTGACCAATCAAATCTGCCAAATCTCTCTTTGCTTCTTCAATCTGACGAGCTGAAGCTGGTTTGACGGGATAAATGACTTGCGTTGTTAGCATCTTCCCAGTTGCATCAACGACTGCAAGCTTGGCCCCTGTACGAAAGGCTGGGTCAAAACCAAGGACCACGCGCCCTTTAAGAGGAGCAACAAGGAGAAGATTGCGAAGGTTTTCTGAGAAGAGTTGGATAGCTCCTTCTTCTGCCTTTTCTGTTAGTTCAGTGCGAATACGACGCTCAATAGCTGGTAATACTTTTTTCTTAACAGATTGCTGAATGACTTCATCAATATAAGCATTCTTAACCTTGAAACGAGCAGCAAAGAAGGCTTGGATACGATCAACTGCATGCTCAAATCCAATCTTCAAAACACCTAGCTTCTCACCACGATTAAGGGCAAGCGTACGGTAGCCCTGCATATTGGCAACTGTTTCTGAGAAGTCATAATAAATCTGAAAGACTTGTTTTTCATCTAGACTCTCGTCTTTAAGTTGAGATGTAATCTTAGAATGTCTAAGGACTTCTTGATAGGTCATTGAACGCAAGTTGACATCTTCAGAGAGAGCTTCAACCAAGATGTCTACAGCCCCAGCCAAAGCTTCTTGAGGAGTTTCGAAACCTTCACAGACAAATGCTTCTGCTTCTTTTTCTAGGTTAGAAACATTTTGTAAAATTAAACGAGCAAGTGGAAAAAGTCCAGCCTCACGCGCAATCGTTGCCTTGGTCCGACGTTTCTCCTTATAGGGAAGATAGAGTTCTTCTACATCTGCGAGTTTTTCAGCTGATAGAATTGCTTCTTCCAATTCCTTTGTTAGCTTGCCTTGCTCTTTGATTTTTGATAAAACTGCTTCTTTTCGATCATTGAGAGCAGTTAGGCTTTTATCAAGGTCGATAATAGCTTTAATAGCAACTTCATCCAAGCTACCAGTCATGTCTTTCCGATAACGAGCGATAAAGGGAATCGTAGCCCCTTCAGCTGTCAAAGATAAGACTGTATCAATTTGCTTTAAGGTTACACCCAAATCTTGGGAAATTTTTTCATATTTTTTATCCATGAAACAATTATACCATAAGCAGGAAAGCTTGTTTTCATTATTTTGTTGCTTTATTTCAACTTTATAAAGATAAAAGCCATGTTTGTTTTAAAATCCAACTATTTCTTAGAAATAATAGTATAATAGTGTTAACTAAAAGAATCGAGGTATGACTTATGGCTGTTAAATTTACAAAAACTGATGACTTAGATAAGATGTTCGAAGAATTCGCTAAACTACCTGATTTAAAGCAAGTAACATTTCCAGATGACAAAGAAAAGAAAGATAAGGCTGAAAAGAAAAAATAGATGACACTCTTTCAAAGTTTACCTTCTAGTGTGCTACAAGCTGGCGCAATTTTTCTTTCAATTATCATTGAAGCTTTACCCTTTGTCTTAATCGGTAGCATCATCTCTGGTGCCATTGAAGTCTATGTGACTCCTGAGAAGGTCTATAAGTTTCTCCCTAAAAATCGCTTGGGGAGAATCTTTTTTGGTAGCTTCATCGGTTTTCTCTTTCCCTCTTGTGAGTGTGGAATCGTTCCGATCATCAATCGCTTTTTAGAAAAGAAGGTTCCTAGCTATACAGCGGTACCTTTTCTAGTAACGGCTCCTATCATCAATCCTATCGTACTTTTTGCAACTTATTCAGCCTTTGGTAATTCAATTCAAATAGTTTTGCTCAGAGTATTTGGGTCGATACTCGTTGCTACGATATTGGGTATCTTTCTTGGATTTTTCTGGGAGGAACCTATTCAAAAGGAAAATAGATTGGCTTGCCATGAGCATGATTTTTCTCACTTGACTAAAAGTCAAAAAATCCTTCAGGTCATTATCCAAGCTATTGATGAATTCTTTGATATGGGGCGTTACTTGGTCTTTGGCTGTCTTTTTGCCAGCATAGTCCAAGTCTATGTTCCAACTCGTATCCTGACATCTATCAGCGCAACACCACTACTTGCGATTGTTCTTCTGATGGTCTTGTCCTTCCTTCTATCACTCTGTAGTGAAGCTGATGCTTTTATCGGATCTTCTCTTCTATCAAGTTTTGGCTTTGCTCCAGTGCTTGCCTTTCTGGTTATAGGTCCCATGCTTGATGTCAAAAACCTTCTCATGATGAAGAATTATCTAAAAACTCGCTTTATTTGGCAATTCATGACAATTGTAACTCTTGTTGTTCTTGTCTATTCTTATCTAGTCGGGGTGATGCTATGATTCGATTTTTGATTTTATTGGGCTATTTTATCTTAACCCTTTATCTGCACCTATCAGGTGAGCTCAATCAGTATATAAACCTCCACTACTCTTATCTGGCTTATATCACTATGGTTTTATCTTTGCTACTAGCCATTGTTCAAGCCTATATTTGCTTCAAGCGTTTAAAAGAACATAGTCACTTACATAGTTTTTCAGCCAAGCTTGCTAGTTTTGCCCTCTTAAGTTTACCCTTGTTAGTTGGATTTACCTTTCCAACTGTCACTCTGGATTCACAAACAGTATCGGCAAAAGGATATTATTTTCCTCTGTCAGAAGGAATTGATAAGTCAGTTCAGGAAAGAGAAGGAACTAGCAGTCAGTATCTCAAACCGGACACGAGCAGATTTTATTCAAAGACTGCTTATGAAAATATTATTCGGAAAACTGCTGATAAATACTTAGCTCAATCTAATATAGTTATAAATGATGAAAATTACCTGGAGGTCATGGAGGCTATCTATGATTATCCAAATGAATTTGAAGGAAAAGAGATCGAGTTTATTGGCTTTGTCTATAACGATCCTAATCATACCGATAGTCAATTTGTCTTTCGCTTCGGCATCATGCACTGTATCGCTGATTCGGGAGTTTTTGGACTTTTGACCACAGGAAACACTAATCAGTATGACAATAACACTTGGGTGAGTGTCAGAGGTAAGATTAGCAATCACTATCACAAGGAACTCAAGCAAATCCTCCCAATCCTTGAAGTCCAGTCTATCATCAAAGTAGACAAACCAGAGAATCCTTATGTTTATAAAGAATTTTAAAAAAGTAGCCTAATTGGGCTACTTTTTCTTGTAAAATTAAATTACTTTTCATCTAAAAATCTCAAATATTGTTTTATAATTTACACAATAATACCGAGCATTTCTTTTATGTCGTATAGAAAAAAATCGACAAATCACTATCAGACTCGTATTTTTTCCATGCTAGGCTAAAGCCATAATAGTCTTCAAATTCTGGATGCCAGTCATAATAAAGTGGGATACGGCTAAATTTTCTTGCAACTATTTCATCTTCAAATTCTGGGGACTCTCCTGCAGTAATTCCAAATTGAAGGCCATTCATTTCCCAGGTGTTTCCCCAAACATTTTCGTCTGATAGAACATCAATCCAACGAGAGGCGTCAATATCAAAATCTGCACATAACTCTAGAGTAAAGAATTTTCTATAGTTTACTTTGGCGGGTTTAATATAAAAGGCAACATCCACCTGATACTTTTTATCTCTGGCTTGTATTTGTGAGATTTTCATTGGAATAGGAACTCCATTTAACTCTAACCAAAAGTGTCCCAAGGGAGTTTTGATTCCATTGTAGATTTGTTTAGAATCTACTTTTACTTTTTTCAAGCAAGCATCTAAAATCCTTCCATGTTTAACTAGATTTGCACAAACTATTGTAGAAGTCAGTGGATCAAAATCTGTATACCTATGAATGACACGTTTTAACTTTTCGACTGGAAAAGTGATATCCTTTGATAGGGCATGATACTTCTGGACAACTAAAGCAGTTTTTTCAGTATTTTCCTTCCCGGTTGGAACAATCACAGCATGCCCGACATGAATAGTTGGGTCGTCACAGATATAAGTATAACCATTTCCACCTTCTTGAAACTCAACAACTACAATATTTAACTCCTGATCAGGATCGAAAAGTGGTTCAACTTTTGCACTGAACTGGCGCTCATAAAAAGTGAAACAACCTGGATTATCCTCTTCGTCAATGACCATAAAACTACCGCAATTTGGGCACTTCCACATATAAAAAGAAGCCTCTGAAATGTCTTCGTAGGTAATTCTATCATGTTCGTCAGTATTTTTAAAAATATCCTCAAGCAACTCATCCGAGTATACAGAATAAGCATTTGGATCAGGCGCTTGATGGTCGTTCATTGCTTGGCCGCATCTACATGTCCATTTTCCCATATCTAACCTCAGTCACGACTTAATTCTTCAAGGAAAAATTGATTAAGAGCTCCCCAATCTCTTATCCTTCTTACACTATGTTCATTTTATCAGATTTCTAATACTTTATCAAAAATTAATATAGTATATAAAGAAAAAGCCTCCAAGAGGCCTTTTGTCATTTCACAATATCTTTATACATGGCTGGTCTTCTATCTCTAAAGAGACCCCAGTTAAGACGTTCATTTGCTCCCTTGTCAAGGTCATAAGTGGTTAAGAGGATTGCTTCAGCTTGTCTATCTGCTTGAGTCAAGATAGCTCCTGTTTCATCGGTCATAAAGGATGAACCGTAGAAATTCAGACTTGAACTTTGTCCTCCATTTTCCTCGCAAGGAGTGACTTCTTCCAAACCATAACGATTAGCAGCAATAACTGGCACAATATTTGCTGCTGCGTGCCCTTGCATGGTACGTTGCCAATGCCCACAACTATCTGTATCCAAAATAGGCTCTGAACCGATGGCAGTTGGATAAAAGAGCAATTCTGCACCATTTAAAGCAAGGCAACGGGCTGTTTCAGGGAACCACTGATCCCAGCAGATCCCAATACCGATCTTGGCGTAGCGAGTATCCCAAACTTTAAAACCAGTATTTCCAGGAGTAAAGAAGAATTTTTCTTGATAATAATGGTCATCTGGTATATGCGTCTTGCGGTAAACTCCTAGTACTTCTCCATCAGCATCAATGACAGCTATCGAATTATATAAGACATTACCATCTTTTTCATAGAAACTGATTGGTAAAACGACCTTTAGTTCCTTGGCAATCTCTTTAAAATACTGAATGGCCGTATTCTCTGTCACCGACTGGGCATACTGGTAGAAGTCATATTGACGTTCCTGACAGAAATAGGGACGTTCAAATAATTCAGGCAAAAGAATGATCTGGGCTCCTTGCTCAGCAGCTTGACGGACTAAACCTTCAGCTGTTTGGATATTCGTTTCCACTTCCTTAGCGCATTGCATCTGAATAGCTGCAACCGTTACATTTCTCATCTTTTTCTCCTATTCTGGAATTTGTTGGGTAATACAGTGGATATTTCCACCACCTAAAAGAATATCTCTTGCAGGGATTCCTACGACTTCACGGTCTGGGAAACACTGGCTGAGTATATCCAAGGCAACTTGGTCGTTAACATCTTGAAATTGTGGCACCAAGACAGACTTATTGGCGATATAGAAGTTCACATAGGATGCTGCTAAACGCTCACCAGCATAGCGCTCCTCTTCACCTTCTTCATATGAATAGCCCGGCAAATCTTCTTCTGTCACTACTTGATGAAGAGCCGGAATTGGAAGTTTATGAATGGTAAAGGAACGCCCCTTTGCATCTGTTTCCGTCTCTAAAAGAGCTAGATCAGCTGCAGACATGGCATACTGGGGATCGTCTTGGTCGTCCGTCCAAGCTAAAACAATCTCCGCTGGACCAACAAAGGCTGCCACATTGTCAACGTGTTCGTTGGTTTCATCCTGATAAATACCATAAGGAAGCCAGATGACTTTTTCAGCACCAAGACTCTCTAGTAAGTTCTTTTCAATCTCCTCTTTAGTCAGGTGAGGATTACGACCAGGACTGAGCAAGCAGCTTTCTGTGACAAGTATGGTTCCTTGACCGTCACTGTGTATAGCTCCACCTTCTAGTACAAAAGGTTTGGCATCGTAAACAGGTATCTCTAAAACTTCTGCAAAGCGACTGGCCACTTGGTCATCTGCTTCATAGTCTTGATAAAGACCATCATATGAGCCACCCCAGGCATTGAAAGACCAGTCTACCGCCAACTTTTCCATTTTATCATTAAGGAGAATAGTTGGACCAGTATCACGAGCCCAGGCATCATTTGTTGGGATATCTAGATAAACGACCTGGTCTCCAAGATAGGATTGCGCTTCAGATAGATAGTCCTCCTCCACCAAAAGATAGACTGTTTCCTCTTGAGCAATGGTTTTGATAATCTGGCTAAATGCTTTTTTAGCTGCCTTACCTTGAAATGGCCAAGACCCTGGTCGAGTAGGCCATATCATGAGAGTTCCATGATGGGGTTCATACTCTGCTGGCATACGATATCCTAATTTCTTTGGACTGTGCATTATGATAATCTCTCCTTAAAGTCTTTGTAACCAAATGCCTTGACTAAACTGCATTCACCCTCTTTATCCATCACATACAAACTTGGAAGTCCAATCCCGTTAAAGGTATTATTTTTGACAAAGGAGTAGATTGCCATGTCCTCAAAGTAAAGTCGATCCCCAATTTCAACTGGATTTTCAAAACTATAGTCACCAATGATATCTCCTGTTAGACAGGTATTGGAAGAAAGTCTATAAGTATAGGCTTTTTCTTTCGCTTCAAAACCGTCTCTCAATGGTGGGCGATAAGGCATTTCAAGGACATCAGGCATATGGCAGCTTGCTGAAGCGTCTAGCACTAAGGTCTCAATCCCATTTTCAACGATGTCTAAGACTTCAGTAGCTAAATAACCAGCATTAAGAGCAATCGCTTCTCCTGGTTCAATATAGACGTCAAGATTATAGGTTTCTCGAATTCGCTTAATCTCAGAAATCAGCAAGTCTACATCATAGTCGGCTCGGGTAATGTGATGTCCACCACCCATATTAAGCCATTTAACGTGATGCAAATACTGTCCAAACTGCTCTTCCACTGCTTTTAAAGTTGTCGCTAAATCATCTGCCCCTTGCTCACAAAGAGTGTGGAAATGAAGTCCGTCCACCAAGTCCAGCAAATCACTCGGTATCTTATCTAGAGTAACTCCAAAACGGGATCCAGGAGCACAAGGGTCATAGAGCGCGTGATCTCCCTGAGTAGAACACTGAGGATTGAGGCGTAGACCTACACTGATACCAGCCTCACGACAAATTTGACCGTATTTTCGTAGTTGTCTCTCCGAATTAAAAACAATGTGATCAGATATTTGAAGCAACTCTTCCATATCTGCTTCTTTAAAAGCAGGCGCGAAAACATGGACTTCCCCTGGGAACTCTTCTCTAGCTAACCTAGCTTCATAGAGACCACTAGCCGTTGTACCAGAAAGATACTGGCTAATCAAAGGATAGGTTTTATAGAGGGAATAAGCCTTTTGAGCTAGCAAAACCTTACAACCTGCCTTTTCCTGAACCTTTTGCAGAATGCGGCAATTCTCTTCTAATTTTCCTAAGTCAATGATATAAGAAGGTGTTGGTACTTGTTCTAACTTCATTAGTCCACCATTTGTGGATTTTCAACCACAACCCATGGCAAACCGTATTTATTTAAAGCTTCCATGAATGGGTCTGGATCCAACTCTTCAAGATTATACACTCCAGGTTGTCTCCAAGTGCCATCCATCACTAATTTTGTCCCAATCATAGCAGGAACACCTGTTGTGTATGAGATAGCCTGTGAACCAACTTCTGCGTAGCATTCCTGATGGTCACAAACATTGTAGATGTAAATGGTCTTTTCAACACCATCTTTGACACCTGTAAAGATACATCCGATATTGGTTTTACCAACTGTGCGTGGACCAAGGCTTGCAGGATCTGGAAGCAAAGCTTTCAAGAATTGGATAGGCACGATTTCTTGGCCGTTAAAGTTAATAGCATCAGTACGAAGGAGCCCAACGTTTTCCAAGCATTTCATGTGCGTTAGATAAGATTGGCCAAAAGTCATGAAGAAACGAATACGTTTAACTCCTGGGATGTTTTTAGCCAGCGATTCAATTTCTTCATGGTGGAGGAGATACATGTCTTTTTGACCAACTTGAGGGAAATCATACTCACGTTTGATAGACATAGCTTCGACTTCTACCCATTTCCCATCTTCCCAGTAAGAACCTGGCGCAGAAACCTCTCGGAGATTGATTTCTGGGTTAAAGTTTGTCGCAAATGGATAACCATGGTCACCACCATTACAGTCTAAAATGTCGATATAGTGGATTTCATCAAAATAGTGTTTGAGGGCGTATGCTGAAAAGACGCTGGTTACACCTGGGTCAAAACCAGAACCAAGAAGAGCTGTCAAGCCTGCTTCCTTAAATTTTTCTTGATAAGCCCATTGCCATGAGTAGTCAAAGTAGGCTGTAAAACCAAGTTCCTTGCAACGTTTCTCATAGATGGCACGCCATTCAGGGTCTTCTGTGTCCTCAGCCTCATAGTTGGCAGTATCGATATAGTGAACGCCCGTTGCCAAACAAGCGTCCATAATAGTCAAATCTTGGTACGGTAGAGCCACGTTCAAAACAGCTTCTGGTTTGTAGCTTTCAATCAAGGCAATCACTTCTTCTACCTTGTCAGCATCAAGAGCAGCTGTTTCAATTTTAGTGCTTGTTTTTCTCTCTAATTTAGCTTTCAAGTCATCACATTTTGACTTGGTACGGCTGGCAATCATAATTTCTTTAAAAGTATCGCTATCTTGGCAAATCTTTGAAATAGCAACTTGGGCAACTCCCCCACATCCAATAACTAATAAACGACTCATTTTTTTCCTTCCTCTTCTTCTAAAATGTCCTCAACGTATTTTGGCAACATAAAGGCACCAATGTGTAAGTTTGCAGTATAGTATTCTGTGAATAGCTGGCGTTTTTTCCAGCCTTCCTTATCAAAATCTTTGACAGGGTGGTATTTTTTTGACGCAAATCCAAATAACCAATAGCCAGCAGGACTGGTTGGGATGTGAGCCTGATAAACTCGGCTGATTGGAAAGGCTTGATTGACCTTGCGGTGCATGCTCCGGCAAGCAGACTCATCTTCGTCAAAGAAAGGACTACCATGCTGGTAAATCATAATACCATCTTCTTTCAAAGCACGGTAACTATTACCGTAAAATTCCTTTGTAAAAAGACCTTCTGTATGTCCAAATGGATCTGTCGCATCATTGATGATAATGTCGTAGTCATCTTCACAGTTTCTCAAAAAACGCAGACCATTTTGATAATAAATGGTAACACGAGGGTCATCAAGTCCTGCAGCAAAATCTGGGAAGTATTCTCTACAAACCTCTACCAACATTTCATCAGGTTCCACAATATCGATTTGCTCCAGTTCAGGATAGAGTGTTAATACTTGGGCAACACCACCGTCACCACCCCCAATAACCAAGACTTTCTTTGGATTTGGATGGACAGCCATAGGAACGTGAACTGTCATTTCGTTGTAGACGAAATCATCCGCATCTGAGAACAAGACATGCCCATTTAAAATTAACACTTTCCCAAAAGCTGGTGTATCTAATACTTCAATATCCTGCCATTCACTTTGACCAGAATACAGTTGCTTTGCTGTTCTCATCGTTAACTTCACATCTGGAGTATGAACTTCAGAAAACCATAAATCCATCTAGTTCTCCTTTCTTTCAATGACGTTGATGTGATTGACCTCTGGATCTTCCGTTCCTTGGAGGGAACAACCACGTTCTTTGGCAAATTGAATATAATCGACAATTTCTCGTGTAATGCGTTCACCAGGCGCTAGGATTGGAATTCCTGGAGGATAGCACATGACAAATTCCCCACAGACTTGGCCAACAGACTCGTCTAATGTTAAGCTTCTTCTCTCTGCATAGAAGGCCTCCTGAGGAGATAGGACCAACTCAGGCTGGATATATTCGCCAGCAATCAAGTCTTTTCCATCTCTAGAATAAAGTCTCTTGATATCAGCTAGAGCACCGACCAAGCGTTCAATGTCTTGGATACGGTCACCAATCGAAATGTAGGCCAAGATATTCCCAATATCGCCAAACTCAATCTGAATGTCATATTCATCCCGTAAGAGATCATAAACTTCAATACCTGTTAGACCAATCCCCTGAGTGTAGACTGACAGCTTGGTTACATCAAAATCACAGACTGACACACCGTCTACTAGCTCTTTTGAGTAGGCATAGTAGCCACCGATGGCATTGATTTCACGACGAGCGTACTCAGATAGCTCAATGACCTTCTCAAAGGACTCTTTTCCACGAAGGGCTAAGTTTCTACGGGAAACATCCAAACTAGCCATTAACAGGTAAGATGCTGATGTTGACTGTGTCAGGTTAATGATTTGACGTACATACTCAGGATTCATCTGATCACCAACTAAAAGAAGCGAACTTTGAGTCAAGCTGCCCCCAGACTTATGCATAGATACAGCTGACATATCTGCTCCTGCGTCCATAGCAGATAGGGGAAGTTTATCTGTAAAATGTAGATGGGCCCCGTGCGCTTCATCTACTAAGACTTTCATTCCTGCAGCGTGAGCCATCTCTGTTAGTCCCTTAAGGTCTGAACAAATTCCATAGTAGGTTGGATTGTTTATCAGGATAGCCTTAGCCTCTGGATGGTCCTTTATAGCTTGTGCTACACGCTCATTTTCAAGTCCCAGTGCAATACCGATTTTTGGATCCACACTCATCTCGATATAGATGGGAATAGCACCACATAAAACTAGAGCGTTGATGGCTGATTTATGGACATTTCGAGGGAGGATGATCTTATCTCCCGCTTTACAGGTGGAAAGAATCATAGTTTGTACTGATGATGTTGTTCCACCGATCATTAAAAAGGCATGAGCTGCACCAAAAGCTTCTGCTGCCAACTCCTCTGCTTCTCGGATAATTGAAATGGGATGCCCTAGATTATCCAAAGGCTTCATCGAATTAACATCTATACCAACACATTTTTCCCCTAAAAGTTCGACTAATTCTGGGTTACCGCGTCCCCGCTTGTGACCTGGTACATCGAATGGTACAATTCTTTTCTTTCGTAACTTGACCAACCCCTCATAGATGGGAGCTTGGTTTTGATTTAACATTATAAAGACATACTCCTTTATCATATTTTTTACACCTTGACATGCAAGGTTCTAAAGGATACTTATGAAAAAAGAGCAGGTTGGCACCTGCTCTACAATCTACTGACGTGTTTATGTTTGTTTCTTTTGAGTATGTCTGTTCCTGATGTTTCCTAACTCTCTAGTAGCAAATATTACGTACTTTATTGATCGTTTCACAAGATGACGTGTGCTTTCACCACACTAACAAATCTATACGAATTAGGACAAATGTCCTAACATCAACTTATAAAAGTAGGCTTTTAACCCTATCAATAATGTGGCTTTTCAACCACGCTTCGGCATTCAACCCTGCCTGTCCGTAGGCATTTTTTACTCGGGTTTATATTTACTAGAAAACATCTTCTCATTTTCTAAGCTTTATAACTATATCATGTTTACACATATTTGTAAAGTATTTTGGGGAAACTTTATAAATTATTTACATTTTTGTTCGTATTTTTACTATACCTAAAAATTGAAAACTATTTCAAATTTGCCTTTAAATAATAAAATAGGAACTAAGTTTAGTAGCTCCTATTTTTCATATGATAATTTAATAGATGATAAAAGTATACTAAGATAAAATGTTCCGATTTTCATACTCTTAAATTAAATTAATGATTAGTCGTTAAAATTCCAAAGAAATTTATGTTAATTTGCTTGTATCGTTAAAAATTAATCCGCATCAACCCAAATCTGGTATTTTTGACAGTGGAGGCATCTGAAAAGATAGCCGCAAAGAGATCCATCCTTAACCAAGTATTTTTCAATATCTTGATATTCTTCACGCGCTTCATAGTCTGCCAAGACTTGCTCAGCGATTCCCATGTCCTTCAATTCTCGAGTTCCAACTGTACCCAAGTAAGCACAATAATCTTGGCAACAAGAAAGCCAATATTCTCCTTGCCAACTAGAGTAACCTGGGGTCTGACAAAAAAGTAGATGATTCTTTTCTGGATCCAATTCACCCTGCCACTCGGCATCTTGGATAAATTCCGCATCAAATTTTTTGGCCGCTTGACCGTTTGCGATACAAAATGGGCAAAGGTATTCTATATCCTCGATACTATAAGGTATAAGTGCATAATAAACATTGCTTTCTTTCCCACAAGATGGACAAACCTTAGCTTCTCCTTCAACAAATGAACCTGTAGCTAAGGGATCTGGATGATAGAAAAAATGGGGTAAGTCTTTTAACAAGTCCTGTCTTTGCTTCTTCTCTTCTTTTGTTAGGGGACGATGAAGGGCAAAACGATCGCCATGACTCTGACTCATTTCTTGTAAACAGCTCAGTTTCTTTATCTGTTTTCGATCAGGTTTGTCTAAAATTTCGGTAAATAAGCTATAGGCACTAGTGTAGAGACCCAATTGTTCATAGAGGTCAACTAAGACTTTCTTCTCTTCTAAATCATCTGACTCAGCTAATTCATCAGCAAAATCATAAAGAGCTGCAACACTTGAAGGATGCCCATCTTGGTCTAAGTATTGTTTTTTTAATGTAATGTATTTTTCTAAAAATGGATTCATAGGATTACCTTTCTAATGGAATATAAAAACCTTAACAAATAGTCACTAAGACATTCCCGTTTAGCTTTAAGATTTCCTTGTAAAAGTCTTTCATTTTGACAAAGCAGGTCAAAATATCATCCTTGATTTCTTCCTCTTCCTCAAGATAATCCCAAATATCAGGATACAAATCCGCTTTCTTACAGGCTTCCATACTAAAGTCAGGCATAGCCCTGTCCATGTCAAAACTTTCTAGATCTTCTACGATCTCGGCTATCTTGTTTTTTTCAGTATAGGCTATGTACACAGATACTTCTTCTAAAGGAGTCATTCCTAAAACCGCTTCTCTCAAGGGATTTTCATCAAAAAATTCTGAACTACTAAATCCTGTCAAGAAAAAGACCAAGGCATCCCACATTTTGTCGATATCTAGAAAAATTTCATATTCCTCTGTATAATCCTCCGCCGAGTCCAGCAAGTCTTCTTCGACGTTCGAAAAACCTTTTATTTGTTCTAATTCATTGTCGGGTAAATATTGATAATTGGCATCATTCCCATGGTTTTACTCCTTTGAATCAGTTAGTATCATACGGATATTTCTAGCTCTATTTCCCAAGAAAGTGCTATAATGGAGCTAATAAATAGTTCTGTATTCATTGGTGAAAAAAGGGGAAGTAGTCATGTTCACTACTATTGTTTTAGGTTTTTATGCTCTTTTCTTTCTATCCTTATCCTTTACTATCTATCTCTATATCAGACTCATAGTTGCGGTTAAAAAAGGCAAAGACATTCCCAAATGGATTTATAAACTTGGCCATGCTGTTCAAGGAAGGATTCACGTTGACTATGAAGAAATCACTGATGCTAATGCCCTTAAAGAGATTCATTGGTTCTTGCTAATCTATCTAATCGTAAATCTACTGGTATTGGCTGGCTTCTACTATCATGGCAATAGATTTCCTCAAGCCATTTATGAATGTTTGAAAAAACAATTTTTTATCGTACTTGTTAGTATGGTTTTAAAAAGTACTGGTAAATTTGTTGTACTGGCTATAAGCAAAAACTTTCATAACAGTCATGTCTATGCATCAACCAACGCTTTTGTCGGGACAGCTTTTTTAACGAGTTATGTTTTTATGTTTTGCATGATGATGAGTGGCCTTCCGGCTCAACCTGTTCCAGTAACCATTCAAGATACTACTGTCATTGTCGGAGAGACTAAGGCTTCCGAGCTTTTAGACCAAGGCTTTACCTTTGGAGATAAAGGCGCAGAGAGCTTGATAACCAATCCCAAAAACGACCACTTCTACTATGGTCAACTTCTCGAAGTCAAGCGGGATAATCAGTCCTTTGGCTTTATGAGCCTCACTCCCACAGGTAAAGATACTGATCAGCTCAAAAATTGTGTCATCACCTATTACAGGACACCTAAGGATAAGAATCAACTAGAAGAAATTTCCATCAATCATGTCAAGCTAGCAAATCTCAAGCTCCAGGATTTTCAAACACGAAAATTAATCGATATCTTTGAAGTCAATCCTGCCGATTATAATGTCTCTGATACCGATGCCAACTTTATCCTAACCATCCAAACAGCAGATTACGACCTCTGGAAAAGATACCGGATTGAAGCTAAGTTTAATAAAGATGGCTCCCTAGATAGCTATGGTGTCAGAGCCCAACACAGTATGTGGGAATGATTGACCATTTCCCCCTTTATCACATAAGTATTAAACTGGAAAAATATCATCGACAAGTTTATAGCTTTCGATGAATCTAAGGCCAGAGGAACCTTTATCTCTAGTGATTTCTTCATAAATATCTTCTAAATTATGGGCAGGTGCCAGCATCCAAAGACTAAAAGGTCTGAGTTTCACCTGTCCAATTTTTTCAATATTTTCTAATAATTGCCCTAAATCTTTGTGATTGAACCAGCAATCTGTATCCAGAGCAAATTTCGTATTGTCCATCTTACAGGAGATTTGACTGGTCAAAAAATCATCGATGGTGGGCTTTTTTGTTTGTAAGAGGCGAGTGCAAGCTAGATGGTACTCAAGCTTTCTAGGACTCTGCTCAACCATAGATACAAAGACAAGACCATACTCATCTTCGAACTTAACAGCAAGGATATCTCCTTCTTCAAAATAAGGTTTGCGTTTAGTTTTGGCTTTAGTGACCTTTAGAGGTCTAGGATTTTCAGTTTGCAACTGAACTGCAAGTTTTTCCAAGACCTTTTGCCTTTGCTTCAAAGCCTTTGAGTCTATTTCCGACCAAAATGGATCTGGACCTTTTTGGATAAAGTCCAAGGTTTTATCTCTGATATCATCTGTCAGGTGATCAATCTTCCACAGTGAGTAGGCAAGAGCTGTCCAATAAATTTCTGTAAAAAAGTCTGTTTGGCAGTAATCTTTCTCCTCATCGAGGATATCCTTTATAATGTTCGTCACCTGTTCACCGTCTCTATAGCGACTGACTACTTCATTGTAAATGTCATAACCTTGATCACTGTCAATGATTTTAACGCCATCAATAGCCATACTCAACTCCTATATCTTATTAAATCTCAAAGCTTATTTAATCTTATGCTTATTCATTTTTTCTTTGAAAATATCTGTAAGAATTTGTCGTAAGTCTTGAGCTTCCTTTTCAGGAAGTTGGCCTTCTTGTTCAGCAACGGCGTATAATTCTGGATACTCAAGTGTAATTCTCTTGACAGTACGTGTAATAGCATGTCTTCTAACAAAAAACGGGATACGCTTAATCATCTCTTGAGGAATTAGAGCGATTATCTTATCGGCTGTTTCCTTATCGCTAAGTTTAGAAAAAGTTAATCCCTTTTTAATCATTTCTTGTTCTTTTTCTGTAAAATCTTGTAATTCCATATGTCTACTTCTCATCTTCTGTCACTTCCCAAACTTCAGCTTGGTAAGGTTCTCCATCTTCATCGTATCGATTGATATAACCAATAAACCTCTCATTTTTTCTTGGTCTCTGCTGGTTTCCTTTGATAACCCAAACAGCCCATACTCCGATTAAAACAATTATTATGAATGCTAGTACTACTTCCATTTCAATGCCATCCTTTAAAATTGAACCCACTTATCATTATCCATAATAAATGGCTTAGCTAGACCTTCACCTGTATAGTTTTCGTATTTTGTATCTAGATATTTGTAACAATCTTCCTTGGTCGCAAATTTGATGGCTTGATAAGGCTCCTCAAAGGTTAACTTTTCGACAAAGAGATAGCCGTCCTCACTTGGCACAAGTATCCCGACATGGCCAATAAATAGGGTTTGACCATCCAAGTCATCATGAACGACTACGGAAAGCATTCTTGCATTTTCGTTAAACTTGAATTGAGAAAGGAATTGTTCCATCTTTGCTGCATGAACCTTAACATCTGTCGTCGCTTCAGTCTTAACTCTTGAGAATAAAATATCAAAAGCATCCTTGTCTTCTGCAGCAAAGACCTTTCCTTTATCAATAGCATCATTATCGACAAACAATAGGGAATCATCTTTCTCTAACTTAGGAATTTCGATGGAATTTTTTAATAAACAATAGCTGTTGATACGACAGTTAGTGCCGACGAAATCACCTTTTTTAGGTGTCCAAAGACTGCTTATCTTTTCTACGTCATATTCAGTCTTTGTAAATGCAGAAAAATCTCCAGCTAATCCAACTGAACCGACAGTATTGTTGTAATCATTAACAAGGTTAAAAAATGCATCCACACTTTCTTTATTCAAATGCGCAGCCAAGGCTTTTCTGACTTCTTCTTCACTGGGCTTACTGTTCATATTGCTATAAGTAGCTTTCCAGGAAACCTGTTTTGATTGTGATTGACTGACTGAGTTTTCCGTAGTAGCTTCGCTTTTCTTTTGTGCTTGACTACAAGCCACTAAGGTAAAAATAAGCGTTGAGCAAAGACCAATAGTCGCTAATCTTTTATATTTCATAGGCGTTCCTTTCTTAAATAAAATTGTTGTTAAGAGTGAAAATCATTATTCTTTCGGTTGAGAATAGACCTCGATATGCTGCCCTAATACCTTGATTTCTACTGGTAAGTTATCGGATTTGTCACCATCAACATCCGTTTCCAATTCACTATCTGAAGAAATTTTGATGTGACGAGCTTTCATATACTCGATATTCTCATTTACGACAACATCCCCTTTTAATAAATCAGGGATAACTGATAATTTGGTAAGAATAGATGCATCTTTTAAAATCAAAATATTAGCATAACCATCCTTGTCTTCATCAAAGATCTTTTTGTCAGCGAAAAAATTGGTGAGGAGAACTAAAACATGACTGGCTGGTCCAATGTAATTTCCATTTTCAGTCTCAACTGTAATGTTAAATGCTTGATCTGTAACCACAGACTTCATAGTATTAATCGCATAGGCTAGCATACCAAACTTTGTTTTATCTTCTATACCAACATTATGAATGGCTTCTGGTAATGAACCAATACTAAAGATATAACCAAAATAGTTTCCATTTGATTTTCCGATATCAATCTTGTTGGTAGAACTAAAATCAAGCTCGTCGATCGCACCGTCAATATCTTGATTGATTTCTAATAGTTTCGTAATGAGATTTCCAGTTCCTCCTGGGATAATTCCTAGTTTAGGAGTATATTCTTTTTCCGCGATACCAGATATTACTTCATTAACAGTACCATCCCCACCAAAAACAAGGACTGCATCATACCGCTCTCGAGCAGCTTCTTCTGCAAAGTTTGTTGCATCTTGTGCTTTTTCTGTAATTTTAGTTTCCACATGTTCGAAGTGGTCTCTAGCTTTATTTTCTAGCTTCACCTTATAATCCAGGGCTTTTTCACCACCAGAAGTTGGATTAATGATTACCATAATTTTATTCATCTATCGTTCTCCTTAAACATTTTAAAAACAATGCAAAGCAAGTAAGAAACTTTTTTATTTTTCATTCACTTTTTTGATGCTGTATTAGACTGATAGATTTATATTGAGTAAAAACTATACATATAGAACTATCTAAATTCATTTTACTTGATTCAAGTTTATTTAGCAAGTTTACAAGATGTAGCATTAAAAAACCAACTGACATTTCTGTTCAATTGGTTTATATCTTTATGAAAAGTCTATAATCTTAACTATGTAAAAACTCTTTAGCCTTTTTAACAATATACAACTCTTGATTCTCTTGAACTAGCTTCCTAAATAATTCATGAGATCTATTTACATGTCCTTTTATTTTAGCATTTAAAGCCTGATAGTAACTAATTTCAAGTTTTTGATACTTAAACTCATTCTCCAAGTCTTCAAAATAATCATTACTTTTATGAGCAATCGTTAAATCGTGAAGAGCATAACACGTAATTTTAGTCTTGTCAGCCAGCATAGGGTCAGTGATGTTCAGATTGTTTAGCATATCATCAAGCTCTTCTCTATTCAAATCAGGTCGAGCAAGAATCGTAGATCTAATGAGGTAGCTTACTAAGAAATCTCTATATTTTGGTTTCAGATTCATAATAGCCAATGCTTCCGTCGCTTCTTTAATTGCAGCATCAAAATCCCCAGTCATGTATGAGTATGATACAGACGTTAAGGAAGCATCCATCTGCATGATTGGTCTATTAGATTTTTTATGATGTTCAATATACTGTCTCCAAGATGGTAAATCCAGGTCCGTATGTAAAAGTTTAGTTCCAGCTCCTATATACCTTTTTTTAATAAATAGCATAATAAGAAACAGGAGAACGTTCACAAATAAAATAAGCAATATTTGAAAAGTGGTATCTCTCACCATCCAAGCTACAAAGAGAATACAAATAATAGCCAAAACAATGGCAACATATCTATAAAGGACATATTTTTTTCGTAATGCTTTATAATCCATTTTGCTTTATCCTGTTTTTTCTTCACGTAATTAAAATTATGTTTCAACCTATAACATTTATAGTTAAAGAGCTATTTGTTAGAATTTTGATGGTATCTTTTTTCTTACAAGAAATCTACTCTTTCCATCTTCTGTTTCAAAGCCGTGTGGCACTGACGTATCAATTTCAACGATGATTCCTAAATCACGGACTACTCCAAAAGCAATAACTTTTTCAACAGGAAGACTCCTAACTTCCACTTCTTCAAATCCAAACACTGGAAGCTTGTCAACGAAAGCATGCTCCACTCCGTTCGCATCTGTCAGAATCGCCTTGCACCAATCTGGGAACTGATTAAGGTCGAATGCTTCTACGATAGTTACTTTACATTCAACCATCTCATTCTCCTTGCAAGGACTCTTCAAGCGCTTCTTTCGCATATCCCTCTACATCTTCAATCTCTATAAACGATGGATCTAGGTGACATAAGAAATGCCAATCTTCAGCGCCTTTTTCTCTGTAGAGAATCGCTTCGCCGTCTTCACTTCCGAAAAAGCTTCTATCGACTTCATACCCTTTGCTTTCTAAGAATTCTTTTGTCTTGCAGAAATTTGCTTCTCTGGCTTCGACATAGGCTTTCACTTCATCGTTGTTAACGACATACGCGTCGATTTTTGAATAACCTTCGATTACTTTATCATTTTTAACAGATAGATTCGAAATCTCTTTCCAAATAATGTCCACATTTTCCTCAGAATTAAACGAAAACATAGATAAAGGGACAATATTTCCATTGAATACAATTTCCATATAATCCGGCAAGTGTTTTGGGTTCACAAACTCCACTTCAAACCCATCTTCGTTTTCTAAAGTATACCCTGGGATTTGAGCTACAAAGGCTCTTCCCTCTTTTAAAGAATCAAACGCGACTAAATCTTTAGAATAATCATTTTGATACATTTCCAATATAACCATCGAGAACCCTCCTAGCTTGTTTTTTTAATTATGCTCTCCAAATCACACTTTTCTACACTCACGTATTCGACTTCTTTTGTTCCTTCATTGTAATGATAGCATCTAAAAATCAATTGATTACCTGTATGAAACAGCGTGTCTATCCCAGAGTAGTCTCCTTGGCATATATCTAGTACCATTTCATCAACAAGCTCTAATGTCTTTAAACGAAACACAAACCATCTTTCTTCTGTTGTAGAGAATACACCATAAGAATTGTTTATCTTCCATACGTTTGATAACCCGTCATTTTCAAAAACAGGAAATTGTTGGCTAGACTTTATTTGAAAACCATGATTCGATATTTTATAAAATTCAGTTGTGTAAAAATTTACCAACAACGAACTATCATCGTCAATCGTAAAAACATACGCTAAATTTCGTGGAAATTTATGTCTCATACTTAGCTCATGATTAGAAAATTCAAGGCAAAAGTCCTGCGATCCATTCTGGCCCGCTGTCAATGAAACGATGATTATATTATCAGAAAAGTTGTTAAAAGTTACCTCAGAATCAAGAAAATTATCTTCAAAATCTAAATAGGAACTTTGAAGATTCTTTTCGTCTCTCACTTCAATCCGAATTTCATGTCTACTTTTTCGATAAGCAAACCAAGTTAAGTTATTGGTCTGAGATTGATGGCTGCCGATTAAAGTGCCTTTTTTGGTTTCTATATTTTCAAAACTCTTATAGGATTGGTTATGATTGTCAATTAAACAATTTTCATTCACTTTTTTAAAACGGCTAAGTTTAATCACTTGTTATCACCCTCTAACTGAACCTGTGTATGAGCTAGTAAATCTCCTAGATGCCTTTTATCTTTTCTAAAAAATGCCATTGCCAGTAACAAAAGTGCAAGTAGGGTTGCTAAAGACGAAAGAATAATGGATATTAAATCAAAATCGCTATAGACTCCATGAATAGTTCCCATATGCCCTAATTGCCAAGGTAAAAATTTGATGAGATTTCTAATAAAGCTAGCCTGAATTGTTTTTTTCTGATAGACCAAACGAAGCCCTGCTTTTGATTTCCCAAAACTTCCATTTTTTGCATAATCCGAAAATGTGAAATAAAGCATGATTGGTAGGATACTGATAAAAAATGTAAGAGTCTGCGCCTGAAATTCTGTTTGCATTGGCACACCATTAAAAACAAAGTAGTAATAAGTTATAGAGCAAATAAACAGAATACCCAAGTAAGTTATGATTAAAAGATAATCAAATAGTAGTTCAGTCATTCTTTTTTTAACCGAAATAGGATTAATTTCCAAAATCTCCATTATTTTATCCTCCTGTCTAAGCTCGTAAAAGCAGTGATGCCTCATCAAATAGAAAACTCTCTATCAAATCCTCTAAATAGCCAATCATTACTTTCAAAAATATATGTCCAGTACTAAAATTTAAAATCCTTTTACTTACTAATTCTATTACTTGCTAATATTGTATAGATTAAATAAGCAATAAAAATAACATAGCAGCCAGTCTTACAACTTACTACTTTTCATATGATAATTTACAAATGTCTTTCCAACCACTCGATCTTTTTAAAATCCTTATTGTTATTTTGTTCATTTCGATAGGAGTCTTGAGAAGAAGCTTTGTAAATACTTAGATACTGCTCCAGACTTGGAAGACGAAAAGTGATGCCTTCAATGTGAATAAGCTCTATATCCGATTCCGAAACTCCTGCAAAATCAAGTAAGGAATCGATACTTCCAAATTCAACACTCTCTCTATCCTTTTGGAATTCATGCTCATGAATATCTATTAAGACGTAGCCTAAGTCTTTCATCACTTTCATTATCTTGTCCCAGTCATAAATTCTGAGATGGTCAGGTGCTTCCCAACCTCTAGGGTCACCAGGTACATGAATGTCAATGTCAGACGGCACCCAATTTTCTTTCGTTCTAAACTCCAATCCCAAAGAACCCATCAGTGTCGGTGTAATTCCGACTCGATTTAAATGGAAACAAATGGTTTTAAATTCTTCAAATAAGAGACTCATGTTTACTCTATACCTTTCATCTAAATGTTCGTTATTTCTACTTTATTCCCTTGAACAAAATCATCTTCAATTTCTAGAGTATATCCAGGGATTTGAGTTACAAATTCTTTTCCTTACTAATTCTATTACTGACCAATATCGTATAAATTAAATAACCAATAAAAATGATAATAAAAATAACATTAATTTTTAACACAAAATAGAGATTTAACAAATTTGCGAACGCATGAAAGAATATACAGTAACCCACTGATTGGGTTTGACGGTAAAGAAGCCCTATAACAAAACTTAAAAATAATGTATATATAAAAAATAAAATGAAAGGAAATCCTTGATGACTTTCTCCAACTATAAACCATAAAGGCAGATGCCATATTCCCCAAATTGATCCTACAATCAAATTAGATTGCCAATAAGTATATTTTTTATCAAGTAATGGTTGTAATATTCCTCTCCATCCTAATTCTTCATGTCCACCACCAAAAAAAATTAGTTGTATAAAGAATAATGGCATCAGATAAATTGATACTCTATTTAATTCAAAGGAAGATATAGAAAATAGTATCAAAATAGCTAACAAATGAATAATGAAATAAATACTACTATTTTCTTTCTTACTAAATAGAAAATGTTGAAATTTTATATTATTCCTTTTCAAATAAAAGCCACTTGCAATAGCTGGACCAAGTGCACCTACTATATGTAACATTCTCCCTATAAGTGTTTCTAATCCCAAAATATGAGATTGAGTAAAGATGGCAAGAATCCCCCAAGCTATATAAGTAATTCCAAATGTAAAATAAAGATAATTTTTTAAATTCTTTTTGTCAATTTCTGTCATTTTATCTTCCTTATTTTGATTATTTTATATGTAATATTTGTTACTGCTTCTTAGTTGCTCTCGATTATAACTACATATATTCTATCACAAAAACACAAAAAAAGCCTTACAATCAAGGCTTTCAGAACGTAGTCAAACCCTACCAGCAATAGAAAAATTGCCATATTGTAGGTTGGATACTATATTGTAAAAACTCTTAGGAATGTTGGTATAGCGCTATTCTTAACAGTTTTTTAGTTTCTCTAATTAAAGAAAAAGACTGAAGAAAATTGTCCAAAATGAACTTTTTTCTTCAGTCTGAGGTTACATTGATGTGCCCTTTTCAAGGATATTCACAATATTGAATTGATTGAGAAAGTGCAAAAATGAATCTGCTTGAGTTCCATAGGAACCAACTACAAATGGATTACTTCAGTGATAGCTATCGTCAGTTTGAGTTAGACTTCTATCGCTTTTCAGCACTTGATATACCATTGACATTTTTGACAGATGATATCTTGTTAACTATGGCTAAATCCCCAAAAAAACCATTTTAAGCTTAACAAAGATAATTCCAAAGATTATCGAGATCATTATTTTCTATTCAATGTTGAAACTGTCGAAAAAAATAATCTCACTAGGAAATATATTTACTTAAAGACTGTTCATGCTATAGATTAAAAAGAAGACCCTTCTTCTTTTTAATCTATTATTTTTTTGAATTAAAATCTGATAAATATTTAGCTACAGACTTATAATCAGATGGAGTTCTTTCACTTGGATCAATAAGTTTATGCTGGGTATGATCCTCATTCTCAATAAGGAAAAAATTATCTTTAAAATAGATTTGAGTCTCCAAAGAATGGATATATATATAACGATAGGGAGTCCACAATCCAAGCTCACTCTCATAGGTAGAATATATTCCATACTTTTTTAATTCCTCCATTAAAGCCAATAAATGAATATCCGTATTTTTAGCTCTGGAGTTCTTATTAGTTATCATAATCATATCGTTAGCGGAAAATGCACTTTTAAGCCTGTAATGGTTAGCTGCCATCTTATTAAACATTAATTCGTAGTTTTCTATAAAGGCATATCGCCAATCATGACTATCAATTTTCCCTGAATTTTCAAAAACAATTCGTATATACTCATTCTTCAAGCCTTTATCCAGATTAATTTCATCAAGAATTCTTTTAACAAATATATTCCGTGATGAAAATAATTTTTTCAGACTCGGTGTGCTAGAACTCTCGTTTGGATCATCTTGGCAAAGTGTCTTATAACTATCAACATTAAGTGTGTAATCTCCAAGGGATAATAAAGCAACTCTCAGTAAGCGTCCTTCAATAGCTTTATTGTTATCAAACATATTTGATATCTTATTCCAATAATGTGATATCGTTTCACGTTTATATATTAAAGAGTCGTCAGATTCGAAGAAGAAACAGCTTCGTATTTGACCGCTAAAATAAGGATGCTCTTCAGCTCGAAAAATAAGAGCCTTCAAAGATTTATCAGTAATAATTAGTTTAGCTTTTTCTATCTCTTCAGAAACTTGTTCATAATTAAAACCTGAAATTCTATTACCTTCAGATAAATGACCTAAAAGATCTGACATATAAGGGATTTGCTCGTTTATCCCATTAATAGCCCTTTCATATGGAGCTTGATAATCAATATCAGAATTATCTATTAGGTTCCTGAAGATACGGTACCATTTTTCAAAGCTATTATCTAAATGTAATCCATTATGAAGTATAAACTTTGAAATAACATGGAAATAAACTCTAGATTTCAGACTTTTATTCTCAATTGCCTTAACTAAAGTACTAGAGACATCTGGATACTTATTTTCAGATAGAAATTCAAGCACACCCACTATTAAATCTACATGTTCTAAATTTATAGATTCAAAATTAACTTTAGAAGTCCAATTTTCACGCTCAGAATAATCTAACGAATCTAAATTATTGATAAGCGCGATTTCAAATAAATTTAAAAAATTTATATCAAATTTATCCTTATCGATTTTCCATACAGTATCCGTCCACTTAGTATCCAAATTTTTAGTAAAACTACTAGCTAATTCTCCGTTAATTATATGTAATCTAGAAATGAATCTTGCTTTGAAGTTTTCAAAATCTGTCAGAGGCCTTCCTCTGGAATTTAATTTGATATAAAGTTCATCTTCAGAGCCAAGTTCATCAATATCTAAGAAATTGAATACAACTTTATGTCCATCAATTTTACTTAAAATTTCCTCATAATCAAAATCATCATGAAATTGTTCAGTTATCTCATCTAATGTAACAAGTGCTCCTTGAACAGTAGGGTCTAACAGCCAAGAGTCTGCAAACCATGATGCATCTTTAATAAATTCAGATGGAAGTACAGTAGTTTCGAAAATATCTTTTCTGAATTCAAACAAACTAGTGAAAAACTGTTTGGAAGAATCTCTTGTTTCGTAGGAAAAATTACGTAGAAAATCGCAGCTCTCACTATTTCTAAATGCGTACAAGTAAACTAAAAACAAAGTTGTCAATCTTTGCTGACCATCTAGCGGAATAAATTGACCGTTTGATGACTTTCCATAGATAAAATTTAAGTCTAAAGGCAGATTATCCTCACTTGTTAAGGCTGTATTTATGTCTTGTAGTAGCTTCTTCCTAACATCAGTAGTTCTAACGTCTAGTCTACCTTGGGCGTAATCTCTCTGAATTAAAGGAATAACAACATTATAGCTTTCCAAAAGTGTTTTCAAGTTGAACTTAGTTTGCTCACTCATACCTACTCCTCTTCCAAATTAAAAAACTTAGCTAATTCTTTCTTCATAGAACTAATATAATCAGATTTGTCATCCTCAGTCCAAGAGTTAAAGTTTTCAGGATTACAACTATATACCTTCAAAAAAACATTCCGAGTACAAACAGGTACAAATTTACCTTCAGCATCAACTTCGATAATAGTTTTCCTTTTTTCATAAAAGGGGGCAGCCTGATAACTTCTATTGGTATTCTGATCCAATAATGTCAAATTTCCAATACTGTCATCAGGCTCCGCACTTTCATCGGCAGTTGCATGAATATGCTCAATATCCCATTTTTCTTTTTTATATAAATCAAATGGAAAACGGTACTGTTTTTCTCCTTTATTAATCAACGTCACTAAGTTAAAAAGCAACAATAGACTCCGTACAGATTTGCTTCCATATGAAAGATTCTCAATATCTTCAATCTCAGGGATTGTTTCAAAGGCAAGCTCTTTTAACTTAGTAAAAGCCTCCGACTTTTTATTTTCTCTCGTAGCAGCAAACACTTTATTAATATTCAAGCTATTTAAAGAAAGTAAATAGCCGATAAGGTGATATCTATCTGGATCCATATACCAATTGTTCAATTCCTCAAATAACAATTGGATAGAATTCCAGAACTGATTTATAAACTCTACTTTATTTTTCGCAATCTTATAATCCTCATAAATAGTGTAAAAAGTGCTATATTTATCTATACTACTATTGACTGGGTCATTGTTAGCTTGTAGGTTAAATAAAAAATCAATCCTAGTATCGTATATTGCATTATTAGTTAAAAAGTTCCAAAATGTATCTTGCTGGAGTCGGTGTTCAATCCGATTCCAGGCTATCGAACGATGTATTCTTTCACTCTCATATCCATCCACATAATTATTTTTATCTAATATAAGAGCTTTAATAAGTTCTGCATTTGTCAATGGAATTTTTCCCAAGTTTACTTTCGTAAAAATATTAATTGGATCCTCAGTTTCATCAATTTCGTACCAAATGAAGAATACCGATTCTATCAGTACCTTGTATATATCATGTAAAGCATTATCCGAATTAATATCATCTTTATCAAGCCAATCATCAATTGCAGAAAAAGCATTGCTAATATGACTAGCATCAATATCGTATTCTGCAATAAGTTTGTATGTATCAAAACTTAATTCTTTTAAATAACTGCTACTTTTTTCTCTCGTTTCGTATGCTAATTCAAAAAACTCATATTGATTACTTCTTCTACGGCTACCCCCAAATTCTGCGGACATAAATTTCAGGAAAATAAAAATAGTTGTCAACCTCTGTTGTCCATCAACAACATCATAGGTGTTTTCAGAAACTTTTTTTACAATTAAAGGTTGCAGACAATACTTTAATTTAGAATCATGATTGTACAAGTCCTCTAATAGAGTGGTCACCTCGTGCTTAGTCCAACGATATCCTCTTTGATACGATGGAACATTAAATTTCATACCTTTCAACTCTTCAATTCGTTTCTCAGCAATTCCCATATATAGTACTCAACTTTCTTATGTTAAAAAACCAAACACTCTCAGCGCGAATGGTATTATTAATAGCAACAATTATTAATAGCAACAATTATTATACCACAAATGCTCTTACACTCCTATTTGATTACAGTATAAATTAGCGGCATCAATCTTAAAAATATAACTTCACGCATTTAACCAATTAAAAAAGGTATACATTTATTACTATAAAGCCATGCCCATTGGAAATAAATATATACCCTAAATGTTAATGGAAATAAAAAACCAACTACTCCACCTATCAAACCAAGACACTCAACTGCTGGTCTCAGTTTGATACTTCACCATACATCACAAAAAGCATTGATTCAAAGAATTTTTCTATTCGATTTATCAAAAGGTTCTAAGCTTTCACAAGCAGAGAAACACACTCGACGTGTGGTGCTAGCAAACTTCTATATTATAGAATGAAAGTGAGTGAGTCGTTGTTTAAAATTAAACTTTAGAATGAAACTATTTAAAAAAAGTAGATCACTTTTAGAAGTGTCCTACTTGTATTATTTTCATTTAAAAAGGTATAAATTCTCAACAAAAGGGGGTTACTCTCGCACCTGCGAGAAGAACAGAAAAGAAATGGCGCCAAATCAAGGTTTTATTTTTGAAATTTACCAGAAAATACCCACTCTTTTTTTACTTACAATTATTTTAATAAAAAAAGAACTTGCCTGTCAAACAAAACGTTAATTTATATCATCTTTGTCTATCTTAGTTATAATGTTTATCAAATCTGATTTGAGCATTTCTTTTTCTTATCTTATCAAGACCACGATAGCCCCGATTGGCACTTCTGCTTGGTCATAGGCTTTCTGGGCTTCCTTCAGTGCTTCTCGGATAAAGAATTCTTTTTCCTGAAGTTCCATGTTCTTACTTATAGACGCGCTTCGTCACGACTAGACTATGCGGTCTCTCAAACTCCTTATCTAAGTAATCTTGGTACGTCCCTGGGGAAATAAACCCTCGGGCGCTTAAAATATCGGTTCCTGCTGTTCCGACAATTGTGTCTGCTAGCAATACGCAGTTGGTACTCATGACAAAATACGTTTTGAATTTTGAAGAGACGAACTTGTACAATTTTGCGTCCGCTTCTTGTTTGAGCTTATAGGCATACATCGGTTCTTCTTTGTCGATTCCAGGGCGCTTCGGTTTCACCATTTGCGGTGGATCCCACGGTACTGTCAACGACATCAATTTGGCGATTTCCTTATCGATGGCCGCGAGTTGTTCTGGAGATAACGCTAGGCCATAGCCAAGTAAGGTCTTATGGTTTTCGCGTTTACAAAATTCAATGTATTTTTCACGGTCGGCACTGAAAAGTACCCCGTCCCCCATCGTTCCAAACAGGCGCTCCGAATTCGTATCGTAGTTCCCGAATGAAATAATGCGTCCCTTATAACATAGGTCGACATGCCCGATTGCCCCAAATCCGTCTTTTGTGACGTGAATAAACATTTCTAAGTTTGGTTCTGCATTTTCTTTGGCACGGTCGTAAATTTCAGAAGCGGTTTCGCCTTCTCCAAGTTCCAACGCATCATTGATTTTTTGCAAAGTCACACGAGGAATAATCGCAGCCAGTACCAACGGCATCCCTCGACGCAAGCGTCTACGAAGGACTTTCTTTCCAACTTCGGCCTCGAAGAACCAACCGTCACGAATGTTACTAGTCCCAAGCCCTATGAAATAAAGCGCAAGGAAGAACATTTGTAAGTTGCCGTCGCCCCCAAGAGCCAGTAAAGTCGCTACCCCGACAACTGAGAGCCAAATGGTATCAATGAGCAAGCGCAGTCGCGGACGGATACCGTCTTTGACATAAATATAGTACGTTACGCCACTAGTGGCCGCTTTCATCACTTCGTTAAGCCCCATCAAGATACTGACAATCGCAATCGGAAGCGAGATAAAAAATTGATTTCCTGCTAAAAATCCGTAAAGGAAAAATTTAGCAACATTCAGCCATAATGGATCTTTTGCCGCCGCCTTACTAAACCAACGGAACAAGAAATTCCATAGTTCACGAGCCCATAAGAATGTTAAAAACAGACGTAACATCAATTCTGGGAAGCTTGGTCCGTAGATTAGGAGCAACACCCCAGCAATAAGGAATGCAATCCCTTCAATTAGGAGCTTTTCCCCTGTAATCCCTAGTTCACTAATTTTCTTCATCAATTATACCTCCTACAGCTACCACTGAAGCAGCTTGTTCATGTTTCTCCACCCATTCTTTCACGAAACGGTAAATCACGGCAAAAATTGGTATGAAGAAAATCATTCCTACTAAACCAAAGAGATTTCCACCGATTAACGCAGCAGCAAGGGTTAGAATCGTTGGCAAACCAACGGAACTGCCGACAACCTTCGGATAGACGACATTTCCTTCCACTATTTGAACGATCATAAAGACGACAAGTGAAATGAGTGCTTGGATTGGGCTTTCTGTAAAGGTGAAAAGCATTCCAATTCCGCACGCCATAAACGGCCCGATATACGGAATGAATGAGAGTACTCCGGACAGCACCCCAACAAGTCCTGCATATGGCAACCCTACAAGAGAGTATCCAGCAAAAATCATAACCCCAAGAATTCCCGCCTCGATGATTTGACTCATCAAGAAACGGTCATACGTATCCACGATGACTTCCCCAACATAAGTAATGTGCTCGATTTTATCTTTTGGCAAGACCACATTAAGAATGCGAAGCGTTAAACGTGCGAGCATTTCCTTACTTGCGAGAATATTAATCATGAAGAAAATCCCCATAATTTCAGAGAACACATTTGAGAAGAGCCCTGAAATATTCGTTGTAAATCCGCCAAGGAATGTAATGACAGACGATACGATATTGCTTTGACTTAGTGAGTCGGTAATCTGACTCACTTCACTGGATTGCATTAATTTTGAATGTTGTACAAAATCCGCAACCACGAATAGTAAGTGATTTACACTATCGCCCAGTTGTGACACGGTTTTAGCAATCATCGGCGCAATAATCCAAATCAACAGCGAAATAATCAGAAGCAGAATCACAATAATGCTCAGGATTGCGACACTTCTACGCAGCTTTTGCGGGAAGTTTATCTTCTCCAACACTTGTTCAATTCGCTTCATTGGCACGTTTAAAATAAATGCCAAAATCATCCCTAAAATAAGCGGGAACATCATCCCAATAAATTCGGAAATCCATGTGAGGATGGCGCTAAAATTCAAGACGACAAGTAACGAAACAGCCGCCAGAGCAATCATCACTGCCCAATCTTTTCTAATCTTATCCATACTATAACTCCTTTTTTAATTGTTCTAAGAGCGCATTGCATCCCAATGTCACATCGCGGTACGTCGCATCAAAGTCTCCTGTATACCACGGATCGGCAATATCGCGTGCAACTCCTGCCACTTCTAATAAGCGAGCCCGTTTACGTGTTCTTCCGACTTGACGAAGCCTTACCGTAACCGTTCCTTCAGAGTCACAATACTTGTTAGCATTATCCACAAGGAGAGTTACAAGTTCAAAGAGAGACTTTTCCTCGGCTTTCACATGGATATCTGGGGTAATATCCATAACGAAGGATTTGCCATCTCGGACGACAGGTCCCTTAAAGTCCTCGGCTGCATCCTCTGTAATATAGGAAAAATCCACATCTTGAAGAACAATGTCCGGCTGCTCCTCCAGACGAGATAAAGCCACAAGAGAATTAATTAGATTGGTCAAACGTGTCACCTGGTCGTTAGTAGACTTGGTCCATTCGTTTTCTCCAGTCATGAGTTCCTGTAGCTCCGTATTAGCAGAAATAATAGCTAACGGGGTTTTCAATTCATGACCGGCATTGGTGATAAAACGCCGTTGCTTTTCATATTCTCTTCTAGCAGTGTTTGGCAATAAGGTCACGGACTTTATGCATTGCTTTTCCTGGCTAAGTATGCGATTATCTCACTATTAATAGCAGCAACATGATTTCTGATGAAATTACTATCATCACTATATCCAGGATGCCCATTAAGCGAATAGAAAACAATAAGCATCAGAAAAGGTAGGGAAATTAAAAAAATAATCAGCTTATTGGATTTTAACACGGGGCTCCTCGTTACTTTTTTACATGTTTACAACTCCTCAATTTTAATTAAGGATAAAATCTTGTAGTACTCTGGAATTTGTGACATTCTCATAAACACAAAACCAAACCAGGATATAAGGCCATTCACAATCAATAATGCCCCCTTCGGTACCATTACTAGTTCCAATTTTAAAATATCCTTACAAAATGACTGTAAAAGTGATGGTGTCATCTTTGTAGGAGGCAAAGAGACGCCCTTTAAATAATTTGACCATGCTTTGAGCCATGGATAGGCCTATGCCAAAACCTTTAATTTCCTTGTTATTATGAGATTCTTCGATACGATAAAAGCGCTCAAAAAACTTACTATAATCGACTGTCTTACCATCTTTATAGGTATTTGACACTTCTAAGCGAGCCCGTTTACGTGTTCTTCCGACTTGACGGAGCCTTACCGTAACCGTTCCTTCAGAGTCACAATACTTGTTAGCATTATCCACAAGGAGAGTTACAAGTTCAAAGAGAGACTTTTCCTCGGCTTTCACATGGATATCTGGGGTAATATCCATAACGAAGGATTTGCCATCTCGGACGACAGGTCCCTTAAAGTCCTCGGCTGCATCCTCTGTAATATAGGAAAAATCCACATCTTGAAGAACAATGTCCGGCTGCTCCTCAAGCCGAGATAAAGCCACAAGCGAATTGATTAGAGTGGTCAATCGTGCCACCTGGTCGTTAGTAGACTTGGTCCATTCGTTTTCTCCAGTCATGAGTTCCTGTAGCTCCGTATTAGCAGAAATAATGGCTAAAGGTGTTTTCAATTCATGACCAGCATTAGTGATAAAACGCCGTTGCTGTTCATAATTTCGAATGAAGGGGCGAATGACAATTCCTGATAAGGCACTGACAATGATGACAAAAAAGATAAAGGCAAACAGTGATAAAAGAATAGAAAGATTGAACAAGGATTGGGAAGAATTATAATAATAGGTCGTGTCCAGAAAGACTACCAAAATCTTATCTTTACTGACCTTGCTAACTTGATAGCTAAGATTGATATTTTTTTCTCTAATCGTTCCAAGATTATTGGTCAAGCGACTAACTTTCAGGGCATATCTAGCCGCTTCCTCGTCGTTTATTAGAGACGTATGACTGGTATCCTGGCTAACAACCTTATCACCCGACAAGGTCACGCTGAAAAATTGAAAACTGTCCGAAGGAATCTCAAGTCCTTGATTGGTCTCAATTTCTGTGGTTTTTCCAAAGATTCCATTATTTTCCGTGAGTGTGTTGAGGACCTTGCTAATTTCCTGCTCCGTCTGAAAGGAACTCACAGCATTGATGATTCCTACCGTAAAGATCAAGATAAAGAGGATAGACAAAGAAGCAATTGTTATAAACTGAAGTCGTAAACGTCTAAACATGGACTACTCCTTTCTAAATTTGCAGAAGGCAGAAGTCACCACCCTTTTCACCAAGAATACTGATATCAGCTTGAATAGCTTGCAATTTCTGGCGCAGATAGGAAATATAAACCCAGACAATTGACTCGTCCACATCTTCCTCATCATCCCAGATAGTTTTAAAAAGGTGATCAGTGGTTAATTGCTTAGCAGGGTTGAGCATGAAGTGGGCCATTAACTTGGTCTCTCTACTTGAAAGTCTTATGGCGTTGCCAGCTACCAACTCCTGCTCCTCTTGGTCCAAGCGAACAGAACCAAGGGTCAAAATTTTGGCAGTAAAGGTTTCACTAACACGACGCTCTAGCGACCGCAGACGAGCCAAAAGTTCCTTTAGGGAAATCGGCTTGGTCAGGTAATCATCTGCCCCAGCATCAAGTCCTGTCACACGATCATCAACTTCAGCCATGGCCGTCAACATAATGACATGAGTAGTATTCCCAGAGGAGCGAATCTCTTTCAGGGCCTCAATACCTGTTTTGATAGGCATCATAATATCCATAATGATTACTTGATAGGCATTCTGTGCAGCTAGGTCGACTGCCTTTTGACCATTAAAAGCCTGATCAACTTCAAAACCTTGATGCTCAAGTGCCGCCTTGTAAACTCGAGATAAGGCTTCCTCGTCCTCAGCCAATAAAATTTTCAGAGCCATTCTAGTCACTTCCTTCTTGAATTAAGTTACGGATGGTCTGCATGGTCAGGTCACATGAAGCTAATTCATCTGCACAGCGCTTAAGCTCACGGGTAATCATTTCTGAATTCTTGATGTCATGTTTATACTTCATCTGATGCTCCAAACTGGCCCACGAGTCCTGAGCGATGGTCCGAAGCTGAACCTCAACAAAATAGGTCCCTTTATCATTGCCTAGGACATCTGGAAAATTTGTCTCCATTTGCAAAATGAGGTGATAAGAGCGATAGCCGTTAGGCTTGGCAGTTGAAATATAATCCTTCTCATTGTAGACCATGACACCAGGAATAGCCTTGATTACTTCGATGATCTTGTAAATATCATTGACAAAACCACAAATAATACGGATTCCAATGCTGTCACGAATTTCCCTAAGGGCAGACTGGCTCGTCTCAGGCAAATTCTTTCTACGACACTTTACACGCATGGAGTCGCTTTCCTTAATCCGTGAAATGAAATGTTCATAGAGTTTAAAACCTGTTTCTTTTTTGCTAGCAATATTAGCCGCAATAATGGGGTCTGTTATTTCTTGTAAAATTTTGGGGAGATATTGAGCATACTCCCCATAAATACTTTGAGTTGACATATAAACCTCCTCTAATAGCTTCACTTCATTATAACATAGATGGTCTTAAAAATAAGGAATGAGATTGTGACTATAACTTTTATGCCCACCAAATCCAAACTTACTTAGTCCATCATTAACAAGCAAATCACCGTATCTAATCAACAGTGCTATGCATTCCTCTCTTGAACAACCATCAATATAATAAACATCCTTATGGGATTCCTTGATAATATTCTTTGCTATCACTTTTTCTCTATCAATACTGACAGGTAATTCTAAAATAAAAAACAATGGCTCATCATGAATCGCAATAAAGTGTTGAAAAACCTCTAATATTTTTTCTGCGTGTACATTCGCCGTCAAATGATGTTCAGGTAACTTTGTAAATGATTCAAACAGGTTCTCTACCAAGCTAACTTGGTGACCTTTTACTAAATTCAACATTATGAGTCCTCCAGAGAATTTAAACAATATCCACATTTATAATCTCATTATACCATTAAACCCCTAAAAAGACTGTAACTTCCCAGTAACAGTCTCTTATAAATCTACCTCAGTTCCTTCAAGGAAAGTTACTACAATTTGTCCAGCTTCTGAAATACTGATGTGGTCGAGAACTTGATTCATGATAACTCCATCAAATTTATCTAAATCTAGTATCTGATACATCTGCTTTGCATAGTGCTTATGGAGAAGATTTGCTCCTTGTTCTAGCTTTTGCCACTTATCTACCACATCAGATCTATGCTCTTGAAACAGTCCTACTGCTTTCATAAAGGCTTTCTCAAGCATTTCTTCATCGATATGATTGTTTAAACATCCAATCTGACCTTTAATCCTATATCGATTATTACACTGCCATACCTTACGTTTACCTCGACTTGTCGTCCAATTTTTTCTACCAAATGCTGAACCACACTCTGCGCAAAATACTTTTGTTGTAAAAGGATTGTTTTCTTTCTGCATGATATAAAATTGGAGCTTATGTTGTTCTCTAAATCTCTTTCTTCTTGCTATTTCTAACTGAACAATCTCCCACTTCTCTTTATCTAAAATTGGTTCATGATTGTTTTCAATATAATATTGATTAACTTGTCCATCATTATCTATTCGTTTCTTCGTCAGGAAATCAACGGTATAGGTTTTCTGAAGCAGGGCATCACCCTTGTATTTTTCATTTTGAAGCATTTTCCATATAGCACTTGGACACCATTTTGCTTTACCTGTGCAACCTGGTATTTCCTGTTCTCTTAACTCTTTGGAAATAAATTCTGGACTGTATCCTTCTAGAAATCTATCAAATATATACCTCACGACCTTTGCTTGTTCAGAGTTTATAATTAGATTTCCTTTTTCATCTTTGTCATATCCCATAAAGTTTGTAGTATTTACCTGAACTACACCACGCTCAAACTTCTTACGAATTCCCCAAGTTGAGTTTTCTGAAATAGATCTTGATTCATCCTGTGCGAGTGATGATAGAATGGTAAGTAGTACTTCTCCTTTTGAATCTAGGCTATCAATATTCTCTTTTTCAAACGTTACTCCAATACCTAGTTCTTTCAGTTCCCTTACATATTTGATACAGTCCAATGTATTTCTGGCAAATCTACTGATAGATTTAACTAAAATTCTATCCACCTTGCCATCTCTACAATCTTGTATTAGTCGGTTAAAAGCATCACGTTTTTTTGTATTAGTTGCAGAGATTCCTTCATCTGCATAGATGTCTACCAACTCATAATCTTCATGTTTTAAAATATATTCACGGTAATAATTGACCTGATTCTCATAACTTGATAGCTGTTCGTCTTGGTCTGTAGACACTCGACAATAAGCGGCTACCTTGACCTTTTTCTGAGTTTGAGATTTGACTGTTTGCTGTAGCTTTCTGGCCGGTATAACTGTAATGTTTTTCTCCATCTTCAATCCTTTCTAACACAGTTACTGGTGAACTTAGTTTCCAATCTTCAATATCCCTTTCAGGGACTCTCATACCTTTACATGAATTTTTTCCTTCTTTGATATATTTGGAACAACACCAAATAATCTTTTTCTTATAAGATACCTGTCTTTTTAATGTTGAACCACAATACTGGCATTTTAACATTCTGGAAAATTTATAGCTTTTATTTGTACCTTGGATCCGAGAACAGCTTTTCATTTTTACCTGAACCTTTTCCCATATTTCCTTAGATATAATTCCTTCATGATTATCTTCGATATAGTATTGTTCCAACTGTCCCTGATTTAATTTCTTTGGACCGTTTACACCATCATGAAAGTATTTTTGAAGCAGTAAAGAGCCTTTGTATTTTTCGTTTTTTAAGATATTACGAATTGTGCTATCATACCATTTCTTTCCTGTTACGGTTGGAACCCTGTCCTCATTAAGTTTTTTAGCAATCCTATGTGTACCCATTCCTTCTAAATAACTATAAAAGATGGTTCTCACTATTTGCGCTTCTTCTTGGTTTATAACAAGTTCTCCTTTTTCGTTTAAATCATACCCTAAAAACCGTTTAGCATTAATGAGTAATTCTCCCTTCTGGAACTTTCTACGAAAACTCCACCGTTGGTTTCCGCTCATGCTGTGTAACTCTTCCTCAGCTAAACTTGCTAACACAGTCAAGACAACTTCACCTTCATTGGATAAGGTGTGGATATTCTGCTCTTCAAAAAAGATATCAATACCTAGAGTTTTTAACTCTCGACTGATTTCAAGAACATTGATAAGATTTCTTGCAAACCTAGATATTGACTTAGTATGGATAACGTCAATTTGTCCTTTTCTACAAGCATCTAGCATAGTTTGAAAATCAGGTCTTTCATACTTTGATCCTGAAATCCCTTTATCAGAAAAAACACCCAAAAACTCAACATCTTCACGTTCAGCATACAACTTTTCAAAATAGACTTTTTGATTCTCTAGCGAATCAAGTTGACTTCCGTTGGTTGTAGAAACTCGAACATATGCACAAATTCTCTTTTTTCTATTGTTATTCTTTGCTTCAATTTTTCTTATATTCATTTTTCCTCCTACAAGAAGTTTTTACACACTATATATCCCTCTAAACGCAATATTAGTCAAGTAATCAGCAACCCTGTACTTTAACAAAATGTCTTTATTGTCCTCTTACCTAAATAGGTACTTTCAAGATAGATTTTTCCGGTTTTAAGAAAAAATCAAAAAGAAAAAGCCTGATGTACTTCACCAGGCTTAGATTTTTTATTTGAAATTTAATCGCAATATGTTATAATAAACATAGAAAAAGGAGCTGAGCTACCAACTCAACTCCAACGTAGAACCGTTAAAAAGACGGTGACTCTCTATTATCAGACTATAACTCGTCCAACAACTCGGTCAAAAGTGGGGACGGGTTATTTCTTTTTGTCATCGTCCTTGAAGATTTTATAGCACAAACCAATCAAAGCAATGGTAAAAGTACCAAAACCAAAGATGGTCTGAACGACTTCAAATGAGCTCAAACACGCTCCTCCTTTCCGTCAGATTTTGATGATTTACCCATAGGCATCACCTCTCTTTCGGTATCAGGAGCCACCGTCTTCACTTTTCTACAATAAATATTATACCACATGAGCTACCAACTTCGGTGGTTTATTTTGCTTAAAGATTTATTTTAAGAGTAGTAACTATAGACTCTTTTAGTTAGTAGTAATCAAACCATCTGGTTCAATCGTAAATTCTGGTTTTACTGATAGAGAACCATCAGACTTGAGATAGTACCATCCGTTTCCTGATTTGATAAATTGCTTAGATTTCATGTCCCCATCTTTTTCATCTAAGTAATACCAAGTTTCACGATATTTTACCCAACCTTTAGCCATTCGACCATCCGACTTAAAATAGTACCAACGATGATTGATATGCATCCAACCAATAACCATGGCACCACGCTTATCTAAATAAAACCAATCCTTGCCATCATTGAACCATTTATTGATGAAACAGTAGCCTCTAATATCAAAGTAGAACCATTCTCCTTTGATATTTTTCCATTGAGATTTTGGATAAGTGCCATCTGCTTCTTCCCACCACCAACCAACTTCGTTTCGTTTCCAGTTTCCTTCAGTTAGACCAGATTCAATATCTTTCTTAAACTGTTCTCTACTAATGCCCCATTTTGCAAGGTATGGGTAGGGATCTACATGATCACTCCCATTATTTGGTTGGTTGTAAGTACAAAATTGATGAGTTTTAATCCCAGCAAGACTACTAGAATCTAGAGTTTTAGGGATTCCAGCCTCGTCAGCTAACTCACGTAATAGCTTGACATAAAGTCGATAATCTCTCATGAATTCTTCTTTAGATTCATGACTTTCTATTAGTTCAACTTGAGCATATCCTTCTACGTTCCATCCTCCACCAACATCATAAGCACCCCTGTCAACTAACCAAGTCTGCATAATACGTCCATTCCCAACCACATGGGAGAAAAATCCTGATTCAACTGGTCTGCGCATATGATAATCTGCTTCGTTTTGTACTGTTGAGTTAGGGTTACCTGTTGAGTGAGCATGAACCTGTCGATAGGGTTGTTCACCGATTTGAGGAAGATTTGTTCGTAATCTACTTTTATCAACTTCCATGGTTATCCTCCTTATCATCGTTAGACTTTTCTTCAGTTAAATGTTCAAAAGCTTTTAAAATTGGTTTAAAAAGCAGAATATTCCCTTTTACTTTTTGATAGTTCTCAATTAACGATTGGAAAGTAAAAACTAGGTATCCAATATAAATCGAATACAGAAACATAAATCCAGTTTTTTCAGGTAACAAAACAGACATCGGAATCAATAACAGTAACATAAAAATCCCTAATACTTTTCGAATTAAGCCATTGATTCCAATTCTACTCTTATACTCAACATCAGGATTTACAATTGCAGCAAATGTGCCTGATGCAAAGTCTACAATTTCCATGATGACAATTAACGCTAACGCATACAAAATAAGCCCATCTTCTGTTTCGATGAGCTTTCTTAAAAAATTAAACAATTCAATATCCATTTTTAATACTCCCTATTGTTCTTTTTTATTTGACTCAATTTCAGCTAAAACAGCATCTTCTAATTCATATCGTTTATCTCGGAACAATTTTTCTTGGTTTCTCATTTCGAGACGATGCTCCGCATAGAGCTCTGAATGATAGAGAAACTCAGATACTGTAGAAACACCATGTTCATCAACATCAACAGTATACTGCTTAACTACTTCATCGCCAATCTTCAAATTTCCAACCAAACGTGTTGTTTTAGTAATTTCTAATGCCATTAACTTTCTCCTTTCTCTCTTTTAGTTTTTACTTCCTCAAATAAGTCTTTTAGGTCTGAGTCGTATTCTAATACATCTTTCATTAACTGCAATTCGCTTGCAACAACCAAATAAAGAGCCTCATTTTGTGCTGCTTGACCTTCGGTTTGTGCTAGTTTCTTAGTCAACGACTCCATTGCTAATTGATGGATTAAATCTGTGTTCATTTTCTAATATCTCCAATCGTTTATTTAATTTTCGAATATCAAGTATTAACTCTTGAATCCCTTTTAAAGCGATATTTGTTAATCTTGTATTATCGAGGTTCAGCAAACCACCATTTTCATACACTAGTGATGAGTCAATTTGTTGAACATCTTGAGCAATGAGTCCAATTTTGGTATGAGCCTTTTGAATACGATTCCCTATTTTCTTCCAGTCAAATTCTTTAAATTGAAATCTTTTGATAAAATCGAGTGCTTTATAGTTAGATAAGCCTATATTCTCTTTTAAGTTTTTATCAGAAAAATGTTGGTTAACAATTTGCCATAAGCTATAAGCATTTCCGTTATATGAGTAGTAAATATCATTTCCTGATCCACCAAAGTCTAGAGATACATTATTAGAATTCCAATAACTAATAGTTCCTGTAGTTGAGCCATTAATGCTGCTTTTGCCGTACTTCAACCAGCCAATTCCTTTTGCCTTAATGTATCCTTCGACCGTCAATAGAAAATCATCACTATCACTTGCAGTGTTTCCAGTAGTAAAATCTGAATCTTTGTAAATAAATAAGCCGTAAGGAACATTGTCCCCTCGGCCATAAGAACCTATAAATTGTACACCTAAACCATCTTTAGAATTAAACTGACGAGGAACATTAATCTGTAACCCACCGTTGATAGCGTCAAATGAACCATAAGCACCTAACTTAATTCTTGTTTCTCCAGTTAATAATCCACCAGAAATTGTGGTTCCGGTTATTGTCCCACCTTGGATTCTATCACCACTTAGTAAGCCTGACTTTATTTGACTAGCATCGATTCTAACACTTTGTACACTATTGATAAAAGCATTCTTTGCAAACAGCTGTCGTAAATAAGCTTCATTTGCAACAAGTTTATTGAAGAAGGCTTGATCCACGACCATCTTATCTGCAGTTACTGAATTAGATGCTAATACCATAGTAGTTACAGAACCAGATTCAAAGTTTGATGTCTTTAATTTATCAATCATTCCTGATTTAATGACTGCTCTATCAATCAAAGTATCCCCAGTGATATGCGTTGCTTTGCCAATGATTCTATTGATTCCATTTGCGCCTAGATTAATACCTGAAATTAAAGAGCCAGCATTAGTTAAATTTTGAATCGAATAGGAACCTTGATGTTGTTGAACGAGACTTTCTGTTGCAATTTGTTGAAAAGATGTACTATCTACAAAGTTTTTAGGTGGTTGACTACCTCGAACAATTGAAATTTGTCCAACTGCCACAGTGCCGTTCTTTTCTAGCCAAACATGAAGACCAAAATCATCTGTTTTTGTCACGGTTTTACTTATCGTAAAAGTTCCTGTAAAAATTTGAGCTGCCCCTGTTCTAGTAGGGGTGATGGTGAAACTTCCTATTGAGTTACCTGATTTGATTTCAAAGCCAACCTTTCCATCTGGTAGTACATCTACCCATAAATTGACCCTATAAGAAAGTTTCTCACCAGCGACAAATTTTTGACTATGAAGAGGCATTTGAAAACCACGCCAACCATTTGTTGTCCTACCACTTTGAGCAATTCTTAGTAGCTTATATTCATTAGTTCCAGTCATAACTAAATTCGAATTCGGTTCACGTTCTCTATATTTACTAAAATTTGTTGGATCGTATACTAAGTTTTGGGTATCAATTAAATCACTGACTCTTGTAATCAGTCCTTCGGATGTTTGTACAACCTGACTAATTGTTTTGCCTTGTTCACTAATAGTTCTTGTATGACTAGTTAGAGTATCTTTTACTTCGTTATAGGCCGTTACAGTTGTTAAATCTTCGATAGGCTTTGTCCAATAATTTGGAAAAATATCTCCAGTAGTAATCATTAATGCTCTCCAATGAAACTTACCTGAACTTGCTCCATCAATACGAAATTGTAATTCAAAGTTTTTAAAATTATTGAACATCTCTTCTGTTACGATCCGAGAAATTTTAATAAGATGGTAGTTTGTACCAGTTTTTAAAACGCTAGACCAAGAGGTATGAAAGGGATTGGAATGAACACTCCATACAGCGCTATTATCTGATTTTTTATAGCCTGGACCTTGTAAAATAATTCTAGGAGTAACAGTTGAATCTAAAACAACATTATCGACAGAAATATAAACAAATAGATTGATTTTTGTCCCTGCATAAATGCCAGTCGAATCACCATAAGGAACTTTACCTATTGTTTGAATCCAATTGAGTTTCGAGTTTATTTCTTTGTATGAAGTCCAACTATCACTCGAACCAGATGCTAAGTTTCGATGAGAAACACTAGTTGGTATTAATGATTTAGTTTCACTAATAGTCCGACTAAAACTATTGGATGTTTCTCTAACTAAATTTTGCACGCTAGAGTTCGTCACATAACCTCTATCTAAAATATTTTTATCAACATCCGATTTAGTTTGAAATCCTTTTAAATTGATAATGGATTCTACCTGACTACTGGTCAATCGTTTGGCTATTTCACCTGCTTGGATTTTAATTGTTGTTTCAGTAGTAGCAAGTCGATTTGTCGTTTGATTAAAATCTGTTTGTGATACTTTAGTCTTTATAGCATCGGCAGCAACTTGTAAATCAGCTTTAGTTTTAGATATTGCTAATGCGTTCTCTGATATTCTTTGGAGTGCTTCGTTAGCTGTTTGTTTAATATTTTCTACATAGGTCTTTTCAGCTTTTAGATTTATTTTATCCTTGGCTTGTGATATTTCCGTTCGTTGTTGCTCTACGGTATTTTTGATAGCATCAAAGTCTGTCTTTGAAACCTTGTTAGTAATAACACCCGTAAGCTTATCAATTGAAGATTCTACCGTTGTAATTTGATTCAATAAGCTATTCTTGCTGAGTTCAACTAAACGATTTGCTTCTGCAATAGCTTCTTTTTTATAATTTAAGGTATCTGTTAACACTGTATTAGTAGTCTCTTTAACTTCTCTACTAACATCTAAGGCATGATTTGCTAAATCTCTACTACTATTTGCTTTAGCCAACACATCGTTGTATCTATTTTCATTAAGTGATTCATTAGATAGAACTTTAGAATCAACATCAGCAATCTTTCCTTCAATCTCTTGACGAATACCATCTGCGTAGACTTCTGCACTAGCTTTGACTTTTTCAATATCATCAAGGATTGATTCTTTTTGTTTAGTGAACTCGGTATCAAAAGCTGCGTTCGCATTTTTCAAAGCTTTTTCAATTGCGACTTCTTGTAATGTGAAACCAGAGTCTAAAATTGCATTTGCGACAGTTGAAATTCCACTATTTGAAGTTGATCCACCTACCATTGGTTTATCATCAAAAGTAATCGAGATATATTTTTGTGTCAGTGCGTCAAATTCATAAGCGACTGCCTTTTTTGGAATATCAATTCCATGTTTCAAACTCTTGATATTTACAGTATCCCCTAAATGTACAACCTGTCCATCAAGTTCATAGGCTTCAATCGTAATAGCATCCGATAACTTATCAATTCCTTCATTCTTAAACTTAGCCTCAGCCCACTTTCTTAACTCCTCAATGCTTTTAAGAGTATTATTTTCGTACTCCTTTTCATTGATATATGGATAGAAAGTGATTAGAGGGCTATCGACAGTAATTTTAATTGTCTGGTCTTTATCTTTACCATCTGGTTTAAATGTTGATTTTGCATGAATACGAGTAATGATTGATTGAGTTGATTTGATTCTCTTGTAAGACTTTAGATTCTTATGTGTTGTTATGACAACACCCCTATTTTCACCTCTATTCTTCTTGATTGTCAGAGCCAAATTGTCACGAATCAAGTCCCCTTCCCAAGTTCCTATAATAGAATGGGCACCATCCATTAAGACGGAATAGAGTGTTTTTACCTCATCTGTATTGAAAGTACGGCGATCTGTAATATCACTCATGAATGAAAAATCACCAAGATTAGTCTTAGTATTTTGTACCATTTGAGATAAGGCCATACCACAAGTGAGATTAACAACACTCATTGGTTCAATAGACCGCTGCATAATATCATCTGAAATGTGGTAGGCGGTTATATCCAAACTATCATCATTTTCAATTGGCTTTTTGATACGAAATAACTGGAATCCTAAGACAGGTACTGGAGCCTTGATAAGCATATCCTCTTTGATTTGTTTATAGATACCAGAATCGGTAATTGGATAGCGAATAGATAAAGTAAAATCACCGTTCAGGGTTTCTTTTACAATAGCAGAGCTAGTTTCATGAAGAGGTAATCCATTCCACTTTGCAGTTCTAATATCTTTGTTCAACAGAAATAACATTTAAGCCCACCCCCAATTTGTTTCAAAGCTTAAAGAAGTAATACCTCTACCAAGAACAACACCGACTTCTTTTTTAGCACTCGGATCAATAGTGATAAAATCACCAGACCATTTGATGTTCTTTTTGCTAACCGTTAGAAAACTTGGACTATTTGGTTCGTTTACCATCACAAGAGGTTCTGTAAGTTTTTCAATTTTAATAACCTGATCACCAATCGTAAACTGAGTCTCAGTTGCCGAATTCCCCATTATCGTTATTTTGGGGAACGCTAGAGACGTACCTTGAACTCTTAGCACTCCGTTTGATGTCAAAGTTTGTCTATCTATTGATTTAAAAAACTTTGTAGGATGACAAATAAAGGTAGCTTTCGTCGCATACACACCATCTCTCTCTTGTTTTACCTCAGTACATTTTACTCGGTAACACCAAAGACGTGTGGTTTTCATCCGTTCACTCTCAAACCAAAACTGCTCCTTGATAAATAGACCCATAAATTGATGGAGTTGTTCTTCTGAGGGCTTAACAATGTAAATCGTATATGATTTTTCAATTAAATCACGGTGCCGATTTGTTTGCGAAAGAGCGCCACTCATTCCTTTATGTTCTAATAAACTCGTCTTACTCTCCGCTAGAATAACAGAAGGCGATTCGTGGACAATCACCTTAAAAGGAAAACTAGAAGTTCCAATTCCATCTATGACTAACTCGTTTCTTTTAATCATATAGTGGCTCCTCTCAATTGTTTTTGACGTTCTAATTCTTCTGCGATTCGACTTGCTACTTCATTTGCTATTTTTTCAATATCTGCCTGTTCTCGGATAATATTTCCAGTAATCGAAATGTTGATGTCTGGCATTCTTAAATCCATCGTTCTTGCAATACCTCTTCCGATTGCCCCAAGAGTAGATTCATTTAAAGGGAGTACCGCTTCGTTTCCTGCTTCTCCTCCTACCATTAGGGAATTTCCTATTGTTCCGAAGGCAGTTGGTTTTGTTAAAATTCCCCCTTTTGCATACCACTCAATTCCGATTCTAGGAATTTGTCCCTTTAACCAATCCAGAGGGTTTGCAGATCCTGACACACTAAAATGAGGTAAAGGAATGTGTGGCCACTGAAACCTGAAATTAAAGAGATTTTTGATAGCAGTTATAGCAGTTGAAACTGCATTTTTGGCAGTGTTGATTGCATTTGAAATCGTATTTTTTACTCCATTCCAAACATTGGACACTGTACTTGAGATTCCATTTAGAATACCTGAAATAGTTGAACTGATACTATTCCAAATTGTACTGACAACGTTACTAATTGCTGATAAGAGATTACTAATTGTGTTCTTAATCCCATTCCAGGTGTTTGATATAAGTTGACTAATAGTATTTAGAACTAAGCTTACAATTGACTTGATGGATTCCCATACTGTTAAAATAACTGCCTTTATTGTTTCCCATGCACCAGACCAATCTCCTGTTATAACCTGCATGATTGCTTTAATAATGCCTAAGACAAGATTGATTGCCGTTTCAACTACTTGTTTGATGATTTCCCAAGCTGTGCTGATGATTAGTTTTATGTTTTCCCATGCTGCCTGAATATAGGGTTCTAGAATTGACATAACGGTAGTTATGACTGTTGAGATTGCATTCCAAACTGTGGTTGCAGCTGCAAGAATTAAATCTTGATTCTCAGTCCACCATGAAGTTAGAGTCCCCCAAATGCTTAAAATAAAGTCTGATATTTCTTGAATGATAGTAGATATAAAAGAATATATAGCATTCCAAATATCCATTACTGCTGTTCTAAATCCCTCGTTATGTTCCCAAAGTTCTTTTATTCCAACAATTAACAAGGCAAGAACAGCTATAATTCCTAAGACTATAGCTATAATAGGCGCTACACTTGCTATTAAGCCACCAATTGTGACACCCATTGCTAAGGCAGCTGCCTGAAGTGCTAAAAATATAGGGAGTAATAAGCCTAACCCAGCAATGAGGCTACCTACAATAATGATAAATTGTTTTACTGGCGTTGATAAACTAGAGAACCACTCTGCAACTGAACGTAACAAATCAGCTAAAATCTCTAGTATCGGTGCAAAAGTGACAGCAATAGCATCTCCAACTTCAGCAAATGCTAACTTAGCTTCATTTTGAGCAGTTGTAAATTTATCAATTGGATCTAGTGTCGCTTCATAAGTTGAGCCGACTGTTCCTGATGCTTTCTTTGCTGTTTCAGCCAAGTCATCAAAAGATAATGCTCCACGATTAATAGCATCAACCATTCGTGGAGCACCCTTAGTTCCAAATATATCTGAAGCGAGAGTTAACTTTTCAGTTTCGCTAGTTGAATTTTTAATTTTTTCGATGGTTTCAGATAAACCTTGCTGCAAAGTCTTTCCTGATGCTGCATACTTCACAGATGCTTTTGATAAGGATGATAAAGAGGCTGATGAATCTACACCAGCCTTTTCAAATTTCCCCATTAAAGCAACGCCCTCATCAAATGAAAGTCCTAATGCCTTAATTTGTGGTGCTCCAGAAACAACCTTATCCATCAAATCTTGAACTCCCACTCCAGTAGCTTGACTTGTAAAGGTGACAGTATCAAGAACACTAGACAAATCCGTTGCCTGTAAGCCGTATGCTTCAATAGCTTTCTTAGCTGAAATAGCCGATGAAGTAACATCACTCCCATTTATAGATGCAAATTGGATGAGATAACTTGAAGCTGATTTTAAACTATCACCGGTTAAACCAAATTGTGTGTTCAACTCACCAACTGCACTTCCAGCAGTATTAAAGTCTGTAGGAATTTCTGTAGCAAGGTTCTTTGCGATAGTTGTCATCTCTTCTAAAGCTTGGCCAGAAGCACCAGTTTTGGTGACAATGATATCCATCCCTTCATCAACTTCGTTAAAAGCTTCAAGCGACTGTTTCCCAAAATCAATCAATTTTTGTGATAATTCTGCTAAACGATCACTGAATTCCATTAGGATATCTGCCTTTAAGAGATGATTGATTTCTGATAGATTATCCTTCGCACTTGTTGAACTAGTGCCCATCTCTTCCATCTCATTTTGAAGATGATTATAGGCCGTTTTGGTATCATTTAGAGTCTGTTCCAGTTTATTGGCTTCAATCGAGTTTTCGCCATACTGAGATTTTGTTAGTTCTAGCTGTTTCTCTAAATTCTGAATCTGTTTTTCTAGTAAAGAGGAACTTTCATTTACTTTTCTTTGAGCTAAAGCTAGCTTTTCAGATTCACTAGCACTTGAAGAAAGTTCACTTTCTTGTAATTTAAATTGACTCGTTAATTTTTCACTCTCAGAAGCTAGACGAGCTTGTTCTTGTTTCAAGCTATCCCATTGACTTTTAGTAGTACCTATTCGATTTCCATTTTCCGATAAGGCTTGATTGACACCCTCTAGTTTGCTTTCATAACTTTTCAGTACTGTCTGAGTAGTTTCTACTTCCCTTTGAAAGGCTCGATATTGTTCCGCCCCGATATTACCTGACTTAAATTGAGCTTCAACTTGGGCTTGTGCCTGCCTTAAGGTAGTTAATTTTTCTTTAGTGGTTTCAACTTGTTTAGCAAGCACTTCTTGTTTTTGAGTAAGGAGTGTGACATTTCCTGTATCAAACTTAAGAGCCTTATCAATTTGTTTCAATTCTTTTGTTGATTCAGCTGCTTGTTTATTTACCCCTTTTAAGGCATTTTGCAAGGGTTGGGTGTCACCACCAATTTCTATTGTGATACCTTTTATATTTCCAGCCATGTTCACATCTCCTTTCTATTAAAAATTATCAAAATCACTTTGATTTGCTTTTCTTGTGTTGCTTGTTTCATTTGTCCGCAAGTTTACATAATCAGTTTGATAATCAAGAGCCATCCCAATTGAAATATGTTTTAAGTCGTCTATGGATAAGCCAGTTTCCTTACAACAAAATAAATAGCTTTCTACCGTAAAGATTTCTTCACTTGCTGTTTCTGTTTGATCTGCTTTTTTCTTGTATTCATCCCTTGGTTAAGCATGTTCATTAAGATAGTTGCTACTTCTTGAACTGGAAACTCCTCCATCTCCATAAAGAATTCTTTGAATGGTTTAATTCTTGGATTAGCCGATTTAGCAAACACCCAAAAAATTCTGTGAAAAAAAGTCATATCAAAATTGGTCAGGATGGATAGATCAATGTCACCAGTTTCGAGTTTTTCTTCCTCATTTAGGTGCTCAATCTTATCAAGAATTGACTGCGTACTCACCATTGAAAACAAGTCTTGAAAATAATCTTTACCAAACTGTTCTTTATAGGCAATCGGTGTATATGCATTAGTAGCCAATTCATAGGTCTTTCCTGAAATTGTAATACTATCTCTCATCTGTAACTCCTTTATTCACGAGGTTCAAAGACTTCCTTGAACCAATTCTGACGAATCTCATCACTTGTTTCTTCTGTCGTTTTGCGACGAACCACCTTATCAAGTGGACGGGGACTTGCAGTAAAGTTTAACTCAACCTCATTAATATCTGAACCAGATTTTGTTTTTGATCCCATTGACGGACGTGATGCGTAACAGTAATACAAAACATGAAGTGTTTCTTTCTTATCTCCTTCAAAACGAAACATCAGAGCGAAATTCTTCTTTTCAGCATTTGCGATTTCAGAAATCGTTTTAGTTGTTGGATCTAATTTTTCTCCTAAGACACGAGTTAAAAATTCTTGAGTTAATAAGGCGAGCTTCAATGTTCCCTCATAACCATCATTTGATTCTGAAGTATAAAAGTTGATATTATCTGCCTTGTAAGAACCTTTGTCACCAGTCGGTTCCAAGGTTAGTTCTGCTGCACCTCGTAATCGTTCAACCGTCCCATAAGTCAATGCGCCATTTGAAGCTTCAGTTGTAACTTCTGCCCAATGAACATCTTGTAATCCAAAGGTAACTTTATTTTTTTCAGTCATAACTATCCTCCGTTTAATGAAATGTAATATGTAATTTGATAGAGTTTTTCAGTTGAGATATAAGTCTCTACTTTGTCAAAAAAAATTGAATGACTATCGAATAAGTCATCCATCTTAGTTTCGATTTCTAAGTCCTTCTTTAAGGTATAGAGTTCCACTTGAAGATTAAGAGTCTTATGATAGCTCCAATTATCAGCTCCAGCATTTTCAGAGTCCTTAACAAGATATACAATAAATGGTGGAGCTGGACTTCTTCCTTCTTCAAAATGATGATAAGCTACTGGCAACTTTGATTTTATTAAAATGTTATAGAAATCTTTTAATGTCATGAAATCCTCACAATCTTTGTCTCAGCCTATCTTCAAGTGACTTAACGGCACTTTTTTCAACGATTTCAATATGTTTTTGCCCTTCTACTCGACCACCATTTTGTTTAGCGTGACCATTTTCTAGGAGATGAGTTAAGCCTGGTGTTCGGTTATGAATGGTTTTTGTTAAGCCTGTAGGACTGTCACTTGTTGACTTGCTTTTCCAACCTCGTGCATACTTACCAGTTTTTCGTGGAGAAGAGATCTTTAAAGTATCTACAGCACTGTCTGTTACTTCTTCTACTACCTCTCGCATTGCAGATGTCGTCTCTTTAATGTAATCACTCAACTCTTGATCAATTACTTTTTCCAACTCATCCATTCCTATCCTGTTCATAGTCATTCTCCTTAGTTGCTACAATATAAATCAATTGCCTAGGAACGCTATCACCATCAATTGAATCTACCGTAAAGTAGGCGTCTCTGTACTTTATCCTAGTTTTTAATGAACTTAGATTTAGTAACGCTTTGTCGTACCTTAGTGTAAATTGAATTTTGTTATAAAGGAGTTTAGACACGCTCCCCTTATTTTCTGTTAAAGTCAATGGCCGACTAGAACACCATCTTTGGAAAACTGTGTTCCAAACTGAAGATTCATTTCCAATTTCATCAACCACAATTTTACGCACTTCAAATATAAGGCGGTCACGTAACGGAGCAATTTTCATCAAAAGATATCCTTCCTATCAGCTAATAGTAGGTGATATAACATTTGTTTTAACTCTTTATAATTAGCTGTTTCACGGTGTTCATAAAGATAGGCAACCCCATACAGGATTGCCATTCTTAGAACCTCACTGTAAGTATTCTGCCTTAATGTTTCTTCACAGAGTTTTTTACTCGTATCAATCAATTGCCTAATCAAGTCATCTTCATCTGTGTTTTCTACCTTAAGGTAAAGTTTTGCTTCTTCTAGACTTATCATGATTATTTTGCTTTCACAGTTAAAATTTTCACTGCTTCTGGTAATACTAATTTCCCATCAACACGTTGAGATGCAAGAAAACCAATTTGACCATTATTAGCATAAAGTTCATTGAGACGTTTAAAAGTACGTCCTTGGCGATCTGCAATCCAGTAAAAAGAGAAATCACCAAATGCAATGGCTTTATTCCCCTGTTCAGGTAGGGGTGCAAAGGTAGATGTATAGTATGGACGGTTAAGAATTAAATCTGGTTGTCCAGCTTGTGTAGACGGTTGCCAAATATAATTTCCGTTATTGTCTTTCAGTTTACGGATTGCTTTAACAGTTGTATCATGAAGAATCCATACTGCATTTTTACGATACGGAGCAGGAAGAGTATGATACAATTCAATCATGTCATCAAACGTAATGTCTTTAGTCGTCGTTGTAGGACCTGTAACATTTGCTTGCGTAAAGATTCCTGTTGGTTTCTTTGAGCCATCTCCAATAAGGAATGATTTCTCTTCTTCTGTACCAATACGTCGTGCAAACTCACTAGTCATATAGGATTCTAAATCAAATACTGAGTCATTTAACAATTCTTCTGAGATTCGAATAGCTGTCCCAATCTTATGCGAATCGAGTGTTACTTGACCAAATGTCTCATCAGTTTCAGGATAAAGTCCATTTTCATCCATCCACGACGCAGTTCCGTGCCCTGTAACAACTGGAATCTTCCGCTCTCCACTTGATGTTTTAATGACAGTTGCTAGACTTCGGAAGAAATTCTCTTCTTGAAGACCTTGAACTAGTTTTTTCTCATACTCATCAGGTACTAAATGGCCACCCTCTGTATCTTCTCCAACACGAAGAACATCCTTAACATCAAAGAAGTTACGCTTACGGACATTCGTCCAAAAGGTTTTGGAGTAGACATCAGACTTAGTTCCCTTCTTCTCATCTTCTACCTCACTATCTTTTAAGACAGTGGTAGGCTGTCTTGTCAAAGCCTGAGAAGTTGGTTGAGCAAGTTCTAAATCAATCTTTTCTTGTCGTTCTAAGCGAGCAATTTCTTGATTATAGCGATTGATTTTACTTTCCATTTCATCATAGCGTTGAGAATCTTCTTCTGAGACTAAACCATCTTCAGTTCGCACTGAGTCTAGGAAAGTTTTTGCTTGTTCCCAAGCTTGATTTCGTTTTTCTTTTAATTCAAGTAATTTAGACATAGGTTAGTTTTCCTTTCATTATTTCAATAAATCTAATCGTTTTCTTAACTGATTGAGAGGAGTCGTTGATAAAGGTTTGTAGCTATCTATTTTGGCTTGAAGTTTAACAACAAGGTTATGATCCGCAGTGGCTCTACTAAATGAATAACTGCTTAGTTCTAGTTCTTCTTTAGGTTCATCTTTACTGAATAAAATCTTGTCCGCAAAGCCAAGTTCAACTGCTTTTCTCGCATTAAACCATGATTCAGAATCCATTAAATGTGAGATTTTTGTCCTAGATAATCCTGTTCTTAACTCATAGGCATTCATAATAGACTCTTTGATTTCCCCCAGCATTTCAATGACCTTTTCCATATCCTTTGCTTCACCTTGTGCAATTGTCCATGGATTGTGAATCATCATCATTGCAACAGGACTCATGGATACTGTTGTTCCAGCCATGGCAATGACACTGGCAGCACTAGCGGCAAGACCATCAATTATGACATGCACATTTCCCTTGTAATCCATCAGCATGTTATAGATTTGTGCTGCAGCAAAAACATCACCCCCTGGACTATTAATCCAGAGGGTGATATCACCTTTTCCTGCATTTAAATCATTTTTAAAGAGTTGTGGAGTAACTTCATCTCCAAACCATGTTTCATCAGCAATCTGTCCTTCAATACGAAGAGTGCGAATATTCCCTTCGTCTGAAAAACTCCAAAATTTACGCATCTTCTTCCTCCTTTGGTTTTTCTTGAGGTTGTTCAATTGCCTGTTTTGTCATAAAACCACCAGCATCTTTTAATTTAGTCATATTTCCGTTAATCAAATAAAGGTTTCCTCCTTCTTCATCTGTTAAAAGATTTAAATCTTCAAGTTCTCGAATATCATTTGTAGATAGCCAGCCATTCTGTCTTGCAATAGCATACCCACTCATACGACTTTGATAATCTCCACGTAATAAACCATCTACATTGAACTTAACAAAGTACTTCTTCTTTTCTTCAGGCAAAAAAAGAGACCTCTTGAAGGCCTGTTCTAAACGAACTACCCAAGGGTCTAATGTGTATTTAACAAACTCTAGTGATTGTTGCTCGATATTTGAAAATGAAGATTTTTCTAAATCACCAATCATATGTGGTGGTATCCTATACAAACGTGCAATCTCATTGATTTGAAACTTCCGAGTCTGTAAGAATTGCGCTTCTTCTGGAGGAATGCCTATTTGAGTGTACTTCATCCCTTCTTCTAGTACTGCAACTTTATGTGCATTTGTGACACCGTTATAAACCGCATTCCAAGAATCACGTACTCTTTTTGGATCCTTCAAAATCCCTGGATGTTCCAATACACCACCAGGATTTGCACCATTTTTAAAGAATGATGCTCCGTAATTCTCTGTAGCAAGGGTCATTCCAATTGCGTTCTTTGCTAATGCGATGGGAGAATAGCCAATCAATCCATCAAAACCAAGTCCTGGAATGTGAAGGACATCTTCTTGTTTTAAAATAACACTTCCTTTATCCTTGAAATTTGGATTTTCTTCGGTCTGACGTTGATATTTGTAGTAAAGTTTCCCATTTTCATCACGGTGTACTGACATTTTATCTGGTAATAAGGGATACAAACTGATAACCTGACCACTCTTATCCCTTATGATTTGAATATATGCATTTCCCCATATCAAAAGATGAGTCATCAAAGTTTCACGAAAGACAAAAGAAGACATTTCTGGATTTGGTTCATCATGAAGTAAAAAATATAGAGGGTGTTCAAATTTTTTCTCTCTTCCATTAGGTGTTCTTTCGTAAATATGAATGGGTAGAGAGGCGACAGCCTCAGCTAATATTCGCACACAAGCATAAACAGCTGTAGTCTGCATGGCCTTAAACTCATCCACATTCTCCCCGCTGCTAGTTCGTCCAAAGAGATAGGAAAAATCCTGACCTTCATAACTATTATGCGGTTTATCTCGTGATCTTTTTCTTCCAAAGAAATCTAAGAATCCCATCTAATCCTCCATTTTTGAGTACAATAAAAGCACCTCATTTATGAGATGCTCTATGAATTATAATTGAATTTATTTATTGAATAACTTAGCCCAATTCTGCTTGGAATTTAAAATTCTGGAGACATAAACCTCATATTTGTCGATATAATAAAAAGCTAAGTAATTTTCAATTGGCATATATCGGTAACGTTTACCGTCATCTGTTAATTCACCGTAACCTCGACTCGACACCAAAGGGCATGCTTCTGGAAAGGTTTCTAAAGTTTCTAGTGCCGTTAAAATAAGGTCTAGTTTACCATCGGCAGATTGTTGGCTGTAAAAATTCAGTACAATATAATCATGTATTTCCCTCAAGTCTTTCTTGGCTTGATCCGTAAGAGAAACATGGTAACGTTTATGATTACTCAAGTCCAAATTCCTTTCTTACATCTGCCAAAGACGTTAGTTTACCTTGCTCAATTTCTTGATGTCCCATCAAGATTTCCTTTTTCAAGTCCTCAAAAGCAACCTGATATTGAGTCTCTTGTGAATCACTAAATACGAATTCTTTAGGATCAACTGCACCTGTCGCAATTTTACGAAGTGCAGCATTAAAAATATCTGACAGGGTTAACTTTTCATCAGCTAAGATTTCTTTCGTTTGTTGGTAAAAAGTCGAATCTGCTCTAAAATTAACAGGTTGAGTACTTGCCATGATTAATACCTCTTTGTAAAGATGATTTGTAAATACATTGTATCATCTTTATATTTAAAATTCAACTAAAAGCTCAATATCCCTCGCTCATCATAAATACTACTTTCATTATTTTGGTGTCGAATACATCTATCAATCCCCATTATAAGAGCAACAATTCCATCAATTTTTTCAATTGATTTCTCTTTATCTGGTTTGATATTGCCTGCAGGGTCTTGGCGCATAACTACGTTTTGCGACATCCATTTTAAAACAGGTTGTCCTCCGTGTTGTATACGACCTTCCATCATAAGTTTGAATAATTCCTTTGACGGTGGACTCATATCCTTGTACCCCTGACCAAAAGGAATCATCGTCAGTCCCATATCTTCTAGATTCTGCACCATTTGCGTTGCATTCCATCTATCATAGGCGATTTCTTTTATATTGTATAGCTTTGATAATTCCTCAATGAACTTCTCTATAAAGCCATAATGAACAACATTACCCTCTGTCGTCTTTAAATAACCTTGCCGTTCCCATACATCATACAAAACATGATCCCTACGACAACGAAGTTCAAGAGTATCTTTTGGCAACCAGAAATAGGGTAGAATGATGTAATTTTCTAGTTCATTCCTAGGTGGAAAAACTAAAACAAAGGCTGTGATATCGGATGTACTTGACAAGTCTAGTCCAGCATAACACTCACGACCTTTCAAACTTTCAAAATTGATTGGTGCATCCCCTTTGTTGTATACATGTTCTGGAATCCAAGCAACTGTAGAATTTGTCCACATATTTAGCCGTAGTTGCTTGAATACATTTTCTTCAGCAGGATTATCGAGTGCTTGTTTATAGGCTTCTCTGACGCGGTCTAAACCAATGGTATGACCTAATGACGGATTTGCTTTTAACCAATTACTTTCGTCATTCCAGTCCTCTTCATCAGATAAACCATAAACGACAGGATAAAAAGATGTATCATTCTTTCTGCCCTTTAAAATATCAAGTGCTTTTGTGTGTAACTCGTAACAAATTGAATTCTTATCTGTTCCTGCAGTAGTAATGATGAAAAATAAGGGTTGTTCTCGTGCATCTCCTGAACCTTTAGTTAAGACATCATAAAGGTGGCGATTGGGTTGCGCATGTATTTCGTCAAACACGAGTCCTGAAACGTTGAGACCATGTTTTGTACCAGTTTCAGCGGACAAAACTTGATAGAAACCTGCATTAGAGTAGTTAACAATTCGTTTCGTAGCACCCATTATTTTTGAACGTTTCTCTAAAGGTCGACTCATTAGTACCATTTGTTTTGCTACATCAAATACAATAGAGGCTTGATTTCGGTCACATGCAGCACCATAAACTTCTGCACTAGCTTCATTATCTGCATAAAGGAGATAAAGAGCGATTGCTGCTGCTAGTTCACTCTTCCCATTCTTTTTTGGAATTTCAATATAAGCAGTTAGAAATTGTCTATTCCCATCTTCTTTAACAATCCCAAATATATCTCGTACTATCTGTTCCTGCCAAGGTAATAGTATAAACTTCTGACCTGCCCATTTTCCTTTAGTATGACAAAGGTTTTGAATAAAAGTCACTGCTCTATCAGCCTTACTTTTATCATAATGTGATGAAGCTAGCATAAAAGGAGTTGGTTCATAATGAAAAGTCATAGTAAACCTCCCAACAAATCTTCCATTTCGTCACCGTTACCAACCTCTGAATCCATAGTAGCTAAACGATTCCTAGCGGATGGGGTTAGACCAAATTGTTCACAAAACTTCAGCATGATTTTTAAATTAGTTTGACTAATTGAAACTTGTGGAACTTGCTGTAAATAACCATTTGGTGTCTTTAAGATAGAACCATGTTTTGATAAAAATTCCTCTGCTTCTTTCCATCGTGCGTAAGCTTGACAATAACCTGCAAATGCAGTCATATCCATTTCCGTCAGTAATCCCATTTGTTCCAATATTTTTCCCATCCGTTTCCATTCCCTCTTAGCATCTTCTTCAAGCCACTGGGGGCAACGTGGAGCCTTCTTTTGAGGTTTTACTTCATTCGTTGGGAGAGGCCGTTTACCAGGATTACCTTCTAGAACTTTTAAATTTGTAGGTTTCGGTTTACGTCCTCTAATTGCCACTAATTCACCTCCTAAAATAAAAAGAACTCACATCGAGTTCCAAATTATAATTTATTGTATGTATCCACTATTTCTTGATAGATAATTTTATCAAAATCATCCATTCGGTCAGTGATTTTACCATATTCATAATGAAAAACTATTTCTTTATTTCGTTTAATTTTTAGGATTGCTATCCAAGCGCCATCAATATGTCGGTCATAGGTACTATATTCCCTAAGAAACTCAATATGATAGTGCCGACCATTGAATTCTCTAGTTATCATTTCCCACATAACTATTCCAATTTCATTATTTTATCAATTCCGTAAAGTACATTTAAACTTTGTCCATTATCCCAACTTACTAAAATTGAACCAATATCATCAACACCAATTACCGTACCGAGAGTACCTATAGGTGGTGCAAATGGATCCTCCATTTCGAGTAATTTGACTCGAGTCCCATTTGGATACAATGATTTCAAAGTCTTGACTTTTAAGCCATCCATAATACAACCTCTTCTCTTTTGTTTAGTACATATTAACTCTAAAGTTCATCTTTATCCAGTTATTTTTGATGATATTTTGAAGATAATATAGCACAACCAATAGCATAAACAACTGGTACTGTGACTCCGTTTCCTGCTTGTTTATAAAGTTGTGCATCAGAATTTACAGCTTTTGCCTTTTCAAATAAGTCATCACTGAAACCTTGAAGTCTAAAACACTCTTTTGGAGTAAGTCTTCTAATTTTGACAACACGACCCTTCCAAACTACTGCGCCCATCTGGCAGCTACATGAAAGGTTGTGAGCTATTCCTCTCCCTACTCTTGCCCTTCTCGTTAATGAACTTGGATAAGAAAGATCAACCGAGTCACCAACCTCCGCCAATTGGTAACCTTGCTTTGTTCCGTTCCTAACCTTGATACCTTGTGTCAAAATTGGTTGGACCTCAAGCACTCCAGAGTTCATTGCTGTTCGCTTTGTCGCACCAGCAGTATAACGAGCAGTTATACATCTTGCTTCTTCAGTTAACTTTGGTTCAGTTAGTGATTGGTCAATCAGATAAAGACCTGTCTTAGCTCCTAGTCCCCCACCCTCTCCAACAAGTGTTGTTGCAATACCACTAGGGTCGTAGACACGGTAGCTTTGCATACCGCCTACAAGTTGCTTAAGATGGCTACTGCTTTCTCTGCTGATAGGTAGTACTTGTCGTCGACCTTTTCTTCTAAGATGTCCGATAGTATAGATGCGTTCTCTATTTTGTGGTACTCCGTAATCTTTTGAGTTAAACACTTGCCACTCAAGGTCATACCCTGATTCATCCAAGATAGAGAGATAGTCGAGATAATCTCGTCCCCCACCACTTGATAAAAGTCCTTTAACATTTTCAAGGAGAACCCATTCGGGTTTATCTTCTTCTTTTTGGCTTTTGATGAGTTCAACAAATGTAAAAAAGAGTCCACTTCGCTCACCGTATAGGCCGGCTCGTTTCCCTGCGATAGACACATTTTGACAAGGGCTTCCCGCACACCAGAGATCTGCTTTGGGTAATCGTGTTGAATCGATTGTTGTGATATCGTCATGAAACCATTCTCCTTTCGTATCATACATTGCTTCATAAGATTTGCGTGCAAACTTATCTTTTTCGCAAAATCCTATACACTTCATTCCTGCTAATTCTAGCCCATGTCGAAAGCCACCAACTCCGGAAAAGAAATCTAGAAATGTTAGTGTCATACTTGTTCCTCCAACTCCTTTAACACTTGGTTATAAGTTAAAACCTCATGATTACGTTGTACGGTTACTTCAGTATCTCCTGTAACTTCTATATAGCGTTTAACAATGACATCCACAAACTTTTCATCCAGTTCGATTCCATAACAAACACGTCCAGTCTGATCTGCAGCTATTAAAGTAGAACCAGAACCTAAAAATGGATCTAAAACTATTGTTCCACGCATAGAAGAGTTTTGAATAGGGTAAGCCATAAGTTGAATTGGTTTCATGGTTGGGTGGTCTTTACTAGACTTAGGACGGTCATATTCCCAAATGGTAGTTTGCTTCCGATCACTAAACCATTGATGCTTTCCTTTTTTCTTCCACCCATATAAACAAGGTTCATGTTGCCATTGATATGGGCTACGACCTAATACAAGTGAGTTCTTTTTCCAGATGCAACACCCACTCAAATAGAAACCAGCATCTTTAAAAGCTTTACGGAAGTTGAGTCCTTCCGTATCTGCATGAAAAACATAGATAGACGCATCATCTTCCATGTGATTTTCTACTTGAGTAAACATAGAAAGGAGAAATTGATAGAAGTCTCCGTCAGACATATTATCATTTAGGATTTTCCCAGCCGTCTCTTCAACGTCCACATTATAAGGTGGGTCCGTTACTACTAAATTAGCTTTCCTATCATCTAGCAACTGCTTATAGGTTTCAGCTTTTGTAGAATCACCACAAATGACTCTATGTTTTCCCAATTGCCAAATGTCCCCATGTCTTGATAACGTTGGTTTCTTCAATTCTTCTTCCACATCAAACTCATCTTCATACAACTCCTTGTCATGGACATTGGAGAGGATGTCATCAATCTCTGGTGGCTCAAAACCAGTAAGGTCTAGATTGAAATCAGACTCCTGTAAATCTAAAAGTAAGTCAGCTAAGAGAGCTTCATCCCATTGACCTGTAATCTTATTGAGTGCAATGTTCAATGCTTTCTCATCTTCTTTGGGTAAATCAACGATGACGCACTTAGCAGTTTCATAGTCTAAGTCTTTAAGAACTGTCAAGCGTTGATGACCACCAATTACAGTTAAATCTTCATTGACAATAATAGGGTCAACATATCCAAACTTAAGAAGCGACTGTTTAATTTTTTCATATTCCTTATCCCCTTTTTTCAGTTTCTTTCGAGGATTATAAGCTGCAGGCTTTAATTCTTTCAGAGGAAGTTCTTTTATTTCCATTGTTGGTTGGTTCGTCATTTTAGACTCCTTTGTAAAATCTTATCTGTATGTAGCAGGCATGGCTACAATACTTTCTATTGGGATTGGCATAAGATAAAAATGACCTACCACAACACTGGCAAGTCATTTCTTCATATGCAGTTTGTTCCTTATCATGCTCCTCTTGATGATTTTTCCACCAATTTATTCTGCACCTATCTGAGCAAAATTTCTTCGGTCGTCCGGTTTTATTAGGAACCATAGGTTGAAAACATTGAGGACAGTTTGTACCATTTTCAACTCGTTTCTCAACCATCAAATACGGTAATGTTCCTTGTCCCTTTAACTCAGGATGTCTTTTACAATACTTCTTAACAGAGTCTTTAGATAAACCAATTACTTTAGCAACTTCACCGTATCCTAAACCATTTTTTCTGAGCAACCAAATTTGTTCTCGTTGAAAGTTATTCATACCTGTTCCTCACTTTTATACTAAAAAAATAAGGTTATTTTCGTACCTAAATTTAAACGAATTTACGAAAATAACACTCACTTAATTCTATATTCTTACTGGATTCTTTACTATTTTGAATTGATTTTTATATCCCACCCTACCAATTTTGCGAAATTTTACGTTTGAGGGGGCGTCGGTCTTTTACAGACAAGGGGTTAGAGATTTTATCCCCCCTACCCCAGAGAGAAAAAAATAAATACTTTTAGTACGAATCTACAATATTAAAACCGATAGGTATATTCCACATATCTATCAGTCGTCTTGGTCTTTCTATCATGACAAGATTTACAAAGGGCTTGCCAGTTAGATTGATTCCAAAAAAGTTCTTGGTCACCTCGGTGGGGAGTGATATGGTCAACCACTGTTGCCTTGGCCAGTCGTCCCTCTCTTTGACAGTAAACACAGAGAGGATTGAGCTTTAAGTAACGAATCCGTGCCTTATTCCACCGTGCATTGTAACCTTTAGCTTTAGTTGTCTTGGCGTCAAGTGCGTGGTTAGTCTTGTGGTCATAGCAGTACTTGTTTCCATAGGTCACAAGGTTTGGACAACCATTCTGCTTGCAGGGTGTTCTTGGTCTACGTGGCATCTTACTGCTCCCAAGGAAGAGTTGATTTCGTAAAATGTCCAAAACATGTAGATTGAGTGTAGTCTACGTTTAGAAGATCCAACTCCTTGATAATCCCTTTCGGTGTTAAATCGTACCGTTCTCTAATCATTCCTACCAATTGTTTGCTCGTATACTTACTTGTCCCAAATGTTTCTACATGAATAGAAACCGGTTCTGCGACCCCTATAGCGTATGCTAATTGAACTTCGCATCGTTTAGCATATCCTTCACGAACGATGTCTTTTGCAATCTTACGTGCCATATAAGCTCCTGAGCGATCCACTTTACTTGGATCCTTTCCTGAAAATGCACCACCACCATGATGGGCAAATCCACCATAAGTATCAGCGATAATTTTTCTTCCAGTAACTCCAGCATCTGCATAAGAACCACCAAGAACGAAACGACCAGTAGGATTCACTAAAACATTAAAATCAAGGTTTTGTTTATACTGTTTTGCAACTTTTATCATAGATTCTTTAACAATTACTCTTAGATTCTCAATTGTCATTTCATCGCTATGCTGAATTGATACTAAGAATGTTGTAATTCTTTTATTGTCATAATCATAAGAAACCTGTGCCTTAGCATCTTTCCCTAAGAGCGGATGCTGAAGTTCCATAAGTTTCTCAAGAACACGAGTTGCTAAAACGTATGGAAGTGGTAAGCATTCGTCAGTTTCGTCAGTTGCATAGCCATACATCATCCCTTGGTCTCCAGCACCGCCGGTATCAACACCTTGAGAAATATCATCACTTTGTAATCCGATAAGATTCCTCACAATGATATTATCCATTCCTAGTGGTTTAACGACATTTCGAACAACTGTTTTTAAATCAAACAAGGCTGTTGTTTTCATTTCACCAGCAACCACTATATGATTATCTTTGATAAGAGTTTCTACTGCAACCCTGCTATTCTTATCTTGTTCTAAACATACTGTTAGAACTGCATCTGAAATCTGGTCACAAATTTTATCTGGATGGCCATTGGATACTTGTTCACTCGTAATAATCATTATTTCCTCCACGCAAAAAGCCTCCCCATTTGGGTAAGGCTCTGTTTTTTATTTTGCTTTTCTACCTGCTTCATAGGCTTGTTCAAGCATTTCTTTCAATGCCCAAACGCTGATGTCATAAAAGTCAAGGCTGTCGCTATTTCTCGTTTCTAGCGTTTCAGCGCCAATTCTATTTTTTGCGATTTTTGTTAAAATATCCTCTTTCTTCATGGTTTTATCCTCTTTCTTTTTTGTTGTAACCATATTACCTCTAAGAGCGGGATATATCCAGTCATTTGTGCATTATTTTAAAGATATTTTAAACTTTTAAAGTTTTCAAAATCACTTCAATAATAGCTTCTTGTTCATCAGATTCTGGGTAGATATCCCATCCTCTGTCATAAGAAATGATAGTATTTTCAGCAACCTCAACCTCTAATTTGAATACACATCCTAAATCAATACCTACATCTGATGGTTGGTCACTGACTTTTGCTATGTAATCAACTATTTGTTCGTGATAATGAATCTGACCTCTAGTCCACATGGTTCTTCTCCTCTTGTTTTTCTAGGTGTATATTACCGTAGAACCATAATTTTATCCAGTGAAATTAGCAGATTTTTTATCTTTTTTGACATCTTAAGTATATCACAGTCATTTTTAAAAAGCAGTACCATCTTAGTAACAACTTAGTAACAGGGTAGTACCACCTTAGTAACACCCTAGTATCATTATCCATTTATACTCAAGGTTTTTCCTGCGAAACGGTAATATTCTTTTACTTGTTTTAAGGCTTTTTGTCTATATCGACTAACTGTCATTCTAGAAACATTATGCTTAGGTAGTAACTCATCCCATGTCAATCCAGCTAAGACTAAATCAACTACTACATCTCTCATAATTTCATCAACAGAAGAAACAGCAAGTTCAAAGAAATCGAGATCGGTTTTTAAATGACAGTACTTTTCAAACAATGACTCCTGATATTCTCTTTCCTCTGCTAAGAACTTATCATGAAAAGATAGAGCCATATTTTCTGTCCTAACATTAGTTTTACTCGTCTTAACACGTTCTTCATTTGTCTGTCTAGTAGCAAGAGAATAGAGAAAAGCATCTTCTGAAATGGGTTTATAGTTTTCAATCAAGTTCTTTGCAATTGTTAAATCTCTTTTTGCATCTTGATAGTGTTGAAAATAGTAGTCTACTTTATCCATATCATCCTCCTACTTGTGCTTTTACTGCTTCAATCAAACGTGATTGTTGTGCGTCCTTGGCAGTTAAAGCTTTTAGAATATCATCATCAATTGTACCTTCCGTTACAATATGTTGGATAATGACTGTGTTTGATTGTTGCCCTTGACGCCAAAGTCTAGCATTTGTTTGTTGGTAAAGTTCAAGAGACCAAGTTAACCCAAACCACACTAAGTGATGACCTCCCTTTTGTAAATTTAGACCATGTCCTGCACTAGCTGGGTGTAGCAAACCAACAGTGATGTTCCCTTTATTCCATTCATGAATATCAGTTTCACTTTTAAGAACTGTACTTTTAACCCTAAGCTTGTTCAATCGTTCTTGAATACGAAGTAAATCATGCTTGAACCAATAAGCAACCAACACAGGTTCTCCATTTGCTGCTTCGATAATATCTTCAAGTGCATCTAGTTTTTGATCATGTAACTTGATAATTCTATGATCATCAGAATAAACTGCACCATTTGCCATTTGAACCAGTTTATTGGATAAACTAGCAGCATTTGCTGCCGTTACTTCAATTTCGTTAGAATCAGAAATAACAGATTCCTTTTTAAACTCTTTATATTTTTTTGCTTCTGCATTTGTTAGATGGACTGATTTTTTCGTTGAGATTAATGTTGGCATTTGTAGATAATCCATCGCTCTCATAGAAATTGTGATGTCATCAATCTTGTCAAAGATTTGACACTCTGCATAGTCCATTGGAATATATTCATAAACGACATTTCCATTTCTACGTCCCTCTCTAAAATAACGACTTCGATATTCTCCAATAAAACGTCCCAAACGGACACCACCATCTATGACTTTGAACTCCGCAAACAAATCCATCAATCCGTTGGAACTCGGTGTGCCTGTTAAACCTACCACTCGTTTCATGTAGGGGCGCATAGCCATAAAAGCTTTAAAACGTTTTGATTGCCATGATTTGAATGAACTTAATTCATCAATGACAATCATATCCCACTTGAAATGAGGATGACACTGTTCAACTAACCAAGGGATGTTTTCACGATTTACGATGTAGATATCCGCATCTTTTTGTAGTGCTTCTTGTCGTTGTTTGGGACTGCCTATAATTTTTGAATATCTCAAATGAGACAGTCCTTGCCACTGCTCTATTTCGTCACTCCATACTGTATTTGCGACTCTAAGCGGAGCAATCACCAGTACTTTATGAATTTCATAGCGATCAAACATCAGTTCATTAATAGCTGATAAGGTTGTAGCTGTTTTTCCCATCCCCATGTCTAAAATGACTGCTGCATAAGGAGTTTTTATGATGAAGTCTTTGGTGACTTCTTGATAGTCATGCAGTTTCAATTTCATCCAATATCCCCTCAATATCTTTCTTATTATCTAAAACATAGACTCGAAATCCTAAACGTTCAAATAGCTTATGCCGTGACACCTGCAAAGCTCTAGGATGTTGATTAGGTGCTTTTACTTCCACCAAACCAAACTTGCCATTGGGTAAGAATACCAGTCGGTCAGGTACTCCTGAAAAGGAAGGTGATACCCACTTTGGACAGATACCACCACGCTTTAAAACCTCGCTTGCTAACTTTTGTTCAATCACTTTTTCTCTCATTCTTGTCCTCTCATCAGATTTAAATGGTGGAGGTCTAATGAGGTCATTTCCTAAACTTTCCTTATATACTTTTTCTTAGTTAAATTTCCTATAGAGATAGTTTTAGAAAAGACCATCATTGACTTACACTAAACAAAGAAATGGAAGTCGTGGAACTTAATCCATAAACTTTTTGACCATACTTCATAAATTATTTTTCACTGAATACTTCAACGACTTACACTCCAAAAACACTTGATTTAAAATCTAGTGGAGATATACCCTCACTTGTGTAAGTCATTAGTTTAGAAAATCATCGTCATCAGCTTTTAATGTTAACCCCATAATAAAATTCCCTTTATTAGTTCGCTTTCGTTCATAACCGGCTTGATTAAGTGCAGCATAGAAATCAGTTGTACTTCGTGTGTATTCTAAATTTTGAAGGCAATATGCACGATACTTACTGTACAGTTCTCCTGATTTTTCGCTTAACTTTTCTCCCACTTCACAACTTTCAGTGATGAAATGCCCCAACCAGTCATTAGCTTCACGGTAGGATTTGACAGAATTTGTGACTGCTTTTGGAACTGATGTTTTAAAATTTGCTTTGATGGCTTTTTCCGCTCCTTCAATAATCCACGATAAAATTGCTGGCCCAGCATTATCGTACAGATAATCCGCAAAATTCTTAATATCTGAACGACCAGTAATTCTTGCATTAAATGGTATAACAACCAAACGTCGCCAAGTTCCATCATCGTTTGCTCCAACTTTTGGTAAATGATTTGTATAAAGTACCAGCGTATGAGATGGAACAAAATGGAATGGATCCTTATACTTCTTTTCTGCTTGAATTTCGTCAGTTGAGGTAATTTGCTTTACAACAGCAGTATTCAATCTCATTCCTTCTGCCATTTCAGAAGCAATTACAAGTCGTTTTCCTTTTAACTCAGCCAGTTCTGGACTCACATTTCGTTTATTATTCATGGTTAAAGCATCTGCAGATAATTTGCCAGAATAGCTTCCAAGTACTCTAGCGATTGTATTCCAAAAGGTTGATTTCCCATTTGCTCCTCCGCCATAAGCGATAATCATATGTTCTTGATAGACTTTTCCGATTGCTGTCATACCGATGATTTCCTGTACATAATCAATCAACTCCTGGTCATTACAGAAAAAAGTAGCTAAAGTTTCCTTCCATAATCCCAAGCCTTCATCACCTGGAGAAATAGTGGTTATCTTAGTGATGTAGTCTTTTGGGTCATGTTCATGGTAATCCCTAAGTCCATTTCTTAAGTTGTAGGTAGCGTTGGGAGTATTGAGCAACATATCGTCCTTATCAAGTTCTGATAAATCAATGGCTAGCATTGGTTTTGCAGTATTATGAGTCGCAGTAATATAGCGATAATCTCTTCTCTTCATAACAAACTGATAATAAGATTTTGAGGAAAGATAAATAGAATGAAGTTTTTGTTGAATCCGTGTTTCAATCACTTTAGTAAGAGCTTTACCACCTTCACGAACTACTGATTCATCAATTCCGGAGTTGACTAACTCTATAACGGACTTTTCGTATTGTTCAAGAGCATCTGCTAGTTGAAAGTCCATAAACTCAAGAACCTTTCCTATGGCCAATTGTTTATCTTCTTTCCAATACTGACCATTAAAAGTTAAATAGTCTGTCGCATTTGTATAAGCTAACACATCACCATACTCTCTAGCTAATACTCCAGCTTCTCCGATATCAGAAAAATCATCCGGTTTTAAAGAAGGCCTATTGAAACTATCTGGTGAAATATAATCATCTGAAGCTTTAATAGTCTTATTGTAAAATCGAACTGCACTTCCCCAGATTATATCTAGTTCAGATTTTTCTAATGGTGGTTCACATCTGGATGCCTGCTCATCAAAACCACTTCTTGCTTCTTGTGTAACTCCTAATCTTTTAAGAATTTTAGCCGCAAGAACTGACATGGTTGAATTTCGACTTCCCTCAGCGATAGGTCCTTTAGGTGGTCTATAAAAGTCAGCATCAAAATCTTCTTCTACTTCTATAGAATTAAGTTGAAGTAAATCTTCATCGATAGTCATCCAGGAATCATTCCATATGACTTTTGCATTCGGATTGCCAAAGAAAAACCTTGCTGCATCTTTTGCATTATCATCAAAAAATTGATACCTATTCGTGAGCTCTTCTTTCATAGCTACATAAGCTTCCCTATCGTTTGTTTCTTTAATTGGGAAATAAATATGAAACTTTGGACGTGCTATCATTGCACCCTTAGACAACATATGGTTTCGGCTAGTAACCAAAGCAAAGTTATAATCAATAAAGATTTCTTTAATGTTCTCTTCTGTAACCCACTCGTTAGGGTTGTCTGTCTTGTCATTATCAATATCCATGACAATAACATTTGATTTTATAAAATTTGAGTTTGAGCGAGTGTGATTGGTAAACTCTGCACCTACATGATCGTATTGAACTGCATTCAATAATGATTTGTCATCTGTTATTCTGACTTTATTGGGATATACAGTACTTGTTTGGATACCTGTCTTTCCAGAATGACATAACGAAAATTGCATCCGCAACTCCTCCTTAATCTGCTAATAAATTGAGAGTCTTTTTCTCTATCTATCTTTATAGGTAAAATTTGCCTGCTATTTTCCGGTTCAGTAGAAATTTATTTCAAAAAAAATTACTCTTCCTTTATATGTCAAAGGGAGAGTTTTCTTTCTTTTAAATTTTTTATTAATTTTTGAAAAAACCGGAATTCAATCATCTCTTTTTACCTATACAGGTGTAAGAATTAGAAATCGAATAGAAAAATATTTTTGAAATCCGGAAATTCTAAAGTGATTCTTACCTATAAAGATAGGAGGATGTGAAATGACAAAAGAACAATTGATTGAACACGATGAACAATTAGTAGATACACTAACTGCCATCAGTGTTATCTCAAAACAACTAGCTAAAAAAATCAAGGAGGACGAACAATATGAGCAAAATGAAACAACTGAATGACTTATTAAATGAAATGAAAGAATCAGCAAAGTGCCAGTTAAGAATTATAGAAGAGTTTCAAGAACTACTATCTGAGGAAAACACTTCTTTAAATCACGAAAAAGTTATGGAAGAACCAAGACATGTTACTCTTGAAGAACTTCGTGGTGTGCTTGCTACAAAAGCTAGTGAAGGATTTAAAGATGAGATTCGAGCTTTGTTAAAAGCTTATGGTGCTGATTCACTTTCAAAATTAGATCCTAAAAACTACTCAGCTTTAATGGAAGAGGCTGGAGGTATTGGTATTGACTAATCATGCTGTATTATCCGCTTCTGCTTCTCATCGATGGCTAAATTGTCCACCATCAGTAAGATTAACCGAAAAACTAGAAGATAAGGTATCAACGTATGCTTTGGAAGGAACAGATGCCCATGAGTTGTGTGCCTATTTAGTTGAAACTGCACTTGGACGTAAGGCGCGTGATCCTACCGAAAACTTAACTTTCTATAACGAGGAAATGCAACATTGCGCAGAAGAATATCGGAACTATGTAGTTGAACAGATAGAAATTGCAAAAACATATTCTAGAGATCCAACCGTTCTTGTTGAACAGCGACTAGATTTCTCAAAATGGGTTCCAGAAGGTTTTGGTACAGGAGACTGTATTATTGTAGCTGATGGTTTACTCCAAATCATCGATTATAAACACGGTCTCGGTGTGCTGGTTGATGCTGACCATAACCCCCAAATGATGTGCTATGCTTTAGGTGCTTTAGAAATGTTTGAAGACTTATACAGTTTTGATAAAGTGATAATGACTATTTTCCAACCACGAAAGAATAATGTCTCAACATTTGAAATGGACAAAGAAAAACTACTACACTGGGCTGAAACTGAACTAGCTCCTAAAGCTGAACTAGCTTTCAGAGGTGAAGGAGAAATGAAATCAGGAAAACACTGCCAGTTCTGCAAAATAAAAAGCATCTGCCGCAAACGTGCAGAAGATAATCTAGAACTTGCCAAGATGGAATTTGCTGATCCTGCTACTCTCAGTAATAAAGATATATCGGAGATTTTACCAAAAATTGAACTATTGATAACATGGGCTAACGATGTTAGAAATCATGCTTTAAATCTAGCTACAAATGGCCATACAATCCCAGGTTACAAGCTAATTGAAGGACGTTCTATTCGAAAATTCTCAGATGAAAATAAAGTAATTCAAACAGTAACTGCTGCAGGATTTGACCCCTATGAAAAGAAATTACTGAACATTACTGGGATGACTAAATTGCTTGGAAAGCAAGCCTTTAATGAGCTTCTTGGTAATCTAATTATTAAACCAAATGGAAAACCTACACTCGTTCCAATTGATGATAATCGTCAAGAAATGAACCTAGCAAAAACAGATTTTATAGAGGACTAAACTTATGACAACAAAAGTAATTACAGGAAAAGATACACGTTTTAGTTATTTAAACGCTAATGAACCAAAAGCTATTAATGGTGGTAAACCAAAGTATAGCGTGTCACTCATCATTTCAAAAGATGATGTTCAAACTATTGATAAAATTAAAGCAGCAATTGAGCAAGCCTATAAAGAAGGTGAATCTAAACTAAAAGGGAACGGAAAATCTGTTCCATCCCTAGAAGTTTTGAAAACTCCACTTCGTGATGGCGACTTGGAACGTCCTGATGATGAAGCTTATCGCAATGCTTACTTCGTAAATGCGAACTCTCCACATAAACCTGGTATTGTTGATGCTAACCGTCAAGAAATCATTGATACTTCAGAGTTATACTCCGGTATCTATGGACGTGCCAGCATCTCCTTCTACGCTTTCAATTCAAACGGAAATAAGGGAATTGCTTGCGGTCTTAATAACCTGCAAAAATTGCGAGATGGTGAGCCTCTGGGAGGTCGTACAAGTGCTGAAGATGACTTCGCTACAGACGATGATGATTTCTTAAACTAAGAAAGGAGATATGAAAGATGATTTTTTCAATTTTTATGACTATCTTAATATCAGTTTGGCTATTCACTGGACTATATGCTGCATTTATGACAATTCGAGATGATATCCGATCAGAAAAAGAGAGAAAACAAAAAATGGTGAATACAAATGACAATAATTGAATTTCTATGGACTGTTGCATCTTGTCTCACAATCGCTTTACTCAGCCATCTTTTATATGTTAGTATTCGCAATGACATCAGATATGAGAGAGAACGATTCTTTAGTCGCAGAAATAAACACTAAAACATGGTGGCAGTTCTTCCTGCCACCTTTTTATGAAAGGATGAATTATGCAAATTAAAGAACTATCAGTAGACATAGAAACTTATTGTGATGTAGACCTACGGAAAACTGGAGTTTATCGCTATGCGGAAGATGAATCTTTTGAAATCCTTCTACTAGCAGTATCTATCAATAATGCTCCTGTAATTGTTTATGACCTAACTAAGGATGAACTTCCAAATCTCATCCTACAAGCCTTGCTTGATGATACAGTCATTAAATGGGCTTTTAACGCAACATTTGAGCGCATTTGCCTATCTAATTGGATTAAGAAACATTACCCTACCTTACTTAACGAGAACTTTTTATCTCCAAACTCTTGGCGATGTAGCATGATTTGGTCTGCTTATTTGGGATTGCCCTTGTCACTTGAAGGTGTAGGTACGATTCTTAAACTTAGTGAACAAAAACTAAAAGTTGGGAGTGAATTAATTCGCTACTTCTGCCTTCCTTGTAAACCCACAAAAATAAATGGTGGTCGAACACGTAATTATGAAAATCACGCGCCAGAGAAATGGAAAAATTTCATCGAGTATAATAAACGAGATGTAGAAGTTGAACTAGCAATCAAAAAGAGGTTGCAAAACTTCCCAGTTCCTGACTTTGTATGGGATGAATACCACCTTGATCAGAATATCAATGACTGCGGTATTGGAGTTGATGTTGACTTTGTCCAGTCAGCTATCAAAATTGATTCAGAGAGTAAAGCAAAAATCCAAGAAGAATTAAAAGCTTTAACAGGTCTTGAAAATCCCAACTCCGTTCTACAGATGATTGGTTGGTTACGTGAGCACAATATAGAAACAGATTCACTAGATAAAAAGACTGTAAATAACCTTTTACATAAAGTTGATGAAAAAACTGCAAGGGTTCTAAAATTACGTCAGCAAGCAGCGAAGTCAAGTGTATCCAAATATCAGGCAATGATGAATTGTGTTTGTAAAGATGGACGTGTAAGAGGAATGTTCCAATTTTATGGAGCAAACCGAACTGGGCGATGGGCTGGACGACTGGTACAACTTCAAAACCTACCACAAAACCACTTAAAAGATTTAAATGAAGCGAGAATACTCTTTCAGTCTGGAGATAGTGATGCTGCTGAACTTCTCTACGATGTTCAGGACACACTGTCACAGCTTATTCGAACATCTTTTATTCCTAGTAAAGATAAGAAATTTATCGTTTGTGACTTTTCAGCTATTGAAGCTCGCGTTCTATCCCATCTAGCAGGTGAGACGTGGAGAACTAAGGTTTTTAATAAAGGGGAGGACATTTACTGCGCCAGTGCCAGTAAAATGTTCCATGTCCCAGTAGAAAAACATGGAGTTAATGCACACTTACGTCAAAAGGGAAAAATTGCAGAGCTGGCTCTAGGATACGGTGGTGCTGTGGGCGCTCTTAAAGCAATGGGAGCTATTGAGATGGGATTAACTGAAAAAGAACTACAACCTCTTGTTGATTCTTGGCGATCAGCCAATCCTAACATCGTTCTGCTGTGGTGGGATATCGATAAGGCTGTCAAGACTGCTATCAAGAAACAAACCGAAACGCAAAGTCATGGAATTCGATTCAGTGTTGAAAAAGGAATGTTATTTATTACTCTTCCCTCTGGGCGAAGATTAGCTTATGTCAAGCCAAGAATTGGAGAGAATCAATTCGGAGCGGAATCTGTAACTTATGAAGGGACCGGTTCTGCAAAACGATGGGAAAGATTGGAAAGTTATGGTCCAAAGTTTGTAGAAAACATCGTTCAAGGAATTAGTCGAGATATCTTAGCTTATTCAATGGAACAACTAAAAGACAAGAAAATTGTTGGGCATATTCATGATGAGGTTATCATCGAGTGCTTACCAATGCAAAAACTGGATGAAATATCTAATCAAATGTCCATTTCTCCAAACTGGATGCGAGATATCAATCTACAAACTGAAGGGTATGAATGTTACTTCTATCAAAAAGACTAAAGAAAATCCGCATCCTTGATAGGATAGCGGACTTCTTTTATTATTGATTTAATTCTCTATAGACTTCTTTGGCCATTGCTTGAGCTTTCTTAATAGCTTCATAACCTTGAGTCTTTTTCATTCCAAGTGTAGAAATAATATCTTGTTTTGCGATATCCATATTCTCATAAATAAGTCTTAGAATTTGGCCATATTTCTTATTTCGACATTCTACTTCTTCAATCAGTTCACGAATTGTTTCTAACATCATAATAATCTCTTCGTGAGAGTCTACACCAGTTGGATCGAAACCGACTTCTTCGCTATTAGACATTTTATCCAACATCTCATCTAAAGATAAGTCACTAACTTTCGTATAACGATTAAGATACTCGTTAACATCCATATTGAAGATTTTAATGACATTGTCAAAATCCTCAATAAAGACTGGTACAAAACCTACAAGTACAGCTTTCCCATAAAACTTAAATGTTTTTAAGTTTTTAGGGTTAATATCTTTGCTCTGTCTCATTTCCTTATCTCTAATTACAAAAGGAGCAAGAACTTGATTAAGTGCACAAGGTACATCGTTATATGCCTTTTCACTTTTATAGCGATCTGGAGTGTATTTTGAATTGCGTTGTTGTTCATTAATTGGCATGTCTTGTCACCTATTCCTTCGTTCACAAAGGAATAACTCATGCCAAAAAAACTATTAAATTTTATTTCTGACCACATCAGCATTTCCTTTGCTAAATCATGGTCAGTCGACTTCACAGACTGAACTGCTATTCACAACTTCCACCTTTGAAGTCAGAGGCCGTGATCAAGGGCAAGGTTTCGGTTGGATAGTAACTTTGTAAACGCACTCATTATAAAATTACAAAACCTTATTTTTCTGATATAATTATTAGTAAATAAATCTATATCTAGGGAGAGGTTTACATTACAAAGTATACTTTATTTGTAAGTTTAACCTCGTATGGTTTCGGAGGCTTTCGGATACTATCGGAAAAAAGGAGGTGATAATGAGTGCAATTTGCAGAATTCCTTAATTTGCTATACGTCAACATAGGGGGAGAGATGTCGAAAAGTGAATTTCTCAATACACTAATTGAAAATTCAATCGAGAATCCTGATGATAATCCCCTCTCCAATTTGGCGCCCGATACAATTAATAGGTATTTCTCGCCATCCGGCAATACAATATCTAAGAATAAAGCTAACAAGCTTATCAAAATTATTCAGCTCTCTGCTCTTACAACTCATATAGAAAATCAATTAACAGTCGACACCATTGATAGACTAGCTGATACCTTACATCAATATGGGCTCTATACAGATGATTCTGAACTGGAAATTTCTGAAATTTGTGCTCAACTTTTTCTTAATTTTTTGCAAGGAAAAGTAGGTATCCAAACTTTTAAAAAAGAACTGCCATCTGTTGGTGAAATTGAAATTACAAAAGTCCGTTATGAAAATGGAAAAATAGTTATTGGCTCACAGTATCTTCAGTTACCAGAAAAAGGACCTATTCCTGATTCTCTAGTTGAATTTGAAGATGTTTACAGTAAGCAACTTTTAATTGCATACTCTGAAAATGATGGTAATCCAAAAACAGATTATTACAATGTCCAAAATCTCCCCCAAAAGTACAGAAATCACTTACATGATCAAAGAGTGAATTTCTTCAACGCTGATTATGTATTACGGGCTATTAGAGACGGCTTTAAAGATAGTGAACAACAAATTGCACTACTAAAGCAAGAAACCTATGATTCAATTAGTGATATTCTGTTTGAAGATTACAAAACTTCATTCAAAAAAGTTACTGAAACACTCAAACATATCACAACGGTTTCATTTTCAAAACCTAAGATAACACAAATCCAGAACTTCATTGGTAACTCTGAAAAGAAAGGTCTTTGTCATTCACTAGTAAACGATGGCAAATTTAACTGGGTAGATGATAATGAATAATATATTTGATACTACTTCAGAAGTAGCTATGCAATGTTTAATCACAATTAATTGCCTAAATAAAAAAAGCCTATCACTCGATAGACTTTGGTTAATTAATTTTTTAAGCTTATATGCTAAGGATTTCAAATTTAGTGAAATCAACCTGTATGGAGATAGCATTTATTCTTCAGTACAATTGACTGTCAGGCATGAAAAAGTAAAAAAAGCGATTCTACTATTGGCATCAAAACATCTTATAAGATTAGATGAAGGGAAAATAGGTAAAATTTCTATAACTCAAAAAGGTCAAGATTTAGTCGACAAACTGAATTCTGATTTTGCTAGTTCCTATAAGGTAGTTACCAATAGCATCTACAATACTTTAAAAAATATGAGTGATTTAGAATTGCTCGCATTTACTCATGAACATATTCTAAATAAGGAATGATTATTATGGAAGCATCTTACTTGAAAAAGTTAACTGTAACTGGAATACATAAAAAATCTGAAATAAATTTTAATAAAGGACTTAACATTATCACAGGACCTTCCAATGTCGGGAAAACCTGCATTGTTAAGTGCATCGACTATCTTACTGGTAGCTCTTCTCTCCCTTTTTCTCCTTCAACACACTACAATACCATTACTTTAGAAATTTCAGTTGACGATAGTCTAGTTATTTTAAGTCGAAACCTCGAAGAAGATACCATTATTGTTGAATCTACACTTCCAAGTATTCTTTCAGGGGAATACTACTCAAAAAACAAGAGTAAAAACAAAGAGCCAATAAGTAATGTCTGGCTTCAAGTTTTTGGAATTACTCCTCCAGTTACAGTGGTTAAAAATAAAAACTTTAAGACACAAAAACTTGGGGTTAGAACCTTTATAAATTCTTGGATAATTCATGAAAATGATATGAATCGTCCTACATCAATTTTACTACCTCAGATGCCAAACCAACGAACAGCTTACCTATCAGCACTTCTTTACTTGCTTTATGGAAAAGATTTTTCTGAAATCAAGAAACAAGAATCAGCCGAAGAAAGAAAAATACGACATGACTCTATAAAAAACTATATTAGCTCAAAGATAGTCCAGTTTAATGAGCATCACAATCGACTAGCAAAAGAATTAGACCAAAAATCAGTCATAGATATTGAAACTGAAATTGATCAACTATCAGAAAAGTTACATAACTTGCGAAATACTCTCACTAGTACAAATTCAAAACATGAAAATCTACTGCAGCAAATTGCAAAAATTGATTCTGAACTATCTGAGAAATCCGTATTACTCAATCGTTTCAATGAACTTTCAAGTCAATATCAATCTGACTTCAATAGATTATCGTTTATTGTAGAGTCACACAATGAATTAGCAAATGTAGCAGACTCAGCTTTATGTCCCGTCTGTAATAATCACATCAATCAAGATTCATTGGAACATCATCTTGACTCTTTCAGTGAGGAATTGACCACTTTAATTAGTAAAATTGAAACTCTAAACAAAACGAATACTGATTTACAACAAAATATTTCAGTACTATTAGAGTCAAAAACTAATCTTGAACAGCAAAAGAAAATGATTTCAGCTGAAATTGATAATATCTTGCTACCTGATGAGAAAAAACTTTCCTATAGAATTCAGCAGTATAAATCATACATCAAAACAAAAAGTGATATTGAAACTATAAATAAATTGGTAGAAAATTGGTCTCAAGATATTGATGATTTAGAAAATGAGAAGAATGAAAAAGTCGAGTATCTTCCCAAAGACGAATACCCAGCTCAGTTTTGGCAGTATATGACTAAAAATATACAATCAATCCTAGCTGAGTGTGCTTTTGACAAAGCCAGCTTTAGTCGTTTTGATAGGAAAGAATTTGATATTATGCTAATGAATGAGAAGAAGATTGCCCGATATGGTAAAGGTTTTATTGCATATTTAAATACTGTTGTAGTTTTAGCTTTAAGAAAAATATTCTCTCAACAGGCTCAATATAAACCATTCTTCTACATTTTTGATACTCCTCTACTAGGCTTAGATGAAGGGGAAAAAAATGATACTCCAGAAAGTATGCAAATTGCCTTATTTGAATACTTTAAGTCTTCAGCTTACGAAGGACAACTAATCGTCATTGAAAACTCTAGAAATCTACCAAAGCTTAATTATAATGACATTAATTATATTGAATTTACAAAAAATCATAGGTATGGGCGCTATGGTTTCCTGAATGGGGTTGATGATGAACAATGATTTGAATAAACAAGTACCAATTCTATAAAAAAGCAACCATTAAGCTAGTTATAACTAAAATATATTAATCATTTTTGAGGAACTTACCATGAACCTATACACCACAATGCATAAAGAATTTGAATCAAACAAAGACTTAATAGAATTTTCTAGAAAATATGAAAGAAGTATAGATCGTTTTTTAATGATTCGAAGTATGAATAAAAAATACATCCTAGATTTTTATAAGGAAAATAAAAAAGAAGTGGAATATTCTAAAGAATTTGATTTAATGAATGCACTGTTTAATTCTGATTTTGAAACCTCTATTATTGAAAAATTCATTTTAGAACAGCGAAATAAATTAGTTCTTGAGCGTGAAAAAGAGGCTGAAGGACTTAACGAGCTATTATCTCAAATCCCTATTCATAGTGCAGGAATCAGAGATGACAAGGTCGATTCTCTGCTAAAATCATTCGTTAGAAATAAAAATATAAAAGAGTTTCAGATTCTAGAAAATGAACTTGACAATAATCTATTAACAAAGGTACGAAACTACGCTCTTTGGTCTTTTTATAATCAAACCGCAAATGACTTGATTGAACTAACATTAGTAAAACATCCCAATGTCATACCTACGCTTAGAAAAATTCACGATATTGACTTTTTTGTAAAGATTGAAGATAAATTAATTCCTTTCGACCTTAAAATAACACATATCTCTGATGACTATTTTAACCTATTCTCAAAAGGGGTACATGAAAATACAGATGGATTTGATGACTTTATCCCAATAGAATCCGATGAAAAAAGCGAAAGCGAAAAGATTAAAAATATCTATAAGGCGAATAAAAAGAGACTATCTCTTCCTAAAATGGGAGGGTTGAAAACAAACCAATTAATACAAGAGCTGAAAGAAAAAGACAGTGATCCAGTGATATCCAAATTTTTATCTGAAATTACAGAAGCTAGAAAACAAATCGTTATTTCTACCATTGAAAATACAAAAATATTGGAATGGTGGAACTATAAATACCAAGGTGAACGATTGTTTTGTAATAATAACCGTTTCTTCATATTTCTTACCTATCTGGACAAATTTCAAGATGCTAGAAAATTGAAAGGGCATATCAGTCAAATCTCTGATAAAATTAATGAGCTCTTAAATAATATTACTTTAAATAAAGTTAATACTATCCAATATCATTATGAGAAGGAAAAAAGTTACGAAAAGGATTACACTGTCCAAGCTATGTCGATAGTTTATGTTAACGAAAATTAGTCACTAAATTTCAAAAGTGGTCTGACTAACTTTTAGCCGGACCACTTTTGAATTTACGTATTTTTGATTGACCACACTTCATCAAAATATGCTACTTCAGATAAATGAGAAAAGATATTTGAATCTGTTACTGTTATACCTAAATTTAAAAATTCTTTTAAGAATTCAACAATTATAGAATTAGTATCTTTATGTCCTAATTCTATAACTCTAATAAATAAATCTTTTATTAACTGATTTTGTTCCTCTAATGTTAACTCAGATCTCCTATTTAATCCCTCCCTTTTTCTACAAACAATTAAAACATCACCTTTTATTGTATTCTTTCTATTTAATTGTCTTGGCGGGAATGTTTTTTGAGTTAATAATTTACAATCTTCTACTTCAAATCCATGTTTAAATAACGAATTTGTTATTGAAGACCATTCAAATCCAGATAATGAATGATAGGTGAAAATAAAATATTTATCTTTCTTTAAAACCCTATATATTTCAGAAATTGCTTGATCGATATCAATTTGAAATTGTTCCTTACTTTTTTTACGAAGTTTACTATCAGATATCACTATCTCATTTTCATAATCAACATTAAAGTTTAACCATAAATTCCACAAAGCACTTTGTTCAAAATAAGGAACGGCATCTCCATAAGGAAAATCTGTAAAAACTAAATCTATAGAATTTGAATTTATTAACAAGTCTTTAGCATCAAAACTCTCTATCTTTATCTTTCCTTTTGGAAATAAAGTAGAATACTCTTCCATAAATTCTTTTTTGCCATTTACTACTTTCCTAACTCTATTAAAAAAATAATGAAAAACATTGTTTTCCAAATAAGTTGGTCCAATATAAAAGCCTGTCATCCATGCGCCTTGTGACATATCTCCCCTACTTTTAATCGGAGGAACTAATTTAGAACAATTTGCTAGATTAGATGTAAAGGCAAGTAATAAAGCATCCTTCTCTTGAGAATCCTCAAAATTATTAATTATTGAAAGAAGACGCGCATGACATGATAAACTTCGTACATCAAATAAGTCTGATACCTTCATATCTACTTTTGCAGATATTCTAGAATTAGGAATTAAGGTATTGTTTGGGAACCAATCTCCTATATCATAATTTTCTTCCTTAACTTTCAAATTCTCGATATAAAGTTCTGATGGTACGACTTCAATAAGTTTATTATCATCATTTTTTATCTTTATTTTCTTTACTCTACCATTATTATCCCTTAATGTCGTTATTACCTCTTTTCCTTCATAGTAAAACCACTCTTCTCTTAACAAAATTGTTTTATCATAAATTTCTTCAATCATTTTGTCTAATTTCGAAAAATCAATACTTGTTGATGTTAATACTTTTGTTATAAAATTTGAAATTGGATTTAAATCATTAGAAATCGCATTGCGACCATTCAAAATAGCTTCACTAGCAAAACTACCGTAACCAGCAAATGGATCTAATAAAATATCACCCTCACTACTATATTTTAAAATTAAATCTTTCAGTTCACCAGCTGGTTTTTTCCCCCAGTATTTATGCATCATGTATTTCTTATTTCTCTTATCCATTATAGCCTCCCTATCTTTTTGTTTAATACATTAGTCATAAAAAAATTGTCAAATTAAATTATATCACAAAAAAGTCATTAGCTAAATCTTGTAAATCTTTCAAAAATTTGATAAAATTTTGTTGTTCTATTAAACAACTTACAAGGAGTAGTATACCATGTTTTCAGAAATAAGTCTAAAGAAAAGAAGACTTGAGAAAGATTTATCGCAGGTAGAAATTGCAGAAATGCTCAGCATAAATAAATCTTCCTACAGTAGTTGGGAATCTGGACGTGCCAAGCCCAATCAAAAAAATCTAGCAGCACTTGCTAAAATCTTAGATGTTGATGTAACCTACTTCGAGTCTGAGTACAATATTGTCAATAACTATCTTCAGTTGTCTCCTGATAATCAAGCAAAAGCTGAGGAATATGTTGAGGAATTACTACTTTCACAACAATCCTCAAAAGTCACTCCACTCTTCTCAGTGCAGGTACTATCAGATATCCAACTTTCTGCCGGTCTTGGAGAATTTTTATTTGATGAATATGAAACTGAAACCGTCTTCTCAGATGAAGAACAGCTTGGATATGATATCGCTACTTGGATTAGTGGTAAGTCTATGGAACCAATCTATCAAGATGGTGAAGTAGCTCTTATTCGTTCCAGTGGATTCGACTATGATGGTGCAGTATATGCTCTATCGTGGAATGATTCAGTCTTTATCAAGAAACTTTATCGTGAAAAAGAGGGTTTTAGAATGGTATCCTTAAATGATAAGTATCCAGATAAGTTTATTCCTTATGAAGATGAACCACGCATTGTTGGCAAAGTCGTAGGTCACTTTATGCCTGTAATTGGAAGTTAAAACATATACAGGCATTATAGCAAATATTTCAAATAAGCAAGTACTGCTTAAAACACCAAGTAATTACGGGAACATTCCAATTTCAGACATCACCAATATCCAGTTAAAATCGGAGGGAAATCATGAGTCAGCTTGAATTTCATAAAAATGAATTGCAAATGGATTATTTCAGCAATAGCTATCGTAAGTTTGAGACAGACTTCTATAAATATTCTGCGTTAGACACACCTTTAACTTTCTTAACAGATGACATCATGCTTACCATGGCTAAATCTATGAAGAACTACTTCAAATTAAATAAAGAAAATGCCAAAGATAATCGTGATCACTACTTCATTTTTAATATTGAAACTGTGAAAGAAAGTAAGTTGACTAGGAAGTACTCCTATCAGAAAACTGTTACAAATATAAATCAAGGAGCAAAAAACTGATTTGCTCCTTTTTTATATCCAGAAATTTAATTCTCGCCTTCTTAAACAGCATCAGAACGATATATTGTTTTTTGAAGATTTAGATAATCCATCAAGTTAATAACTTTATTATTTTCTGCCACTTCTGAAATAGTATCAGTCTCAAATCCATTTGCTTGAGCAAATAGAATTGTATAATCATATACAAGATCAAACAACTCATCTATTTCAGAGTTTAGTTTCAAAGAAAGTAGTTCTTTTTGATTATCCTGTAAAAATTTTAAGAAATTATCAACCTCTTCTTCACTTACTTCTCCTTTTTGTGCTAATTGAATGAAATGAACTAGCTTTTCTATAAGTTTCTTTACAATCTTCTTATATCTATTTGAAATAAATGCATAATAACCAACACCACCAACAGCTAGAACAGTTGCACCAATAGCTGTTACTAGCACATATTTATTTTTTGCAAGGCCTTTAACGACCTGTTGAGCTGGTTCTCCTGCCTTTACCTCTTTTAGATGCTTTACTATATGGCCGGATGAATTTCTGATTATTGAACCATAACGTTTATAAATTCCAGAGTCTAATCCTTTCTGAATATTTAATGGAATTTCTATAGTAACTTGATTTAATGACATAATTATAACTTACCTCTTAATTCTATCGTTCTAGTTTATTCAAAAATAAAATCAGCAATTCGTTTAGCAGCTTTTTCTGTTGCCACTTCAATGTCAGTTTTAGTCCAAGTGTCATTTACATAATTAACAAGAGATTTAGCTATTGGGAACTTACTACCTATATATCCATGACCACTTGTGATTGTATTCTCTCTTTTTGTTCTAAACCAAGCATCTCCAATTCCACGATTTATTTCGGATTCAAGGAGAATTTTATTACCAAGTTTCTCAGCATAATCTCTAAATTCTTCCTGGCTTTCTAGTCCAGCATCTGACATAATATTTTCTCTATTCAAACCACTTTGCGGCATAATGTGTTCAACATCAATATTTCCATCTAAATTAAAGTCCATACCTTTTTCCAATGAAAATAGGAATTCATTTACATAAAGAATAGAATTTGAAACACCACTTTCAGTCAAAGTTTGTTTAACATCTTCATAAACAAAATTAGTATGAATATGGTTCTTTATTTTTGAAATAAGTTCGTCGATTGAAATTGAATCGACTTGACTGTACATCAGATTAATTTCTTCTAGGAAGCCTTTAAAAAGTTTATGGCTATATGAGAGTTCAGATAATTCAATCAAAACTCCAAGTCTTAGTAAGTATTCCAGATATGTGTTGTCTTGTCTGAAAAATAAATAACTACTAACAAAAGGTCGTAAATTACCGTTTAATTTGTTTATCAATTGACCATTGATAGTATCAGATACTCGTTCAAAATTGTTTATTATTGTATTTAGTTCAGAAGTAAACAGAATATCTTCATTTAATAGATGCTTATTTTTTGAGAAAAAGGCTCTTATACCAGGATTTCTTCGATCAGCACCGTTTTGTTCTGAAAGTTTTACGAAAATATAGTGAGTAATTAACGCATTTAAGTCTAATCTAGATGAATCTGTACGTTGTACAATCTCTTGCCAATTTTTTTCGAAATTTTTCCTATCTGATGCGTTTGCGGTGGTCTTAGATACGATTACTTCAATTGGGGTCAATGGAACACCAGTACCATTTAAAGAATTGAAAATATTTATAGCCTGATCAGTATTATAACTTGTAATAGTAATCACTTGGCAATTATCAATAAAGTGGTTAGCAAAATTGATAAGAGTAAAAACATTCAATTCGTTACACATATTGTAAAAATATCTAAAGTTTTTATAGAAGTTAGTATATCGGTTGTCTTTCTGGCGACGATAGATTTGGTGAACTCTATCTTTAATAGATACAAAATCTTTACCTAGCAAGATAGTAGTCATCTCACTAGCATATTTTTCTGAAATCGAATGATTTAGATACTTTATTCTATCATCGCTAGGATAATACAGTCCATCAACGAAATCATCTTTTTCGTCATCTGAAACATTGAAAAGCATTGTGACAATCTGCTCTTTAAGACCATTAAGACGTTTCACTAATCTGCGTGCATCAGTATCTAGAGTTGGTTGAAGTTCAACCTCCTTATCAATCTTCAATAAGATTGCCTTAAGAAGTAACATAAATGTCGTTGTTCTTTGCTGGCCATCAATCAAGGTTACTTCATGCTCTTCTCCAGATTCTTGAGCAATGAGAACAGCTCCAAAGAAATAATTGTCTTGGGAACTATCATCGAAATTTTCCATATGAAGATTAATATCTTCAATGAGTTGTTCACATTGTGGTACTTGCCAAGCATAGGGTCTCTGATAGGTTGGAATATAAAATTCTGATTTTCCAAAATAAGATTTTATTGTTTGTAAAGCCGGTTGAATATCGTTTCTCATTCAGATTCTCCAATAATTTTTCTTATGATATTATATCACGAAAACGCTACATTTAAACTCTAAGTATATCCGAACCATCTAACTTCTACTTATCTCCCTGGATCAAACCTTGTTTGAGTTTCATTAATAGGGGATACGTTTATTCCCGTTAACGCCTAGTCTATGGTAACAACTCCGTACCCCCTAGGGTTTATGGAAATAGATTGACAGCCTATCAGGCTATCACATCAAGATACTCAACTTGTATTCTCACTCTGATACTTCCCCCGCACATAAGAAAAAGCCTTACCTACAAGGCTTTTCTTAACCCCTTTCGTTACAAGGTTTCTAGGCTTTTACCAGCAAAGCTACACACTCCACGTGGTGCGTTTGCGGGAAAAGGTCCACCGGCTGGACTCTCTTCAATTCATAGCCCAACTCTTGATAGAGTTTGATATCACGCGCCATGGTGGCTACATTACAGGAGATATAAGCGATGCGGTTTGCTCCTGTTTGGGCGCTTGCTTTAATGAAGCTTTCGGTTAATCCCTTGCGTGGTGGATCGACTAGGATAGCGGTTGGTTGAACGCCATCCTTGAGCCAATTTTTCATAGCATTTTCTGCTGTATCACAGACATAGTGGGCATTGGTGATACCGTTTAGACTAGCATTTATTTGACTATTTTTCACTGCTTCAGGAATAACCTCTACTCCATAGACTTCCTTGACATGTTTAGCGACTGATAAGCCAATAGTTCCGATTCCTGAATAGGCATCGATCACCACATCCTCTGCTCTTAACTCCGCAAAGTCAATAGCTGTCTGATAGAGTTTCTCTGCCATTTCAGTATTGACCTGGTAAAAGGCTGGGCCTGAGATTTGGAAATCATTGCCCAACATTTGATCGGTAATGTAATCTTGACCATAAAGTGTACGCCATTCTTTCCCGAAAATCGCATTGGTGTTTTGGTCATTGATGTTCTGCATGACAGACACAATTTCTGGAAATTGCTTGACCAGTTGTTCAATCAATTGTTCAACCCGGAAAATTTTAGGACGAGTTGTCACCAAAACAACCATGATTTGACCTGAATGATGTCCGCGACGTACAACAAGGTTACGAATCAAGCCTGACTGTTCTTTCTCATTAAATGGCTTCAAGTCATATCTACGGAGTATATCACGTAGGGCTAGAATAACCTGGTCAATGACTGGATCCTGAATGTAAAAATCTTCCAACGGCATAAGGTCGTGGGAATTCTTACGGAAGAAACCAGTTTCCAGAACACCGTTAACCCGACGAACAGGTACTTGAGCCTTGTTGCGATACTTGATAGGATTTTCCATACCAAGTGTATCAGCAACCTCTACATCCGTGATTCCTGCAATCTTATATAGACTATCTTTTACTTGTTTGGTTTTAAACTTAAGCTGTTCTGGATAAGCAAGATGCCCCAAGTCAGCGATACCCGAACGCAAATAAGCCAAATCTAAATCTTGGTTACGTTGAGGTGATTGAACGAGATACTCCTCAACCTTACCAAATCCAATCTTTTTATTAACTTTAAGGACACGCATGAGAATTTTCTCAGTCGGAAGAGCATTCTCTACAAAAAAGACCAAGCCATCTACCTTAGCAACACCTGCTCCTTCATGGGTTAAATCGACAATCTCAACTTCTACAATATCATTTTTCTTTAACATAATTTTCACTTTCTATGAGCCGACAAAAAAAGACGGCAACAATCCTGTTACCATCTATTATACCATGAATTGACCTAAGCACCAAAACTCTTGAAGAAATCAAGGATGGCTTGCCAAATAGAGCTAAGAATGTTCCCACCGTCTTGAATAGCTTTATTGGCGTCAAAGTTAAGGTCGATATTGCTGAAACTGTCACCAGCTTGCGCAACGATACTTTGTTTCAAATCTTTTAGAGTCTTTGTAAAGTCTTCGTTATTAAGAATATCGCTCTTTGAAAGATTGAAAGCAAAGTTGATGATGACATTGACCTGATTGCCTGTAACGACTTGATCCAGTTTGTAGTTCTTCAAAGTATCTTCGACAATCTTACGAACATCATCCTCTGTAAGTTCACCCTTAGACTCTTTAGCCTTAGCAATAGCAGCCTTGATATCAGCAAGGGCTACGTTAAGTTTATTGGCATCATAGCCAGATTTGTCCTTGTTTTCATTATTGATGTCCGATAAGGCTTTTAACTCTTCCTGAGCCAAGTTTTTATTTTCTTGAGGTAATTGAACACCATTAGATTCAAGGGAATAGTAAATACCTGCTAAGGCACTTTCACCAGTAACTGGAATTGGTGCTGCAACGGTGATACGCGCGTGCTCCACACCCAAGGTAACAGCCGCATTACGGTACATATCTTGTGTTACTTTAGTGATATTTTCAGGTGTCTCAATCTTGACCTCAAGTGGTGATTTTTCACCTAATTTTTGAATTTTTGCTGATGAATAAAGTTGAAGACTTGAATCATTTGCTACATTCATAATCTTTGAGTAGACATCCGGTGTCATAGTTTTCAACTGTTTTGTATCTTTAGAGGCATCGTAGCCAAGTTTTTTTAGTGTTTGATTCTTTTGATCTTCCGTTAATGAAGAACCCAAGACATACTCAGGTTGAACATAGGTTTCATCAATTACTTTTTGAACATCAGTTGCTGCATAAACGTTTTGCAATGTTGCAACCGCCAAAAGAACTGCAGCACTCGTCAGAAAGAATTTCTTTCGCATGAGACGTTCCTCCTTTTCCTCTCTAGCATATTAAAGTATTCTTAAAGAAAACTTATAAAAGCACCTAGAAATTCTAGGTGCTTAAAATAAACTAAAAAATTTAATGATATAGAGATTGAGTCTTACCTGTCTAGAATAATAATAGTTTCCGCCATTCACATAGAGTTCTGTCCCTTGAAACAGCGAAATAGGGTTAATGTAGGTATAGGTTTTTCCTGTTGTATTACCTAATGTCGGCGCAACTGTATCTCTAGAATATTGTTTAGCTAGAGCAATCGTATTCTTTTTCCCATTTTGGGCGATAAAATCAATATAAGCAGGTCCAAAGTTATAAGCCTGTATAGCTGTCCAGACATCTACTCCTTTTTCTTGAGCAAGATTGAGATTTTCTGTTAATGTTTGAACACCCTGACGAATACTACTCTTGTCATCAGATATTGTATCAGTCGAACCACTTTTGGACTCACTGGACTGCATCACATCATTTTCTTTACCCTTAGTTTCTGTATAGATCATGGCCAAGACTAGTTCTTCATTTGCTGGCGTATCCTGCTCACTTAAGACCTCCCGTACCAAGGATTGATAAGTCATGACTTGTTTGACATCTTGATACATATGGAAAAGTTTATAACCAGTAAATATGAGAAGAACCAATACTAAGACCCTTCTTAAAATTTTAAACATTATTTACTTTGTATATCCTCGATATTTTTGATTAAGATAGAGTATGTTCCATTGTCGTTTTGAATAAATTCAACCGACTCAGCATCTTGGTAAATACTATTTGGCACAATTAATTCAATCCCGTTTGATAGAGAAAGTTTTTGGTTTTCAAAGCGTTTCAGTTGACGACTAACATCTATTTCATCAAATTGCACAGTTTCTGGTACTGCTTCTTTCACTTGATCAACAAAGCTTAAACGAGCCGTCAGATTGTTATCAAATAGGTCATTAGCTAATTTTTCAGGAGAAAGTTCATTATTTTCTTCTAGATGATTGAAAATTGCTGACTTGACCTTAGATTGAAATTGGAAATCATCTGAGTTAAAAGTTTCGGCAATCTTTTGAGCTGTTTTTTCTAGTTCCTTGATAGATTTCTTTGGAGAAATTTTAGGATTTACAGCCAAGAGATTTTCTGAAAAATAATTGAGAAAAGTCCCGTTGTACTTAATACGCTTTTCAATGAGATGATACTTGCGTGTTTTTAGATTTACGACTAAAGCTTCATCTGCACCTGTTCCAAATCCAGGTAAGTTATTTTGAGTTAGTTTGATTGGATTGTCTACTTCACCACCTAGGTGAGTCAAAGTTTCCCGTAAGGCAATCCGTAAAAAAGCAAAGTGCTCTACTCCTTCTTTAGAAAACTGCACAAAAATCAAGTCATTGGTCTTGAGATTTTCAGAAATACTGAACTCTTCTTTCCAGAGATTTGCTAGCGTCACCGATGTCTCCAGTAAATCGTCTGTAATGTGATTGAAGAAGGGATTTTCTTCTTCGAAAATCCCTGTCTTAGCTTCATCAGAATATACACGCTCAACTTTTTTACGTAAGTATTCCTCGATTTTTGGAGTGATATTGAGAAACTTATCCGCTAGAAACAACTCCGTGTCATCAGGGCTGAATTGATGGATAATAGCTTTCTTAATATAAATGTCCATAAAAGTATTAGTCCTCGTATAATGGGAATGCGTCTGTCAATGCTTTGACTTCGCTTCTGACTTCTTCTAAGGCAGCTTCATTTTCTGCATTCTTAAGGGTTTTGATAATGAGTTTAGCCACTTTACGGCTTTCTTCTTCACCAAAACCACGTGCAGTTATTGCGGCTGCTCCGATACGAATTCCACTTGTCTTAAATGGTGACAGTGTTTCGTAAGGGATTGAGTTTTTATTTAGGGTAATATTAACTTCGTCCAACAAGTTTTGAGCTACTTTTCCGTTCTCTACTACCTTAGTCACATCAACAAGGAAGAGGTGATTTTCAGTACCACCAGAGATAATGCGGAAATCAGGATCTTGCAAGAATACCTCCGCCATGGCTTTGCTGTTCTTGATAACATTGGCAGCATATTCTTTGAAGGCTGGATCCAATACTTCTTTGAATGAAACAGCCTTAGCTGCAATAACATGCTCTAATGGTCCACCTTGAATACCAGGGAAAATAGCAGAATTGATTTTTTTAGCAAGATCTTCGTCATTAGTTAAAATCAAACCACCACGTGGGCCACGAAGTGTTTTGTGGGTCGTTGTCGTTGTGATATGTGCGTATGGTACTGGACTTGGATGAAGACCAGCTGCAACCAAACCAGCAATATGAGCCATATCTACCATAAGTTTTGCACCTACAGCATCAGCGATTTCGCGGAATTTTGAGAAATCAATGATTTGAGAGTAGGCTGAAGCACCAGCTACAATTAGTTTTGGTTTTACTTCTTGGGCTTGTTTCAGGATAGCATCGAAGTCCAAGAGTTCTGTTTCAGGATCAACGCTATATGAAACGAAGTTGTAGGTTTGACCTGAGAAGCTGACAGGAGCTCCGTGGGTCAAGTGACCACCTGCCGCCAAATCCATTCCCATTACAGTGTCACCAGGCTCAATCAAAGCCATATAGGCTGCACAGTTAGCTTGACTTCCTGAGTGGGGTTGTACATTGGCAAACTTAGCACCAAAAATTTCTTTTGCACGTTCAATAGCTAGAGTTTCGATAACATCTACTATATCAGTCCCACCGTAATAACGACGTCCTGGATAACCTTCGGCGTATTTATTAGTCAAGATAGACCCTTGAGCAGCCATAACAGCTTTAGAAACTACGTTCTCTGAAGCAATTAATTCAATATTATTTTGTTGGCGTTCCTCTTCTTTGGCAATGGCATTCCAAAGATCCGCGTCATAGGCTTTAAAATCATCTTTGTCAAAAATCATAGGTCTTCTCCTTTTATTAATTTAATGAATCGTTTCTGCACTTTATCACAAGTATAACCTACTCTTTCATAAAATGCATGAGCACCAAGACGATGGTCTGCAGAGTTTAATCGAATAAACTCATAACCCCGTCTTTTTGTTTCTTTCTCCAACCCTTCAAGTAAATCTCTACCAAAACCTCTACCCTGGCTTTGCGGTAACACTGCCAAGGCTAAGATATTGAATCCTGCTTTAGAATAGAGAGACTCATAAACCTCAGCGTGAATATAACCAACCAATTCATGACTAGTATCATCCTCATAACCAAGTAGGAAGTGATGGGAGTCCTGAGACAGTTTGGCTAGTTGACTAGCTGTTTCCTCTGGACTAAAAGTATAACCTAAAGCTTCTTTGTTAATGACACAAATCGCTTCAACATCTACTGCTTTTAAATCACGTAGCATCTTATACCTCCTTAAAAGAGATTTCGGGAATCTTGGCAAGAATGTCTTCTTGAGTGATGGAACCTTGCCGTAAAATTTTTACCTTCTTACCAGTTAAATCTAGAATAGTAGAATCTTGACCTGTTAAAAAACCATCATCTTTTAGTCCCAAGACCTCTCGGTCAAAGTCTTCTATAATTTTCTTAAAGTTCACTCCGCTCTTACATCCTGAGATATTTGCAGATGGGCCGATTAGGGGACCAAACTCACGAATCAAATCCAGAGTTACAGGATGGCTTGGCATTCGGAATCCAACTGTGGGTAAACCTGAGTTAACCCAGTAGGGTACTTTGTCATTAGCTTCTAAGATAATGGTCAGAGGCCCTGGTAAAAATGTTGCTACAAGTTTCTTTAGATAAGATGGTCGGTGTTTAGAAAAGTACAAGATATCTTCTAGAGAGGCAACATTTAGATTGAGTGCCTTATCTCTAGGACGACATTTGAGCTGATAGACATGATCAACAGCCTTCTCATCTAATGCTTTCGCAAAAAGACCATAAACTGTCTCTGTCGGTAAGACAACTGCACCACCATTTTTCAACTCATGCTTTATTCTATCTATCATCAATGACAACCATCCTATCTTGGCCAAATTGGTCTTTCAGAGTTCGAACTCTTTTCTCAGGAAGATTTTCCTTAAAAAGAGCTGGAACACTCTGACCTTGTTTGTAGCCAATTTCAAGATAAATCTTACCACCATCAGTTAAATAGTCTTTAGCTCCCTCCGCAATTTTGCGGTAGATTGCAAGACCGTCCTCGTCAGCAAAGAGTGCTAGATGCGGTTCAGAATGTAATACATTTAAACCAACCTCTGACTCATCTCTACGAGAAATATAGGGTGGATTGGATACAATTATATCATATTTTGAAGAGATTTCGGAGAAACAATCAGATTTTATAAAAATTAAATCTCCAGAATTCTCTTTAGCATTTTCCTCTGCTATATCTAAGGCATCTTGTGAAATATCAGCAGCTGTAATTGTCCAATCAGGTCTACTTTTAGCTAGAGCAAGGGCTATAGCTCCGCTTCCTGTCCCAATATCCAATACCTTGAGATTTTTCTTTGGGTTCTCAGCTAGGATAAGCTCCACCAACTCTTCAGTCTCTGGACGGGGGACTAATACCCGTTCATCCACCTTTAACTCCATCCCAAAGAATTCAGCATGACCGATAATGTATTGGGCAGGTATATGGCTAGCTAGCTTGATGAAAATGTTCTCTACAAATTTGTAATCTTCATCAGTGACCTCTTGCTGAAGGGTAAAGATGAAGTCTGTAAAAGATAGATTTTTTAGGCTACGATAGACAAAGGAGAGGCTTTCTGCTTCCTCTCCTTGTACTATCAACTTTTCCTCAAAATCTTTAAAAATTTGAGCTAATTTCATTATTTGTTTAATTCTTCCAATTTTTGTGTTTGGTCATAAAGAACCAAGGCATCTACAACTTCATCCAATTTACCAGCTAGAATTGTATCAAGTTTTTGTAGAGTCAAGCCGATACGATGGTCTGTTACACGGTTTTGTGGGAAGTTATAAGTACGGATACGCTCTGAACGATCACCAGTACCGATTGTAGACTTACGCTCAGCATCTTGTTCATCTTGGGCAATCTGAGCAAAGTGGTCTGCCACACGCGCACGAATGATCTTCATGGCCTTCTCACGGTTTTTCTGCTGGGTACGTTCTTCCTGCATCTCCACCTTGATATTGGTTGGCAAGTGAACGATACGAACGGCAGTCGCAACCTTGTTGACGTTCTGTCCACCAGCACCAGATGCGTGGTAAATATCAACACGAAGATCTTTTGGATCAATATCGTACTCTACCTCTTCTACCTCAGGCATGACAAGGACAGTTGCTGTCGAGGTATGAACACGACCTTGGCTTTCTGTCACAGGGACACGTTGCACACGGTGGGCACCTGATTCATACTTGAGTTTAGAGTAGACTGACTGACCTGAAACCATGGCAACCACTTCCTTGAAACCACCGACACCGTTCATAGAAGCCTCCATGACTTCAAAGCGCCAGCCTTGGGCTTCAGCGTACTTTTGGTACATAGTTAGCAAATCACCAGCGAAAAGTGCTGCTTCGTCTCCACCAGCTGCTCCTCGGATTTCAAGGATGATGTTCTTGTCATCGTTTGGATCTTTTGGAAGGAGCAAGATTTTTAGTTTTTCTTCGTACTCTTCTTTTTCTGCTTTAGCATCCTTGAGTTCTTGCTTGGCCATTTCTTCCAAGTCAGCATCTCCGCCAGACTCTTTAATCATTTCTTCAGCATCAACGATGTTTTGGAGGACTTGTTTGTATTCACGGTAGGCTGTTACGGTGTCACGAGTTGAAGCTTCTTCTTTTGAAAGCTCCATGAAACGCTTGGTCTCAGAGACCACATCAGGGTCGCTCAGCAATTCTCCCAACTCTTCATAACGGTCTTCTACAGCTTGTAGTTGATCATAGATGTTCATTCTTTCTCCTTATTTCTCAATTGTTAAATCGTATATGGCTACTACTTCGTTCTCAAATATTTCCCCAGTTTCTTTAAATCCATAACTGAGGTAACAAGATCTTGCATGTTCATTTTCTGATTCATAAGACAACCAAAGTTTATTGGATAAACCTGCTGGCGCTGTCCGAACATAGTCTAGCACCTTATCCATAATTGGTTTAAAATATCCTTGATCTTGAAAATGCTTATCAATCATGAAACGAAATAGTAAATAATTCCCATTACTAATTCCGATTTTTTTATCATAAGCTAACATAACAAAACCTATGATTGCATCATTATCGTAAACTGCCAATGGAGCTACAAAATCTCCATTTTTAGTGTAGACATATGCTTCAGCTAAACTAATTGCGTTGGTAGCAATAAATTGTTTTTGATATTCCTTAACATCCAAATGCAGAACATCAAAATAATTTTTCATTGTAACATCTCTTAGTTCAATTGTCATAGTCTTGTTCCTTTTTAGATGTTATCGGTGGCGCAAAATAATGTTTACGACATACCGAGATATAGGTTTCATTACCGCCTATTTGGATTTGTTCACCTTCATAAGTGGGTTTCCCATCTAACGTTCGTAGTACCATAGTCGCCTTTTTCTTACAATACTGACAGATGGTTTTAATCTCATCAATTTTATCTGCTAATAACAATAGATGTTTAGATCCTTCGAACAATTCATTGCGAAAGTCATTTTTCAAACCAAAAGCCATGACAGGTATGTCTAACTCATCGACGACACGCGCTAGGTCGTATACATGGTGACGCTTTAAAAATTGGGCTTCATCGACAAGAACACAGTAGGGCTTTTCAGGTAAATCTCGAATAAATCCAAAAATATCCGTAGTATCATCGATAGCAACTGCTGGTCTTTTCATCCCAATCCGACTTGAAACATAGCCAACACCATCTCTCGTATCAAGAGCTGAAGTCATGATGACAACACTTTTGCCTTGCTCCTCATAGTTATAGGCTACTTTAAGAATCTCAATGGTCTTTCCTGAATTCATAGTCCCATAACGATAATACAACTGTGCCATGCTTCTATTTCACGTCCATTTCTAATTTTTTGCTACATTCTAGTATATCATATTTTCCAAAAGCTTTAAACGGCAAAATGTGGTAAAATAGAAGAAATCAAAAACTAGTGGAGGAAGCTATTATGCCATTTGTACGCATCGATTTATTTGAAGGTCGCACGCTCGAGCAAAAGAAAGCCCTAGCCAAGGAAGTTACGGAAGCTGTTGTTCGTAACACTGGTGCACCACAATCTGCTGTTCATGTCATCATCAATGATATGCCTGAAGGAACTTACTTCCCGCAAGGGGAAATGCGCACTAAGTAAGAGAGCTTAAGCAATACGCTTAGGCTTTTCTTTATAAGTGGCATTCGTTGAATAAAAAACTTTATTTTGTTACAATTTTAAGAGATATTAGTAAATAAAAGGCTTCAATTTTTAAAAAGGAATTAACATGATTACACGTGAATTTGATACCATTGCAGCAATCTCGACACCTCTCGGAGAAGGAGCCATTGGTATTGTCCGCTTGAGTGGAACAGACAGTTTTGCCATTGCGCAAAAGATTTTTAAAGGCAAAGACTTGAGTCAGGTTGCTAGCCACACACTTAACTACGGCCATATTATTGACCCTTTGACTGGTAAGGTTATGGACGAGGTTATGGTAGGAGCTATGAAGTCTCCAAAGACCTTCACTCGCGAGGATATTATCGAGATTAACACCCACGGTGGGATTGCCGTAACCAATGAAATTCTGCAATTAGCTATCCGTGAAGGTGCTCGTATGGCAGAACCTGGAGAATTTACCAAGCGTGCCTTCCTCAATGGCCGTGTAGACTTGACCCAAGCTGAAGCTGTCATGGATATCATCCGTGCTAAGACTGACAAGGCTATGAATATAGCAGTCAAACAACTTGATGGATCCCTGTCTTACCTCATTAACAATACTCGTCAGGAAATTCTCAATACCTTGGCTCAGGTTGAGGTTAATATCGATTACCCTGAGTATGACGATGTGGAAGAAGCCACTACTGCTGTTGTCCGCGAAAAAACTATGGAGTTCGAACAACTCCTGACCAATCTTCTAAAGACAGCACGCCGAGGTAAGATCCTCCGTGAGGGAATTTCCACGGCTATCATCGGGCGTCCAAATGTTGGTAAATCGAGTCTCCTCAACAACCTCCTGCGTGAAGATAAGGCCATTGTAACAGATATTGCAGGGACTACTCGTGACGTCATCGAGGAATACGTTAATATTAACGGTGTTCCACTGAAGTTGATTGATACTGCAGGTATTCGTGAAACAGATGATGTCGTGGAACAGATCGGGGTTGAACGCTCCAAAAAAGCCCTCAATGAAGCTGACTTAGTTCTACTAGTCCTAAACGCTAGCGAACCACTAACTATTCAAGACCGACAACTTCTTGAAATTAGTCAAGATACTAATCGAATCATTCTTCTCAACAAAACTGACCTGCCAGAAGCTATTGAAACAGAGGAACTTCCAGAAGATATCATCCGCATTTCAGTCCTTAAAAATCAAAACATCGATAAGATTGAAGAGCGCATCAATAACCTCTTCTTTGAAAATGCTGGCTTGGTCGAACAAGATGCTACCTACCTATCCAATGCCCGTCATATTTCATTAATTGAAAAGGCAGTTGAAAGTCTGCAAGCAGTTAACGAAGGTCTTGAACTGGGCATGCCAGTCGATCTACTTCAGGTTGATTTGACCCGCACTTGGGAAATTCTTGGGGAAATCACCGGTGATGCAGCTCCAGATGAACTCATTACGCAGTTATTTAGCCAATTCTGTTTAGGTAAATAAAAAATTATAAAAAGGAGTTATGATGAAATATCCAACATTACTAGAACGCTTCTTGACCTATGTCAAAGTCAATACACGTTCTGACGAACACTCAACGACAACACCTAGTACTCAAAGTCAAGTAGACTTTGCGACCAATGTTCTAATCCCAGAGATGAAGCGTGTCGGTTTGCAAAATGTCTACTATCTACCAAACGGTTTTGCTATCGGTACTCTACCAGCTAACGACCCTAGTTTGACTCGTAAGATTGGCTTTATCTCCCACATGGATACGGCTGATTTTAATGCTGAAGGCGTTAATCCGCAAATTATTGAAAACTATGACGGCGGTCTTATCAATCTAGGTAATTCTGGTTTCAAATTAGATCCTGCTGATTTTAAGAGTTTAGAGAAATATTCTGGCCAAACTTTAATTACTACAGATGGAAATACCCTTCTCGGTGCTGATGACAAATCTGGTATCGCCGAAATCATGACCGCTATCGAATACTTGAACGCTCATCCTGAAATTAAACACTGTGAAATTCGTGTCGGCTTTGGTCCTGATGAAGAAATCGGCGTTGGTGCCAACAAATTTGATGCAGAGGACTTCAATGTTGACTTTGCTTATACAGTTGACGGTGGACCTCTTGGAGAATTGCAATATGAAACCTTCTCTGCTGCCGGTGCTGAACTTCACTTCCAAGGTCGTAATGTACACCCAGGTACTGCTAAAGGACAAATGGTTAACGCTCTTCAATTGGCAATTGACTTCCACAACCAACTTCCTGCAACCGACCGTCCTGAGTTGACTGAGGGTTACCAAGGTTTCTACCATCTCATGGATGTCACTGGAACTGTTGAGGAAGCGCGTGCAAGCTATATCATTCGTGACTTTGAAAAAGAAAACTTTGAAGCTCGTAAACACGCTATGCAAGCAATTACTGATAAAATGAACCAAGAACTTGGTAGCAATCGCAATCGTGTTACTTTAACATTGACAGACCAGTACTACAACATGAAAGAAGTCATTGAAAAGGATATGACACCAGTAACCATTGCCAAAGCGGTTATGGAAAGTCTTGATATTACACCAATTATCGAGCCTATTCGTGGTGGAACTGACGGATCAAAGATTTCCTTTATGGGAATTCCTACGCCAAATATCTTTGCTGGTGGTGAAAACATGCATGGACGTTTTGAATATGTTAGTCTTCAAACTATGGAACGTGCAGTTGATACTATTATTGGAATTGTATCATATAAAGACTAAAAAAGACGAGGTAGCCTTGCTACTTCGTCTTTTTCTTATTCTGCTACTTTATCTGTTGATTCAAGATTTTGTTCGGTAGTCGTTTCCGTATTTGTTTCACTGCTTGTCGGCTCTGAGCTTGCCTCAACATGTTCTTCAGAGTTTTCTTGACTTGATGCTACGTGACTTGTACTTGCTTGATTTGTTTCAGCTGGGGCTGTTTTTGATTTAAGCTCCTGATTTAAAAGGAGAATTTCTTGAGCAACTGCCAGAAGAGCCTGCTTATCCTTACTTGCTGCTGCTAGTTTATCAAACAGAGCATCTACTTTTTCAAAGTCAGCATCTGAACCATTAATCATCTCCAAATAGCTATGGAGGGCAATGACACCGTTATAAAGCTGTTGATACAAAGCCAAAAGTTGTGGATCTTGTTCTTCTTCCTGACTTTCTTTCTGAATAGTTAGTGAAATACGTTTTAGAAGATCTTGAACTTGCGTGTTTAATTCATCAAGGTCAGTATTATCTTTATCACTAGCAACCTTAAGATTCTTAAGTTCATCAGCAAGAGAAATTTTTACACCGTCTTCCTTAACTTTACTAATCAATTCTTCAGCTTTGGTTAGTAACTCTTCTACCTGCCCTTTTAAGACATGATTAGTTTTTTCTTCAGGTTTAATATCATCAAACAAACCTCTCAAGAACTCATAAACTGCAGTTTTTGCACTCTGACCGTCAACTTTTTCGGTATCTAGGATAGTTTCTGAAGACTTGCTTACAGCGGGCTCATTTTTAAGAGCTTCTTCTACTTCAAACTTTGTTTGATAGATTTCTGGGAAGAGTTTATTTAAATCTGTTGCCTTTAGGAATGATTGTGACTGATAAAGAGTCCACGTTAAGTTAGCTACTTTATTACGAAGCTTATCGTTTAATCTACCATCAGATAGATGTTGATAGAAATATTTAATGTACTCGACTGTTGTGACACCTGTACGATCATTAAAGTCTTGTAAAGCTTGTAATTTAGCATCTATAGCATCTAATCCTGCTTCATCTTGAGCTAGTTTGCTTTCCTGTAATTGTACCAAGAGATCCTTCTTAGGAAGTCCATAAGCATCCGTATTTAAGGTATTAATCTTATCCACCAGAGCTTGGTATTTTTTATCTAATGGACTAGCTTCAGTAGGCTTCACAGTTGAATCAATATGAATATACTGTTTGTCAAATTGATCAAGAGCTGCCAAATAACCTGCAGTAGAGTTGGTTGATAGCTTCTTCATATTCTCAGAAAATTGCCCCAAAGCAAGTTCAATCTGTCTCTGTACGCTTGGCTTGTCTTTATAGAGTTCTCGACTCTCTGCCAAAAGCTGTTCAACCTTATGCTCTACAGTATTTTCATCAAATGTGCCTGGTTGATAAGACGATTGTAGCGCTGGAATCTTATTCTTAAGAGCGACCTCGTAACCTTTTGTTTGAACTTTAATATAATGGTTATGATCTCCGTGAGGAATGACGAAACTTCCATTTTCAACTTGCAAACTATATGGTGAAACACCATCACGTATAGCAGTTGTATAAAGCTCGTTTAGGAAATCAAGTTCAGGGTCCCCGGTAACTAAAGGAATACGGACGTGCTCCTTACGGATTGCATAAGGATGAATGTGTGTTGGATCATAATCTTGATCAGGGTTTCCAAATACAAAGAATCCATTTGAGATACGAATGGCTTCTAGCGGTACACCATAGGTCTTAGAAATATATTCCATTTTTTCTTTGTCACTGGCCTCTCTAGAAAATGCTTCTACATCTTTTGCAAGAGGTTTAACAGACTCAGTTTTATAACTGTTTAAATGTTCTTGAGCAGCTTTAATCTGATCTTTTGTTAAATCTTTTTTAAAGAAATAGTGGTTGTGATCTCCATGAGAAACGACAAATCCTTTATCATCTTCACTTATCACTCGATCTGCTGCAAAGCCATGATCGTGCTCTTCATCATGATGGTTTCCATGGTTATCATGATTGTGTTCTTCTGGTTTTTGACTACTATGGTTATCTGGGCTAGTTTCTGAATGTTTATTTCCGTACAAGTGATCTTGTGCTGCCTTGATTTGCTCAGATGTCAAATCTTTCTTAAAGAAGTAATGATTGTGATCACCATGAGAAACGACAAATCCTTTTTCATCTTCACTTATCACTCGATCTGCTGCAAATCCATGATCGTGCTCTTCATCATGATGGTTTCCATGGTTATCATGATGGTGTTCTTCTGGTTTACTACTGTGGTTATCTGGGCTAGTTTCTGAATGTTTATTTCCGTACAAGTGATCTTGTGCTGCCTTGATTTGCTCAGGTGTCAAATCTTTCTTAAAGAAGTAATGATTGTGATTACCATGACTCATGATAAAGCCAGCTGCATCTTCGCTGATGACTCTATCCGCTTCAAAGCCGTGATCATGGTCTTCACCATGATGGTGGTCATGCTCATCTTCATCATGGTCCTCATGACTTGGACTTGGTGTCACTGGTGACTTAGCTTTCAAATGATCTTGTGCTGCCTTGATTTGCTCAGGAGTCAAATCTTTCTTAAAGAAGTAATGATTGTGATCACCATGACTCATGACAAAACCTTCTGAATCTTCACTTATAATTCTATTTGCATCAAAACCATGATCGTGTTCCTCTTCTTCATGGTGAACATGTGGTAACGGATTATTTGGTGTAGAATTAGAAGGACTTTCTAAGCTTGGAGTGTTAGATTGTGCTTGATGATTGTTAAGAGATGATTTAGGGATATAGTGATAGTGGTCCCCATGTCGTACGATATAAGCATCGCCAGTATCTCTGACAATATCATTAGGGTTAAAGACATAACCATCATCTGCTGCAGAAACACCATTATTCGGTGTCAGTGACAAGGGTTGACTGAGAGCTGAACTATTGCCAGATAAATAAGCCTTTGCGGCAGCTAATTCACCCGCTGACAGATCACTCTTAGGAATATAATGGAAGTGTCCTCCGTGGGGAACGATATAAGCATCTCCTGTATCTTCAATGATATCAGAAGCGTTAAAAACATAACCGTCATCAGTTGTATAACGTCCTTGAGTTCTAGCTGCCACAACTTCCTTAGAATCATTTTTTTGGTCAGATGTATGCCCTTGTTTTTGTTTTTCAATTTGTTCTTTGGTACGAATATTTTCAGCTTGACTAGCATTTTTTAGGTAGACATAATATTTTCCATCAACTTTGATGATGTAACCACCTTTAATTTCGTTAACGATGTGTTCATCACGCAATTGATAACTTGGATCTTTCATGACTAGTTCTTCACTAAAAATCGCATCGAAAGGAACTTTACCATTATAGTAATGGAAATGGTCTCCGTGAGAAGTCACATATCCCTGATCAGTAATTTTCACAACAATTTGTTCGGCCTCAATGCCTTCCTTTTTGCTAACTTGATCAGGAGTCAAATTTTCGTTCTTTTTAGACTCATTGTTTTTCCCATCAACATAAGATACACGATTATCTTCCTTCTTCTCTGCTTCTTGGTGCTGATTTAAAACATAAGCACAAACACTAAGCGCAATAACTACTGCTAATCCAGCTAAATATTTCTTTGTTTTATTCATAATTTCCTCATTTCAATTCTTCTGCTAGTATTGCAATATCCTCTTCTAAATTATCTAAATAAGACTTATCATTTTGTGGGTCTGCCTCTAAAGGATTGAGAGTTTTAAGATTCACACCTGTTGACTTGATAAGCGTTTCAGCTACTTTAGAAGAAGCATTGCTCTCTGTAAAAATAGTTTTAACTTTATAGGTCTTAACAAATTCTTGAATTTCAGCCAGTTGTCTTGGGCTTGGTTCTTGATCAGGAGAAATACCAGCAATACCAAGTTGATTCAAGTCAAATCTCTTTGCTAAATAAGAAAAAGCAGTGTGTTGTGTCACAAACGTTCTTTGCTCCACTTTATCGAAGATAGGTTTATATTTATTTGTTAACTCATGAGCTTGATCAATAAACTTCTTCGCATTCGACTGATATATTTCTTTATTCTCACTATCTAATTCTGATAATTTATCAGCAATAATTTGTGCTTCCTCAGCTACCTTTTCAGGGTCTAACCAAGTATGGGGATCATAAAGACTTTTCTCATCCACACCTTTTCCTACTTCTATATCTTCTAAGCCAGATACTCTATCCAAGGTCATACCCTCAGATGCTTCTAGGACCTTAACCTTGGACTTTTGTAGACTTGGGTCTAGACTACCCGCCCAAGACTCTAAGGTATGAGAATGATAAACAAATACATCCGCATCGTAGATAGCTGCAATATCATTTGCTGACGGTTCATAAGAATGAATGCCTGAACTAGACTGAATCATTCTTACATCATTAAGATCACCAGAAACTGCTTTTACCATAGAATATACAGGATAAAAACTGGTAACTATTTTCATTCCATGTGATTCTTTGACATCATTTTGCTTATCTTGACTACAAGCTCCTAAAAATAAGGCAAGTACCGAAGATAGCATACATATTAGTATTTTCTTTTTCACTACAACTCCTTAACTAGTATTTAACCATTTAATTAACTAGTAAACATTCTACTCCTAAAAATTTAGGATGTCAAGTGATAGACTCGATTTTATAAGATTTTTTATAAATAAAAAAGCACCGATTTCGGTGCTTTAATACTAAACTCCTAGATGAATATCTGGGAATTTTTCCATGAGTAACTCCCAAAATTCTTCCAATTGTTCTTGAACTGTTCTAGTAGTCCGAATAGTCATGTTATGCTTCTTAGGACTGTCCTTACGAATGTAGCACAGTTGATAGACTTTATTTGTAAAACCATAGCGATGGTAACTATTCTCAATAAGGTAAATCTGATCAACTTCTCTTAAGTCAACAGTTTGAGTCCCTTTAAAGTAAGTAATTAAGTGGTTTTTATATAGGATTACTTTCAGATCTTGGTCATAATAGTCAGCTTGGTCGGCAATGCCCTCCAGATTACCCTGAAGCTCTGGATAAGTTTGATATAGTTCATTATAAGATGCAATTGATTTTTTACGAAGAATAAAGGCTGTAATAGCTGTAAATACTCCCATGCCACCGAAAATTGCAGCTCCAATGACATAATACCAACCGTCACGAGAATGCTCAGTCAAGCTGAGGTAAACATTCGTATTCATGTTTTGATAAACCGTAGAAGAAGGCTCTAAAACTGATTTTAAGAATCCTGATAAGTCTACAATTCTGTTATTACGTGAGGTATTTACATTTGTATTAAGTGGTTGTAACTGGGTTCCCAACAAAGTACCTGGATTATCAGCTAACGTTTCGGCTGTAGCCTGTTCGATTAGTTTTTTAATTTGAGCATCACTTTCTTTTGCTTCAATAACAGCATATTTTCCGTCTCCGTCTTGACTATATTGGACAAGATAAATAACACTTCCACCATCTACCTCTCCAATGATTTCTGGATAAATGTCATAAACAGTCATCTTAACCTGTTTACCAGAATCACTGTTACTTGCAAAAGCAGTTGTTGGATTTTGGTGTAAATTCCATAAGAATCCCATCAGACCTCCGACTGCAAGAAGAATGAATGAAAGGACAAGTCCAGAAACAAAGCCTTTATTTCGTTTTTCTTTGAACATAATTCTCTCCTTTACTTTGATAGTTAAATTATATCAAATAAAAAGTATTTTTTCAACCTGTACCTTAAAATCATTGTAGCTAAAGCACTTTCTCTATTTTTTAAATCTAAATTTGTAATAAAAAAAGTTTGAGATAAATCCCAAACTTCTAAAATCTTTATTTTCTAGCTATTTTTTCATCACTTTCAAGTTGATCAACTAGTTGGTCGACACTGTCAAATTTCACCATATCTCGGATACGATCAAGCCAATAAACAGTAACTCTTTCGCCATAAATATCTTCATCAAAATCAAAGATATTCACTTCAAAACGCTCTTCCTCTCCATCAAAAGTAACGTTCTTCCCGACACTGGCCATTCCTCGATAGAGTTTTCTTTGAATTTCGATATCAACGGTATAGACACCATCTGCCGGCATATATGTTCGATCTAAAAGCACTAAATTAGCTGTAGGATAGCCAATAGTTCGACCACGCGCATTCCCATGAACTACAACTCCTTTAGAGGGCAATGGAGCTCCAAGAAGCTGAGCAGCTTCCTTCACATTCCCATCAACAATACATTGGCGAACTCGTGTAGAACTGATTTTCCCTTTTTCATCTTCTACTGGTGGAACTATAACTACTTCCCCATCGAAAATTTCTTTAAGATCTTCAGCTGATTTGCGATCAGATCCCAAACTATAGTCAAATCCAACTACTATCGTATCTGCTTTCACTTCTTTCACAAAAGTATTGACAAACTCTTGAGCAGTCATATTTGCTACCCGACTTGTAAAATCCATTAAATACAAAGCTTCAACACCTGAACGTTTTAATTTACGTTCACGTTCTTCAGCATTAAGGATATGCAATAATTGTTCTGGATTATATTGGTGTAATGTTAGTTTAGGTGACTCATTAAAGGTGATTACGGCAACACTCAAATGCTTTCTTGAGGCTATCTCACCCGCAATATCAAAGAGCTTTTGGTGACCCACGTGAACACCATCAAAGTATCCTAATACTAGGACTGTTGGGCCTGGTGTTGCAATATCTTTTTCTGTTTTAATCGGTATTGTTACAATCATAGTCATATTATACCAAAAAGACACACGCTTTCAAAATAATAAGGATGTAAAACTTCATTTAGAAAAAACTAAAATTGGCTTTTAACCTCACTTCTTAATTGCTCTAGATTTAGAATACCATATTTATCCATGACTCTAGGAAGATTGTCAATGATGTCAGGGCAGGCATATGGATTGGTAAAGTTTGCTGTACCGACTCCAATTGCTGACGCACCAGCCAGATACATTTCTATAGCTGCTTCTGCTGAGTCAACCCCCCCCATACCGATAATTGGAAGCTTAGTTGTTTGAGCTACTTGACGAATCAATTTAAGAGCTACCGGAAATACTGCAGGCCCAGACATGCCTCCTGTTCCGTTTGCAATGATTGGTTTTCTAGTTTTGAGGTCAAAACGCATACCAACAAGGGTATTAATCATGGTGAGACCACTAGCTCCAGCATCTTCAACTGCTTTTGCAATAGTAACAATATCAGTTACACTTGGCGTTAGTTTAACGTAAACAGGAACTGAGGAAGCCTCTACAGCTGCTTTAACCACATCATAAGCCAAGTCAGGGTCTTGGCCAATTAATAGTCCATGATTGCCATGATCAACGTTTGGGCAGGAAATATTGAGTTCTATTGCCTTTACATTGCTCGCTTTAGAAATACCATGAGAAACTGTTGCATACTCATATTTGGAAAATCCAGCAACATTGGCAATGATTGGAAGATTCGGATATTCCCTTTGAAGCCAAGGTAACTTTTCAGAGAGAACGGCATCTAGTCCTGGATTTTGTAGACCAATGGCATTCAGCATACCAGCAGGTGTTTCTGCTACTCGTGGAGTAGGATTACCAAAACGTGGTTCAAGGGTTGTAGCTTTAATCATGATAGATCCTAAAAGGTCCAAATCATAGTATTTGGCATACTCTTGACCGAAACCAAAACAGCCTGAAGCAGGAATGATAGGATTCTTTAGTTCTAAGCCTGGTAGAGAGACTTGTAATCGATTTGTAGTCATGATACTCTCCTTATAAAACAACAGTTCCTGTTTTAAATACAGGTCCATCTTCGCAGACGCGTTGACTAACAGTTTCACTATTTGGCACTTTCAGGACACAAGCGTAGCAAGCTCCCATGCCACAGGCCATACGAGATTCTAGAGATAGATAAGCTCTTGGATGGTCATGGAAGGTTTGATTGATATATTTCATCATACCAGGTGCACCGCAAGAGTAGATGGCATCAAATTTAGTGTCAAATTCGTTAATCACTACAGAAACATTTCCTTTAATACCATAGGAGCCATCATCTGTTGTCACATATACTTGACCATATTTGGCTAATTCATCATCTAAAATGACAGCATTTTTAGTAGAAAATCCTAGAACAGTCGTAATTTCTACACCTCTCTCATGTAGTTGTTTAGCTACTTCAAGTAATGGAGGAACTCCTATTCCACCACCAACTAGAAGAACCTTGCAATAGTCGTCTAGCTCAGATAAATCGAAACCATTTCCTTGAGGGCCCATGACATCTAAAAAATCGTCAGCTTTTAATCTTGAAAAGATTGCTGTACCAGAACCCTCAACTCGATAAATGAGATGGCATTGATTATTAGCCTTATCTATAGATGAGATTGAAATCGGACGACGCAAGAGATGAGAATCATCAGGTACACGCAAATGAAGAAATTGACCCGCTTTCATAGCTTCGACCATTTCTCCTTCAAGTACGAGTTCAAAGATTGCTGGCGCGATTTCTTCCTGAGATATTACTCTCATAACTTCCAAGCGAATTGCACCCATTCGTTTTTTACAATTTGGATTCATAACTTTTCCTCCTTAAATTTTAAGGGGATCAGATAAAGAAAAACCTTGCAATTGCAAGGTTTCAGTTAAGATATTTACACAAAAGTAGCAAATAAGCACTTGCTTTACTTGCTTCAATCGTAGTTTCTTTTCTCTGACACCTTGTGAGTCTCTCTGGACTTCCCTTAAAGGTTAAATTTTCACTAGTATACTGCATCAATCCTTAAAAGTCAAGTAAAAATAGGTAAGGTATCAGTTCATAAAAGTTGCTTATTTTTGTGATGAGAGAATCTTCTCCAGTTTTTGATAATCTTTGACACTATCGATTTCATAGATAGAGTTATCTTCCAACTCTTCTACATATACATCTAGTTCTTTGATGTTATCTTTGACCATGTTATCCCAATAGAGGTCAACAAATTCGCCACTTGCATAAGCCTGGTCAATAAATTCTACAATCTTCTCAGCTGTCGGAGCGTCCCAGAATGACACTCCGCTCAAGATGCGTCCGTTTTTGCTATCGACAATAATATCTTGAACCTTGAAGTCATCCCCATAAACTAGGAACCATTCATTGTCACAATCTTCACGGTAAACACTAAAGTATGTTGAGCGTTCGATATCATTACGGAACATGTTTTTGAAAAGATAGTTGTCCGCATCAATAACGTAGCTGTTAGCCAACTCTTCTTTTACTAAGTAAAGTGAATAGAAGTTATTGTAATCAGCAAACTTATCATTAAAGACTAAACGCACACCGTACTTTTCTTTAAGATAGTCGAATTGTTCTTTTAAATAACCTACAACGATGATAATGTCATCAATTCCACGTTCTTTCAAAAATTCAATTTGATATTCAACCAAAGGTTTTTGATTGACTTGTACCAAGGCTTTGGGAGTATTTTCTGTCATGGGTCTCAAACGAGTTCCCAATCCCGCTGCTAGAATAATCGCTTTCACGCGTTTTCTCCTTTATTCTTTAATAATAATATAAACACCAGCCATTACAATAAGTGAAGTAATGATGGTCAGTAAATTAAGGGGCGAACCCAAGAAAATTGCTGCAAATAAAACAGTCCATACTACATAACTCACATTTAATCCAGTAGCTTTTGCTGGCTGCAATCGATTGATAGCAATGTAGTAGGCAAGGTAAGAAATCATATTACATGCTGCAAAGATAATCAAAAGTCCCAATAATTGTCCATTTGCCACTTCTGCAAACGAATGATGCGAGAAGAGAACAATGACAAGGTAGGACAAGAAAGATGTGACTTGTCGTATCAAGAGTGCTTCGAGTTCACTGAGTTCACTTTCCATAGCAAATGAGCTGAGAACACTTTCACTTCCCCAAGCAAAAGCACAAATCAAAGCACATAGAATACCTATGTAGAAAGAATTAACCTGCTCTGCTTTATAGGTCTGAGCAATAATCCCAGCAATGATTAGAAAGATACCAAAAATCGTATTTTTGGAAATCTTGTGCTTCAAAAAGAAGAAGGCAAGCAAGACTGAGACTGCCGGATAAATAGCTGAGACTGACGAAGCTAATGAACTTCCAATATACTTAACCGCATAGAGATTGGCCTGCATACCAATCGGACCGGCTAGTAAAGCTCCGATGATAACACTGACATTTCGAATGTTCAAGAAGATTGAAAAACGAACTCTGCCTTCCTTAACTAGAAGATATCCTAGCAAGATAAAAATACTTAGGAAATCGTGTGCTGCTGCTACTACAAAGGGCGATAAATCCGTGAATATTGAAAAGATATAAGCACTAATAGTTAATCCTAATCCCCAGAACACACCTGATAGTAGCCCAAAAGAAACTCCATTTTTAGTTTTCATTTAAATCTCCTTCAGACTCTAATTCTTTTACTGCTCTATTGTAACGAGAGATTCCATAATCTCCAAAATCTGAACCATTTTCTTCTTTGTAAATAGTCCAAAGACTCCAAATGATATCTTGTAAGATTTTGTAAATACGAATTTTCTCCCTTGAAACTGGAGTCTTGTCACTCTCGTAATGACTTAAAAAGTCTTCTTCTTCTGCACTTGTAAATTCAGATTCTAGGAAGAGGGCTGCCAAATCCCACATTGGATCATTCATGGAAGAGTATTCCCAGTCAATCAAATACAAACGACCTTGAGGTGACTCGATAAAGTTTTCTGGAACCAAATCGATATGACAAGACTTTCTGTCAACACCCAAATCAGCCAATCTTTTCTCTAGCAAGAATACTTCTTTTCTCACAGCTTCATAATTGGCGTATGGGATATTTCCATCAATCAAGGACTCGTATTTTTTGATTTCTTTAAAAGGTGCAAATTCCCCTCTTAGTTCTTTACCTGATGCATGAATGGTCTGTAGAATTGGCGCAATCTTTTCAAATTTGGTCTTAATCGAAGTGGAATCAAGCGTTGTGGCAGAATCAATGTACTCATTTACCTTGATTCCTGACTCAATATCAAAAAGATAATTCTTAACATCGAGATTCAAATCTTTCAACAATTCAAGATTGTATTTTTCATCTTGACGATTGATGAGCTTTTCGGTCCCTTTTCCGAAAAATTTAACGATATACTGCTTATTAGTTGTTTTGACCAAATAGTTTTGGTTGGTCATGCCTCCCAGTTGTTCAACACTGAGGACTTCCTCTTCTTCAGATAGTAAAGAAGAAATTTTTTCTTTGATGATTTTCTCCACGATTAGCCTCCATTAGACTTCCCACTTAAACACTGTTTTGAAAGCAGTATTTAGGTCTGTAGCAAAAACACGATGAATATCCTTAATCTCTCTTACTGGTTCTTCTAGATAGATGATATTTTTCAGACGATTTGCAAATTTTTTAACTTCCATCATCTGTATTGCATTTTCAAAATCAACTCGCCCAGAACGAGAAGAGCCAACTAGTAATAAACCTTTTTCCAATGAGTCCCGAGTGTTGATATTAACCTTATACTCACTAACACCCATCATCAAAATGGTACCTTGTGGTTTAATGTAGCGAATCAAGTCATTAATAGCAGGTCCACATCCATCACCACCACAGCATTCGAAACCATGGTCAAAACTAAGATCCTCTGGAATGCTATCGGTAATGTAGAGCTCTTTTGCAAATGAGAATAATTCTAATTTCTCCCAGTGACGTCCTATAACAATAATCTCAGCTTCAGGCAAAGTGTAGTTGATAATATTGGCCATGACAAAAGCTAAACTTCCATCACCAATGACAGCGATGCGTTGACGTCTGCTGTGGGATACCGTCATGAAACGATTCATAGCGTGCATCCCCACACTGACAAACTCAGTAATAGCTGCAACTGTGTCTTCAATCTCGTCGTAGGAAACTACACGGTCTTTAGGCAGAGAAACAAATTCTCGCATGAATCCATCATAGCCACTTGATAGGAAATACGTTCCAGTCATGTAGTTTTCGTAGAATTCCTCATCACTTTGCATAGGTGGTTGATTTGGAATCATGACAACCTTCTGACCAACTTTATAGGTCCCTGTTGGGTCAGAAATGACTGTACCACAAGACTCATGAATCATAGCCATTGGTAGTTTTTTCGCTAAAATTTTGGGATCACGTTTACCTTGGTAGTAACGTTGATCCGCGTGACAAACCGCCATGTAATTTGGTCGGATGAGGATATGATTCTCTTGATCAATTTCTTCTTCCTGATATTTAATATTAATAAACTTTGGTTTTGTCAGTTGATAAATTTGATTAATCATGTCTCTAGTCTTTCTCAATCATGCTTTTAGCAATCTTCAAGTCTGTAACTGTTGTAATTTTAAGGTTTGAGTATTCACCTTTAGCTAAGGCTACGTCTTTACCCTTGATGACAAAGATTTTACATGCATCTGTTAAAATTTCTTTTTCTTCTGCTGATAAAGAACCATACAAGTCAATAAAGTCTTTACAACGGAAGGTTTGTGGAGTTTGTCCTTGGTATAGATGAGCACGATTTGGAATATCTGTAATGAACTGACCATTTGTACTTTCAACGATAGTATCCACTGCTTCAACCACAGTATCAACCGCATCATGTTTTTGAGCAAGAGCGATATTGTCTTGAATCATGCGAAGTGTGATAAAGGGACGAACCGAATCATGCGTCACTACGATATCATCTTCTGTTAGTGGACGGTAAGCATCAATAGCTTCAATAATCTTTTCAATACTAGAATTACGATCCGCCCCACCTTTTGTGATGATGATACGGTCCTTATGAAGTGGTAGGAATTTTTCAACTAGATCTTCTGCGTGTGTTACCCAGTCTCCGTGAACTCCAACAACAATTTTTTCAATACTTGGTTCTAGGACAAATTTTTCAATTGTATGGATTAGAATTGGGCGGTCTCCCAACTCAAGAAATTGTTTAGGTAAATTACTGATACCCATGCGCGTGCCGGTTCCACCTGCTAAAATTCCAGCGTAGATCATATTTTTTCTCCTTTAGTTTTTGTAAAAACTCATTCTTTACTATTATATCATAATCTTGAAATAAATAGCGAACAAACAAAGCTATAACAAATTTGTATTCAAATAATAATCTGAACTTTTAGGATTAATCATCTATTTAAAATAAACAATTATCCAAGAAAACCTTTCTCTATTTATGAAACTGAAGATATTTGTTCGGATAATATAGAGTTCTTCAGAATAATATACAAAGCTTAAAGAAAACTTAAAGACGTATTTACCGAAAGTAAAAAGTGAAGAGAACACATCGGACATCAGTCCAAATGAAATTTCTCTACACTTTCTTTATAGATTATACCTTATTTATCTTCTTCGTCGCTAATACCTTTGATAGCTTTTTTAAATTCTGATAGCATTTTACCTACCGCTTCACCTAATTCAGGCAAGCGTTTTGGCCCTAAAATCAAAAGCGCTCCGAGGATGATTATAATTAATCCTGGTGCCCCAATATCACGTAAGATTCCCATTTTTTTCTCCCTTTCTTTTTATAATCCATTTACTAATTACAATACTGACCTCATACAAAAGAATTAAAGGAACAGTCATTGCTAAATCACTAATAAAATCAGCCGGCGTCAATATTACCGCTAATACCAACAAGATGAAATAAGCATACCGCCTATACAAAACAAGTAGATCTGGACCAATTAAACCTATTGAGGTTAAAAAGGCGATGATAACAGGTAATTCAAAAATCAATGCCAATGGCAGGGTTGTTTGAAATACAAAATCTAAATAGTTTTGCGCAGTTAACTGAGTTTCAAATAAATTTTCACCCAATCCTAGTAAGACCTGTAGCAAGGATGGTGTTACAAAGTAAAAACCAAAAGCCAATCCTAAAACAAAACAAATAAAGGTCGCGGGGATATAAACAAAAATGGCTCCTGCTTCTTCAGTTTTAAGAGCAGGTCTTACAAAGCACCATACTTGATAAACAGTGTAGGGTAAGGTAAGACTAAAAGCCATTAAACTGGCTAAACGCAGATAAATCCAAAGAATATCATTTGGTCCAAGCACGATTAATTTTTGACTAAAACCTTGAGTTACATACTGATAGACCTGATCAGCAAACAACAGCGATAAGCAAAAGACCAAAGAAAAGCAAATGACGACTGCTAACAATCTCTTTCTAAATTCTACCAAATGCTCAATAATTGTCAATTCCTTATTATCCATTATTTTCACCTTGCTTCAATGTAACGCCTACAATAACCAGTAAAAATATCACTTGAGCACCTAGCACTTCCCAGCTTGGATAGAAACCTACCAAATCAATCGTAGGCAGTGAAGTTAAAGGGTGATTAGGAGCCATATTTGTCAACTGTAGGGCATGAATGCTGACGCCCAACATCTTGAAGGCCAAGGCATAAATCATCCAAGTTAAGACAAAGAAAACTTTATGAGGAAGGAAAAACTGACTCATCTTAATCATAGCAAAAGCTATCAAAATTAGCACTATGAATGCAAGAGAAATACCTAAAACAAAGTCAAAACTAGTAATTCTTGGCAAAATTCCCACATAAAAGAGAATGGTTTCAGCCCCTTCACGAAATACCGCTAGAAAGCTAAGAGCAAACATAGAGATAAAGGAGCCTGTCTTTGTCACCATTTGCATTTGTGAATCCATAAAGTTATTCCATTTTTTCACAGAAGATTTACCATGTAGCCAAATCCCTATAAGGATCATCATTGCAACCGCGAAAATACCTACTGCCCCTTCGATAATTTCTCGATTGGTTCCTGAGGCGACGACTGGGAAAACTTGTTGCAAAATAATAGCTATAATGATACTTGTAACAATACCTGCCAAAGCTCCACTGTATACCCATTTAAGTCCTTTTCGTAACTTAGATGCTTTCAAGGTTGTAATGAGAGCCATCACTATCAAAAGTGCTTCGACCCCTTCTCTAAGCAATATAAGCATAGCATCAAATGCGGTATAAGAAGCACTCGTGTCAATTTGAGATAATTCAGAAATCATACTAGAAAGTTTTTCCTGATAGGTCTTTTCATGTCCCTTCACCATAATCACTGGACTTTCACTCTCAACTTTTGAATAAAGCGAAGGATTAGTCGTGCTTACAGTACCTTCAATGGTTGGCCAAATAGTAATAAACTCCTTCATGGTTGCAGCTGCTTCACTATCTTGACCAGCTTGAAATTGGGTCAAAGCCTTCTTTAAAAGATCTATCCCATCCTTCAGCGTCAGATTTGTTAAAGTAGTTTCAACATCTTTTCCATCTACGAAATTTGAAATAGCTGTTTTCAAATCATCAAACGATGATTGAATACTATCATAGTTTGTTGGTTCTGTTTCGATACTACTACGTAAAAAAGAAATAGCTGTTTCAACTTTTCCATAATGGGCAGTACTATGGTCACGAACAACAGATTCATTAATGGTCCAAGTTGAGTTCATTTTTTTATAAGCTTCTCTAATTGATTCCAAATTTTGAGAAGCAATTGCCTGTTCCAAATCGTCAAAACGAGGCTCTAATCGACTTACAAGTTTTGACTTTTCTGCATCTAGGTTAACTGGATTTTGCTCTTTCTCAAATAGCAAAAGAGCTGAAGAAATCTGGGTCAACTGTTCTTCTGTTATTTGACCTGATAGAACTAGTTTCTCTTTGACTTGTTGTCCCGCTTCAGAATTAGCATTGTCAATCTTATCGAATTCATTGGAAATTTCAGAAACCAGCTTTCGAGCCTCATCTTGCTTACCTTCTTTAACAGCCTTTGTTGCATCAGTGATTTTTACAAAATAGGGACTTAAATTTTCTTTAGCACCGACAGGTATAACTAGAAGTGAAAAAAAAGCTAGGAAAAGAATGATATATTTAAGATTCAAATAATTTCTGCCCAATGTAACCTCCCTTCTCAACCCCACCAAAGCAAGCAAAGAGGCCACTACCAATATGGGTCACATACTCATTCATTTTGTCCATAGCACCAAGATTCGTTTGAACTTTAACAAAACTATCTGGATCCTTTTGGAAAGAGATAAAGAGCAATCCTGTATCGAACTGGCCAGTTTTTTCATCAATTCCATCAGAATATGAATAAGATCGACGTAAAAGAGGTTTATTGACTTCTTTAGCTAAACGAACGTGAGAATCATCAGGAAGAAGACTTAAATCAACTTCATCAAATTCATGTTTCTTACCAAATGGAGCTCCACTTTCTTTGTAACGACCAAAGGTATTTTCTTGTTCTTCCAGATTGGTTCGATCCCAAGTATCTAGAAACATTTGGATTCTTCGAACTGCCATGTAGGAACCATCTTCCATCCAATCCTTGCTATCAGACCAAACAACACTGTCAAATTCTTTTTCAGTAGTGACATTTGCTGTTCCATCTTTGAAACCAAAAAGATTTCGAGGTGTTTCCATTCGATTACCAATGGCAGCAAAACCAGATTGACTCCAACGAAGAGTAACAGCATTTCTGCCCTTACGAATAAGGTTACGAATAGCATGGAAAGCAACCTGTTCATCGTCTGCACAAGCCTGGATTACAATATCTCCACCAGTATACTTTTCTCGTAACTGCTCTTTTGGGAAGGGAGGCATATCTCTGAAAAGTTTGGGACGTTTATCCTCTAATTTCATCTTTTCCAAGAAACTAGTTGAGACACCAAAAGTAAGAGTTAAACGATGCGGATTTAACCCAACAGTTTCTCCAGTATCGCTCGGTGGTAAAAGAGTGTTGCCACCGTCTTTTTTAACTAAATCACCATCTACAAGTTTGGCACTATAATCTGTCCAATCTTTAAATAGCTGAATAATTTTCTCTTTGTCATTTGTATGCAAATCCAAAACAACAAAATAGATGTTTTTCTGCATGGCAGTTGTGATACCTGCCTGATGTTTGCCATAAAAGGCTATTTTTTCGTCACCGTACGAGATTTTTTCTTGACCATCTAACTTAGGTGCGAAAAAAGCAGAAGCACCAGAGATCCCTAGTGCTAGACCAGCTCCTCCGATACCTGCTTTTTTTAAGAATTCTCGACGGTCCATTTTTTTGTCAAAAAACTTTTCGTCTTTATTTGTCATCCTACTTATTCTCCACCAAGAAATTTACCCATTTGTGACAAAGGTTCTCCAAGTTTAGTTACTGCCTCAGATAATTCTTTAGTGTCTTCTTTTGTTAAATCTGTATAGAGTTTATAATGCTCTTTATCAGTCATGTGTTTATCTAACAAACTATTAACAGATTTAAAATCTTCCTCTAACTCTTTAACCAGAGCTGCATCAGATTTTTCAAGCAAAGGTTTAAAGAGTTGGAAAATCTTCTCAGCCCCTTCGATATTAGCACGGAAATCGTATAAGTCCGTGTGAGAATAGATTTCCTCTTCACCAGTAATCTTGCTTGTTGCCACCTCATTTAGAAGGTCAACAGCACCTGTCAACATGATTTTGTAATCTACTTCTACAGTAGCAATCTTAGCCTTTAATTCCTTAATATCATTTACTAATTGGTCGCCATATACTTCAGTACCTTTAGTTGTATTTTCTTCCCAAAGAATACGTTCGATACGGTGGAAACCAGACCAACCTTCTTCTGTCTTATTTTCATCTAAATAGTCAGCTAAGCGAAAGTCAATCTTAACATCAGACTCACCAAAGCTTTCTGCAATTGGTTCTGAGCGCTCATAAGACATACGAATTAAAGGATATGCTTTTTTAGCTTCTTCAAGCTTACCATCTTTTAAGAGTTGAACAAAACCTTCTGTATCTGTCAATAACTTATCTATCTGGCCTTCCACAAATACTTTATAATCACTTGTTGCCTTGTCCAATAATTTTTGCTTATCATCTGTTAATTTAGCAACTGTAGTTGATTCATTTGTATTAGAAGATTGTTCAAAACGAACTGCACAAGCAGACAATAATAAAACTGATGACAAAAGTACAAAACCAAGTTTTTTCATTAGATGCTCCTATTAAATCATGGGAAACCCATTTTATTTTCGTTTCATTATAACATCCTTTTTCTCATTTTTCAATATAATTGTCAGAAAATTTAATGTTTGAACAGATAGACTATTATTAGACTTTTAAAACTAAAATTGATAAAATAAGATAGAAATAATATAAAAAAGGAAATTTAAAACATTATGATGAATATGCAAAACATGATGCGTCAAGCTCAAAAACTACAAAAACAAATGGAGCAAAGTCAGGCTGAACTTGCTGCAACAGAATTTGTTGGGACTTCTGCTCAAAACTTGGTAACTGCTACTTTAACTGGAGATAAGAAAGTTGTAAAAATAGACTTTGATCCGGCTGTAGTTGATCCAGAAGACATCGAAACTCTATCAGATATGACTGTGCAAGCACTCAATGCTGCTATTGAGCAAATCGATGAAACCACTAAGCAAAAACTTGGGGCTTTTGCAGGAAAACTACCTTTTTAACATAAAAAGAGGCTAAATTTAGCCTCTTTTTTTATTTTTAAAAAGTAAAGAATTCCAGAGCTTTCTTAAGAAGTAAATCCGTGTATTCAGGATCTTCTTTTGCAGTTTCCAGTTCTTCTTGTATCATTTCTAAATCATCCGTAATCATACCATCTACTCCTAAGTGGAGGGATTTATTAAAAGCTTCAGAACTATTAACTGTCCATACATAAAGCTTCTGATCTGTATTCCATAGTTTAGTAACAAAATACTCATCCAACGTAGAATACTCCATGGTATAACCTGTAGCTGTTGTCCTTGGGAATACTGAATTATAAGGCATGATAAAGTAAACTGGAATTTCTTTATCGTATTGTCTAACCTTCTCCACAACATGATAATCAAGCGATTGCATCTGATGTCCGTACACCTTAATCTTAGCACCATACTTTTCAAGGAAATGGTCCATCATTTCCGCACTATCTTTTTTACTTGTTTTGATTTCAATGAGTAGTTTTTGGTTTAACTCATTAGCACGATTTAGATACTCATCAAAACTTGCAATCTTAGCTTGAAATCCATGCTCTGATATTTGAATTTTAGTTAATTCATCCAAAGTCAAGTCTTGTGGTGTCGTATTTAGTCCAGCAAGATTTCTTAAGCTAGCATCATGCATCATAACAAACTGACCATCTTTCGTTTCCTGAACATCCATTTCAACAAGATCCGGTTTCAGTTGAGCAGTTTGTTCCAAAGATTCTACGGTATTTTGTACCCCGTTTTCATTTGAAACTCCTCGATGGGAAATAACTTTTGGAGGGTGAGCGACTGGTGCTTCAAGATAATTATAACCTTCTATAGCAAAAATGATCGCAGCACATATCATCACTCCCCACCTCATGATGTGGTCTTTCTCTCGCCTTGGAATCATATCAAGCTCTTCACCTGTTAAGAAAGATATAAACTTAATTAAGAAATAAGTTAATGCCATATAGTGGGCATTTTTAATTAAAACAAAATTGAAAATAGCCAGAACCAGTGACTCCCTTTGAGTAAGATTATCCACAAGATACTGAGCAAAAAGCAAGGGAATCAATGTTAGATAAAAGAAAAGATTCATTTTCAGAAGAATAATAAATAAATGCCATGCATAAAAACGAAAATGATTTCTTGTTTTATCCAAACTATATTTTACTGCTTCTTTAACAGTAAATTTGTCATAGAATACCTTTGGTAGAGCAAACATCAATCTTACTGAAATATAAAAGAAAATGATTGATAACAATAAAATGATAATCCATAAGAGTAAATACTCTTCTTCCATGTAATTCTGAACAAATTCTGGGATCACAATCTTGTTTAGATAATATATTCTAAAAATTTTCCTAATAAAAGGGAAAAGCATAGCAACGTAAAAAAAGATAAATATAGCTTTCGAAACAGTCAAATGCTTCATGAAATTATAGCTTTCTCGAAAAACCTTACGAGTATATTCAATTAGAGTACGTTTTTCATGATAAAGTAGATGGCGCGCCCCAATAAATAGGAGACAGAGTTGAAAATATGCAACCAGGAAATTAAGGACGATTAATAGTAAGAATCCCAGGCTGACTAGTGGGGAATGCAAGATAATCTCTAATATATTGTTGTAGGAGATAAACAAATACCCTGTCTGGCTGAGTAAAAGTCCTGCCAATAAAGAATTGAGCGGTAACCACAGATACTCAACTATCATAAATATTAAAAAGAATAGAAAGAGGATTTTATCAAGATTAAGGTAAACCCTCTTAAAACCAAGTTTTTTAGGTTTTTCAGGTTCCATAAGCCCTCCTATTTTAGAAACTGTGATAAGTCTAAACCACTAAAAGGGTTAGAGTTTAAACTACTCTGTCCTTCTAACAAAAGTTTGCTTTCATCAAACTCAAGAAAAGATTCGTATACTCTTGCAGTCATTCTAGCATCTTCTAAACTATTGTGCGATTGACCACTATAACCTAAAAATTTAGCTACAGTTTGTAACTTTAGATTTGAGATACCATGTAGGTCTGTACTTCGACGTTCAAATGCTTCGTTATAGACATCAACCATGTATTGACTTGTGTAATCAAAACCATGTTCTTTCAAAATTGGTAGGTCACTCTTTGCGGCATTGTAACCAATAATTGGAAAATCCCCGATAAAAGTCTGAAAATCTTCAAGGACTTGTTCAACAATTGGTGCATCCTTTAGTGTTTGAGCTGTAATACCAGTCAATCCATTAATAAAGCTTTTTAAAGGAGCCTCGGTGTAAACATATGAATCAAATGCAGTGATTTCCTCACCATCTTTGAAATGTGCCGCCGAGACCTGTATCAGATGTGTAACCCCTTCATGCTGATTAAACTCTAAATCAAAGGAGATATACTCTCGTAATTTTTCCATACATCATATTCCTACTCTATGCTAGTAAAAGAAAAGAAACTACCTGGTTTTTCTATAAACCAAGCAGTTTTATCTTATTTTCCAAATAAGCGAGCAAAGAAGCCTTTCTTCGTTGCTTGAACTTCTTGCTTAGCTTGCTCTAATTCTAACTGAAGATTTTCCTGATCTTTCATAGCTTGAAGTGTTAGCTGTTGTTGTTGATCCAATTGCTTATCTTTCTCGGCAATTTGACGATCTTTCACTCGTATCTGCTCATCTTTTTCAGACAGTTGCTTATCTTTAGCTTTTAACTGCTCATACAAACGAATAATCTCAGAATTTTTCTCATCAACCAGGATTTCCATCAACTCTCTTTGTTTGACTTCATCACTAACCGGCTCATCTTCAAATATCGTTTTTTTGTAGATTTCTTCAAGCTTAATCAAGCCACTGCGAGTAACAACAGTAACTCCCTTGTCATTTTTTGTTGTGTCTTCTTCTGGTAATTCCTTGACACGATTATTGATTGCTTGGCGAGATAAACCCAAGACCTCAGCAATCTCACTAACAGTCATCTCAATACTCATAATATCCTCTGATTTTTCTAGCATTTCTTTAAATTAAATATTATCATAAGCGAGGAAAACTGTCAAATATCACCATGTTTTCAAGCTTTTTTCACATTCGTATAATATAGTTAGTATCAAACAATCATAGTTTTAGATCAAAAAAAAGATGAGATAGACTCATCTTATCCTTAGATCGAATCACATATCAATAAATATTAAGAGAAAACCTTCCTTGGCTTGTACAGATTGTCCCTTTTTTCTAGAATGGCTAGTAGCCGTTCTCCTTTAAAGGCTGCCAACTCCTTCTCAGTTTGCTCTAACTCAATAAAGCGGCCAAAACGGACTTCATCTGCCTGCTCCGGAGTAAGATAAACCTTAACTAAATCCCCTGTCCCAATCTCGAGTGGATGGAGAAAGTCCAGTTGTCCAGCCTCTACTTTTTCTGCAATTTCTTCCAAGGTCAAGGAATCTTCTAGCCGTAAGCCTGCAGCACTTGTCCGTGTCAAATGTGACATATGAGCCGCATAACCAAGTTTTTCTCCCAAGTCAACCGATAAGGTACGGATATAGGTTCCCTTGCTACATTTTACTCGGAATGTAAAACGTGCAAGTTTATCCTCATAAGTAATCGGGCTCGTTCTTTCGAACCTATAAATCGTAACCTGACGCTCTGGACGCTCGACTTCCTGGCCAGCACGCGCATACTCATAGAGCTTGCGACCATTGACCTTGACTGCTGAGTACATAGGCGGTACCTGAGTAATAGGCCCAGTCAAACTAGCAATGGCTTCATCAACAAGTTTTTCATCCAATGGGGTTAAAATTGGTGTTTCAGAAACTATTTCTCCACTAGCATCCTCGGTCGTTGTAGAATATCCCAGAGTGATTTCCCCCTCGTAGACCTTACCCTCATCCTGCATGAACTCTACCATGCGAGTCGCCTTCCCTACAGCAATGGGTAAAACGCCAACCACATCCGGATCCAAGGTCCCACCGTGACCGATCTTCTTAGTGCCTAAAATCTTACGTAGCTTAAAAACCGCATCATGCGAGGTCATCCCTGCTTCTTTTTTTAAGTTGATAATACCGTTCATGTCTTGCTTTCTATTTTATTTAAAATATGTCCTCTTCAAGAATTGTTAAATAATTCTCTTTTGTAACCAAAGAAAGTTTACTTAAACGTTTTGCTTGATTCATAACTATTTTATCAAATACATTTCTTACAAATCGACCATTCGCATTCTTATTTTCGGAAATATCACTTTGTTTTTCAAGAAATGTTTTTAACTTATCTGCAGCCGATTCTTCTAAAATATAGTCTTCGTTCTTACAGTATGATAGAAAAATCTCGAACATTTGATTTACTGAATAATCTTCAAAATTAATAAAGTAATTAAAACGTGATTTTAAACCAGGATTAGATTCAAAAAATTTCTTGATTAGGTCATCATATCCTGCTACAATTACAACTAAATCATCACGATAGTCTTCCAAAGCTTTTGTAAGTTCTGTTAAACACTCTCTACCATAACTATCACTTTTTTCATTTTCTGTGATACTGTATGCTTCATCAATGAATAAAACGCCCCCCTTAGCTTTTTGGATCAGTCTTTTAACTTTTAAAGCAGTTTGCCCTTGATATTCTGCTATTAAGTCAGTTCTAGTTGCTTCAATAAAATGACCTTTGCTTAGTATTCCTAGAGAACGATACATATTACCAACAATTCTAGCAACTGTTGTTTTACCTGTACCCGGATTCCCTAGGAAAGCCATATGCATCGTTCTATTAGTTTTTTTTAACCCAATCTTTTCTCGGTTTTTCTGAACTTTGTTAAAGATTACTAGGTCTTCTATTTCTTTCTTTACATTTTCTAATCCTATCAGGGAGTTTAATTCATCAGACAGCTCATCAAATGATTTGGTATTGATTTCTTTTAAAATAGCGTACTCACTATCTATTAATCTAGAACCAAGATATTTATACAGTAACTCTAAAACCGTTGACTGTCTTTCTTTAATTTTATGAAATTTATCATTATTTGACAAATTTCCTAAACTCTTTATAAATTCTAATTCTGAATGCTTTTTATTATCAACAATTTCTTGAATAACAGTCTCAAATTCATAAGATTTATTTGTTAAGTCATCAAGCTTTTTCACTTCTGATTTTAACAATTTTAAATAAGTTTCACTAATCATCTACATTCCTTTAAATAACAGAAATACTACTATTAGAGCGAATAAGATTCCTAAGGCATAGAATCCTTTTCTAAGGAAACTAATCTCTTTTTGTTTTTCCTCTAGTTCAGTTTGAAATTTCTCGACTATTAAAGTAAGATTTTTACTTTCGTCTATTAATCGAACATCCATCTTATCTACGTCGTTTTTCAGTTCATTTTGTGTTTCTATAACCTGTAAATGCAAATCGTTAAAACTATTTTCTATTTTCACTAATGTTTTTAGATTCGCTTTTAAAGTATCAATTTCAATTTGAATTTCACTTTGCTTCTCTTCAAGTTGTTCTAATTCTTCTAGCTTTTTATGATGTTTCTTCAATATATCAATTAAATCTTTATTCTGTTTAAAAACGTCATCTAATAGCTTTTTATTACCAGTTTGATATTCTTCTATCTCGTGCAATCCCTGCATAGCCTTATCATTCGCCTCTTTGGCTGCAATCAAAGACTTTGAAATACTTTGAATATACTCATCATCCAATATTTGGAAAGTTTCATAAATGGTATTAAATTCCTGAATAATCTTTTTAATATGCTTGTTTTGTTCAATCATTCTATTTTGAACAGCATCGGTGAGAGCATTTAAATCCTTACCTTTAACATCATATTCCATACCAATAAATCCTAGCATAGGATCGTCTTGTGGGACAGTCGGTAAATCTGATTGTTCTGGAATTTCTTCACTAAAAGCTTTCAACGCTTCTTTTTTCTCATTAAATCTTTCAGACTTTGCTATAACCTGAATCTCTAATTCTTCTGACATAACATTCTCCTATAATAAATCGTTTAATGCACTTTGCATTTCTTCAAGTTCACTTTGCTTTTCATCAAAGTATATTTCGTTAGCTAATAATCGCTGTTTGAAATCAATCTTTGAATTAGAAAACTCCTCTTGAACATTACCAAGAAGTTCTCTTAGTTTTTGATGATTCTTAGCCATCCTACTGAAGATATCATTTCTCTTAACAGCAACATTCTGCTCAGCAACAAAAATTTGAACATCCTGAATTCTTAGCAATTCGTTCTTCTTATTGGCTTGCTGCTTTTTGTTTTCTTCTTGTAGCTTCCTTGAAATAAAGCCATCAAGTCTATTAATAATTACAGCACCTAAAATACCTGCCAATAAACTCGCTAAAAACATTCCCAAGATATTTGCTATGGTCCCTAAAAATTTAATCTCAAATCCCATTCCTGGTAGTGGTAATAAATACTTTTCAAAATATTCTCCTAAAAACATTGCTCCTACTCCTACTAATGCAGAAGTAATGATTTTTGAAATATGGGCAATTTTAATCTCAGTAGAGTGAGACTGGTTTTCAGGGTTTGATAAATAAGAAATACTTTCTCTTATAGAACCAAATAATTGTTTAATCAAGTTTGGAAGTTTTTGTAATTTTTGGTTAAATCTGCCAATAATTTCTCCTACGATGCTTCCAACAATACTATCTACACCTACTTTAATAAAATCTTTGATTTTACCAAAAAATGAATGAAGTGCTTTTTTCATTTCCTCTATAAATGTATCAAAAGATTGTTTCTTTGCTTTAAAATATCTTACTAAAGCATTCATTATTTCTTTCAACATCCCAAATAACGCTGCAACAAACATAGCTTTAACTGCGTCTTTACCTGCCTTGTTCGCCATTCTAACTGCTGCTTTCTTTGCTATTGGTTTATACATAGCTTTCTTTGCTCTTTTCTCAACCTTCAGCATCTTCTTTGAATCAGCAGCCAATTTATCATTTAATTTTTTATTATTTTCAGCCTTAAGATTTCGCTTTTCGGCATCTGAGATCTTCATCTTATCAATTTTTTTATTAGCTCTTTCAACTTGTTCTTTTAGATTTTTTTCTCTTACTTCTCCATCCTTTATATACTCGCTATTAGATTTTGCACCTTTACTTTTATTAAGTGATTCATTAGTTGCTGCTAAATTTTCTGATTTATTGGCTAAATCAGAAGGTTCGATATCTGCTATTTTCCTCCATGGGTTTTCAAAAATCTGTTTTCTTGGTATGACGTGATCCAAATTTGCTTTATCATTAATTTTTAATGTTTTACCAGTATATTCATCCTTTAAGTTTCCAGATTTTTGCTTTTCTTTCATAGCATTATTTGCATTAGTATACCTTTTATCTTTCATTATTTTAGCACCTTCTTCTTTTGTATAACCATTAGGATGTTTATCGTTATACTGCTTAAGAAGCGTGTCACTTGTCATATCTAAACCAATTTGATTCGCAAATTGATTCCATATTTCATCTAAAATAACATCCCCTAATTTATCCGGTGAACTAATTTCTTTGCATTCGAGTTCTAATTTTTCAAGATTAGAAAACTCCATTGTAAATTGCTGTTCTAATAGTTCTTCTAGCTCATCATAGTTTAAATTTTCAGACACAAACACTTCTTCAGTATTCAATACTAATAATTCATTTTCCACTGCTTTCTCACTCCCCTTTAAGCGCTTCAAACTTAGCTTTCATAGTTGGATTTTTTCGAGTCAATTTTTTAACGGAAACATCGTCCAACTTATTGTTTGCGAGGCGGAGTTGGTTTTCTGATGTGGTTAGGAATTTCTTGACTTCTTCCATGCGTTTGATGGCCTTGTCAATTTCGTCAATAGCCTTGCTGAAGTTGACTGAAGCTGAATTGTAGTTTTTAGCAAAGGCAAGCTTAAAGGCATCCAAATCTTCTTCAAAATGAGTAATATCAATGTTTTGCTCACGGATAAGTGCCAATTCCTGCTTGTATTTTAGGGAATTAAGGGCAGCATTTCGTAAGAGTCCAATCAACTGAATAAAGAATTGAGGACGAATGACATACATCTTCTCATATTCATGGCTGACATCGACAATCCCAGTATTGAAGTAATCATTGTCAGCCTCAAGCATACTTACCAAAACTGCATACTCACAGTTCTTCTCACGACGATCCTTGTCCAACTCTTTGTAGAAATCGGCATTCTTATGCTTCTTCTCCGTTCCATCAGCTTCATTTTTCATCTCAAACATGATGGAGATGAATTCTAGCCCATTTTCATCAAAATCACGGAAGATAAAGTCCCCTTTAGAACCACGAGCTGAGACTTTATTGTCCTTTTCAAAGTAAGCATTTGGAAAGGCAAAGCTACGAACCTTGTTAAATTCACTCTCCGCATACTGCTCCAGACTTTCACCAATAGCCTTTGTAGATTGTTGGGCTTTGAAATTCTTATAGAACTCAACCTGCTCATTAGCTGCCTTAAGCTGGGCTTCATAGTTTTGCTTAACTGAAGTCAGAGAAAGCTCGTTTTCTTTTTCTTGTAAAAGGAGCTGATTTTTAACCTGGTCGCGTTCTTTTTCAAGATCAGAAAGAGTTTTTTGTAATTGATTCTCATGCTCTAAACGTAAGGTAGCCAGCTGATTCTCAAGTGCTTGAACTTCTTTTTCCTTCTCCAGTAGACTTTGACTAGCACTTTGCTCTACTTCCTTTTTGGCCAATTCTTTTTCGGTATCAAAGTTGTTAATTTGACTTTGTAGTTGGGCAATTTCTTGGTCCTTTTCCGCCAGTTTGGTCTGTTGCTCATTCAAGGATTTTTGCTCAGCTAAAGCCAACTCTTGCTTCATACGATCATGCAATTCTCTATCAAATTCTACCGTTCTCACCTGTGACAATAGCTCAGCATATTGACTTTCATTGACTGTAAATACTTCCCCACAATTAGGGCATTTAATTTCATTCATGATATTCCTCTATATCCTTTTGCTATATTCATTATAGCATGGATAAACAAAAAGAAAAAGTTGGAATCAATCCAACTTTTAATCGACGTATGTATCTTCGTCTTTGTTGAGGTAGGCATAAGGTAGACCGATTAAGAGACCACCACCAATAAGGTTACCGATAAAGGTAACACCCCAGTGACGAAGAATATTAGGAATATCAAAGTGAGCAAGCTGATCAGAAATCATACTAAATTTTGCAATGGCAAATGAAGAGAAGTTTGCAGCAAGGTGTTCATTTGATAAAAAGACAAACATATAAACTGCTGAAATTACCAAAAAGAGTTTTGTCGTACTATCTTTAACTAGAACAAAAGACATAATGGCAATATTAACAAAGAAATTAGCCAAAATTGCTTCGAGCAAGACTAAATCACTTGGTCGAGCCAGTTTCTTTTGGACTGTTGCGGCTAAGAAACCATCCGTTGTTAGATGAGAAAAGGCTGATGTATTAGCAAATGCCCATCCGATAAGGATTGCTCCGATAAGGTTGAAGAATGTACAGTAGAACAAAATAGCCAAGGCTTTTTTCAAATCAATCTTTTTTAAGAAAACACCAGCTGTTAGATACATCATATTTGAAGTTACCAGCTCAGCATTCAAGAAAACAATATAAGCCAGTCCCCAAGCGAAAATAAAGGGGAAAAGGAACTTACCACTGTTTGGTACGATAGAACTCGATAAATCTGCTGCAATAGCTCCAGCTGCAGTCGTTACGGTTAAAAATGCTCCAGCAAACATGGAACGGATAGCATACTTGAATTTATTTTTATTGAATAAACCCTCTTTTTTATGACAGTTATACTCTATTTTGGCAATGAACTCTGATGAAACCATAATAACTCCTAATTTTTTTCTTTGTGAATATTATAACATAAATAACAAAAATGTGATAGCTTCTTTTTTACCATAAAACACTAAAACTTTGGTAAAGATTTCAAAAAATCAATTCTTAATATATTTGATTTAGTTTAATATGGCACTTCTTGGCCACATTGGCAAGATTTTTCACTAACTCCTCGTTTCTTTTGCTTTTTCCAAAATGAAAAGTAAAAGATTTTCCATCTTTCCTTGTAAAGTACAGATGATACCTGTCCCCATTCATTCTTCTCCCTCGAACGTAATCAATATCAATCTGTCTAATTTCAGCTAGAGGAACAATCCTTTTTCTAAAAAGAATAATCGTGTGAATGTATAATCTTCCCTTTGCAATATGAAAAGGATCCAACATACTCCCACCACTTTTTAAAGATGTCTTAACTCTTTGGAAAAAAAGATAGAAATAAAATAGTGCTAAAAAAATTAACAAAAATCTAATGACCTGATTTTTCCAAAGGACTTCAAAAACTGAAATACGATAACCATACATATTAAAATAATCCCTTTTTTCTTTATTATACCACTTTTGTTGAGAGCCTGGGTCTATAGAAAAATAAGAAAAAGACTGAACAGAGTTCAGACCTTTTCATGAATATTTGATGTGATACCTTTATCTAGTCAAATCAATTCGTTGACCAATTTTTCCAATGATAATAGCTCCGATGATTAAGGAAGCAAATTCTCCGATACCTGTAGTGAACCATGTCAAGAAAAATGGAGCTTCAGCAACAAGATACAATTCAGCCGCAATTGTTACCATAGATATTGAGAATAGAATTGAAAAGAAGAAATGATCTTTTCGAATCAATCCATTAAATAGATAGTCTTTGCTGTATTTGCTAAACAAGATGACTCCAAGACTTAGGAATACTAAAGTCGATCCACCTCCAACAGCAACATCGATAACTCCAAAACTAAAGAAATTAGCAATCATACATCCAATAGTAACACCGATGATATACTTAGGATTGTAAAAAGCTAGGAAATTCATCATTTCAGAGATACGGAACTGATAAGCACCAAAGCTAATAGCATTAAGCGGTGGCGTAATTGTTAAAACCACATAGATAGCAGCGACAATGGCAATATCTGCCATATCACGAACAGTAAGTTTTTTCATGTTTTCTCCTTTAGCGGCCCTGCCGCGTGTAATATGCTTGGTGAAAGAAGCTAAGCACCAAGGGTTGAACAAGTCAACTTTACGAGTATAGCACATTTATCAGCTTTATGCTATACTAATCATATGAAAACATATATAAAAAAATTCTTTGATAACGAGATTTTATCCTATCTATTTTTCGGAGTTGCGACTACCGTAGTATCGATATTTGTCCGCATCGTCATCTTTTATCTAACACAGCAAGAGCTAGTTGCGACTGCTCTAGGGAATATTGCTGGGATTCTATTTGCCTTTTTTACAAATGACACATTTGTATTTAAGCAAGAAAGAAAAAACTGGTTTAATAGATTAATTAAATTCACCTCTGCAAGACTTATCACCTTTTTATTAGATCTTCTACTAACTTTTATTTTTGTGACAAGCTTCCCACAAATTATTGGTTACTTTGTTGGAAATGATATTAATACAATTAATACAGTTGAAATCTTCATTGCACAAGTTACGATGGTTGTTCTCAACTACGTTTTTAGTAAGCTTTTTGTATTTAAGAAGAAATAATCACTTTTCTTGCAATTAATATAAATTTACGATATAATGTAGTCTGTAAAAATTTGATTAAATTTCGAAAGGAAAAAGAAAATGTTAAAAGATCTTAAAGCATTTTTGCTCCGCGGTAATGTCGTAGACCTTGCTGTCGGTGTGATCATCGCTACTGCATTTGGTGCTATCGTAACTTCATTCGTTAACGATATCATCACTCCACTTCTATTAAACCCAGCTTTGAAAGCTGCGAACGTTGATCGTATCGCTGAACTTTCATGGAATGGTGTTGCTTACGGAAGTTTCTTGAGTGCTGTTATTAACTTCGTAGTTATTGGTACTGTTCTTTTCTTTGTTGTTAAAGGAATTGAAAAAGCTCAAAGCCTTGGTAAGAAAGAAGAAGCTGAAGAAGCTCCAGCAGGTCCAACTGAATTGGAAGTTCTTCAAGAAATCAAAGCACTTCTTGAAAAAAAATAAACATTTAAAAGGATTTAGATCTTGTCTAAATCCTTTTTTATTGTTATATTTCATCTTTTAGATGACTCTTGAGTTACACCATATTTTTTGATATAATGAGGGAAGTTTCCACCCTTAGTGTAATGGATATCACGTAAGATTCCGGTTCTTGAGATGGGGGTTCGATTCCCTCAGGGTGGATTATAGATAGAATATTATTAATAATTAAAAAAGCAGTGTATTATCACTGCTTTTTTTTTATATCTACACCTGCTCCGATAATTCTTCCCACTCCAGCATAGCTTCTTCTTGACGTTGACTAATCTTATCAAGTTCTGCTTGTAATTGCATGAGTTCATTGGCATCATTGCTAGTTAGCATTTGCTCAGAGATAGCTTGGGCTTGAGTTTCAAGTTCTTCAATTTCTGTCTCAAGATTTTCAACTTGTTTCATTAACTTCCGAAGCTCTTTTTGAGTCTCCTTCTGAGCTTGATAATCATTAAGGGAAGAACTTTCCTTCTCTTGATTGATAGCCCCTAATTGCACCTCTTGAGTAGCTGCTAGCTCTGCTTTCTTTTGGATATAGTAATCATAATCTCCAAGGTATAGGGTTGAGCCATTTTCGGACAATTCTAGAACATGAGTAGCTACTCGATTGATAAAGTAACGGTCATGGCTGACAAATAGAAGAGTCCCATCAAAGTCAATCAGTGCATTTTCTAAAACTTCCTTACTATCTATATCCAAGTGGTTTGTCGGCTCGTCCAATATCAAAAAGTTATTATTTTCCATAGAGAGTTTAGCCAGCAATAAGCGAGCTTTCTCTCCACCTGAAAGCATACCGACTGATTTCTTAACATCGTCCCCTGAGAAAAGGAAGGCACCGAGGCGATTACGGATTTCCACTTCTGGTGTTAATTTAAAATCATTCCAGAGTTCGTCTAGTACACTATTACTTGGTGTTAGTTTGCTTTGAGTTTGATCATAGTAACCAACCTCAACATTGGCACCAAAACGCTTCTCTCCTTTGATAAATGGAATCTGATCCACAATAGACTTAATAAAGGTTGTCTTCCCAATACCATTCGGACCTACAATTGCCATGGCATTCAACTTACGAAGATCGAGATTGATTGGCTCAGATAGTATTTCCCCATCATAACCTATAGCAGCATTTTCAACCGTCAAAACGACATTTCCTGAAACTTTATCAGAGCGAAATGTCATATTAGCTGATTTCTTAGCAGATTCAGGCTTGTCCAAACGCTCTATTTTCTCCAGTTGTTTACGTCGTGATTGTGCACGCTTAGTTGTCGATGCTCGAACGAGATTGCGATTGACAAAGTCCTCTAAGGCAGCAATTTCCTTTTGCTGCTTCTCGTAGTTTTTCGCCTCTGTCGCGAGCTTTTGCTCCTTTTGTTCTACGAAACTTGAGTAATTGCCAACATATCTATCTAAAGCATGTCTAGTCAAATCCAAAGTTATAGTCGCAACCTTGTCAAGGAAATAACGGTCATGGCTGACGATAATTAAAGCACCACTGTAATTTACCAAATAGTTTTCTAACCAAGCAATGGTTTCAATATCAAGGTGGTTAGTTGGCTCATCTAAAACTAAGAGATTTGGTTTTTCTAGGAGCATTTTTGCTAGTGCCAGACGTGTATTTTGACCACCTGATAATTCCTCAATTTTCATCTGCCACATAGATTCATCGAACTTGAAACCATTTAAGATAGCACGAATGTCCGCTTCATAAGTAAAGCCCCCAGCCTGACGGAAACTCTCAGACAAGCGGTCATAATTAGACATCAAATTTTCTAAATCTGCACCTGTCTTTTCACCCATCTCTAGTTCCATTTGTCGAAGATGTTTTTCGGTACTACGTAAATCATCAAAGACATGTAACATTTCGTCATAGATAGTATTTTTTGATTCAAAGCGACTATCTTGTGCTAAGTAGGATAGAGAAATGTCTTTTTTCTTATTTATTTCTCCACTAGTCGGTTCTTCTTCTCCAACCAATATTTTTAATAATGTAGACTTTCCTGCTCCATTTTTTCCAACGAGAGCGATACGATCTCTTTCATCTACTTGGAGATTGATATTATCAAATAAAACTTCTCCTGCAAATGAGCGTTCAATTTTATTAGCTTGTAAAATAATCATACAGTTAGTATAGCATGTTTCTCCTAGCCGTTCAAGACTTGAAATTAAGCTATATTTCATAACTTTTCAGAAACTCATGCTATCGTTTTACTATCACTTTAAATCATGATATAATGAGAACGATTAATACATTAGAAATAAGGAGTTGTACTATGACTTATCAAGAAAACTTCCAAAAATGGGCTGATTTTGCTGACCTCCCAGATTACCTTCGTCGTGATTTGGAAAGCATGGATGAAAAAACTAAAGAAGATGCCTTCTACACAAATCTTGAATTCGGTACTGCTGGTATGCGCGGATTGATTGGTGCCGGTACCAACCGTATTAACATCTATGTAGTACGTCAAGCAACTGAAGGTTTGGCTCGTTTGATTGAGTCAAAAGGTGGAAACGAAAAAGAACGTGGTGTAGCCATCGCTTATGATAGCCGTCACTTCTCTCCAGAATTTGCCTTTGAGTCTGCTGCAGTTCTTGCTAAACACGGCATTAAGTCGTATGTTTTTGTAAGTCTCCGTCCAACTCCAGAGCTTTCATTTGCCGTTCGTTACCTCAACTGCTTTGCGGGTATCATGATTACTGCTAGCCACAACCCAGCTCCGTTTAACGGATACAAGGTTTACGGTGAAGATGGTGGTCAAATGCCTCCACACGACGCGGACGCTTTGACAACCTACATCCGTGCCATCGACAATCCATTCGCTGTAGAAGTTGCGGATATTGAAGCTGAAAAAGCATCTGGTTTGATTGAAGTCATCGGTGAAGCTATTGATGCTGAATACCTCAAAGAAGTCAAAGATGTTAACATCAACCCTGCCTTAATTGAAGAATTTGGTAAAGACATGAAGATTGTCTACACTCCTCTTCATGGTACTGGTGAAATGTTGGCTCGTCGTGCTCTTGCTCAAGCAGGATTTGACTCTGTACAAGTCGTGGAAGCTCAAGCAACGCCAGACCCAGACTTCTCAACTGTAAAATCACCAAACCCAGAAAGCCAAGCAGCCTTTGCACTTGCTGAAGAACTTGGTCGCCAAGTAGGCGCTGATGTTCTTGTTGCAACTGACCCTGACGCTGACCGTGTTGGTGTTGAAGTTCTTCAAAAAGACGGTAGCTACCTTAACCTTTCAGGGAACCAAATCGGTGCCATCATGGCTAAGTATATCTTGGAAGCTCATAAAAACGCTGGAACTCTTCCTGAAAATGCGGCCCTCTGCAAATCGATTGTTTCAACTGACTTGGTAACGAAGATTGCTGAAAGCTACGGCGCAACCATGTTCAACGTCTTAACCGGTTTCAAATTCATCGCTGAAAAAATCCAAGAATTCGAGGAAAAACACAATCACACTTACATGATGGGATTTGAAGAGAGTTTTGGTTACTTGATCAAACCATTCGTACGTGATAAAGATGCTATCCAAGCTGTTCTTGTCGTTGCTGAACTTGCTGCCTACTACCGTTCACGCGGTTTGACACTTGCTGACGGTATCGAAGAAATCTACAAAGAATACGGCTACTACGCAGAAAAGACAATCTCTGTTACCCTTTCAGGTGTCGATGGTGCTGAACAAATCAAAGAGATTATGACTAAATTCCGCAACAATGCTCCAAAGGAATGGAACGCAACAGAAATCACAGTCGTAGAAGACTTTAAAGCACAAACATCCACTGCCGCTGATGGTACTGTAACAGCCTTAACGACTCCTCCAAGTGATGTCTTGAAATACACACTTGCTGATGGTTCATGGATTGCAGTTCGTCCTTCCGGTACTGAACCAAAAATCAAGTTCTACATCGCAGTTGTTGGTGAAAGTAATGAAGATGCGCAAGCAAAAATTGCTAATATCGAAGCTGAAATTAATGTCTTTGTAAAATAAGCAAGATAAAAGATGAGATAAAGCTATCTCATCTTTTTTTCGTATCAAATCTAAGCATTTTTAAAGACTTTATGGCATACTAGTTTTATCAAATTAAATGAGGTATTCTTATGGAACAATTCTTAGAAAATATTAAAGATCTTGAAGTGACAACAGTTGCGCGTGCACAAGAAGCCATCGACAAAAAAGAAACAGCGACTTTCTTTATTGGACGCAAGACTTGTCCTTATTGCCGTAAGTTCGCTGCTAAATTAGCAGCTGTCGTAGCTGAAACAAAAGCTCATATCTACTTCATTAATAGTGAAGAACCAAGTCAACTTGATGCTTTGCAAGCCTTCCGTTCTACCTATGTTATTCCAACAGTACCTGGATTTGTTCATGTTGCAAATGGTCAAATCAAGGTTCGTTGTGATTCATCTATGACAGAAGAAGAAATTAAAGAATTTGCTGGATTATAATAATCAAAATTATAAAAGGAAGGTTTAAACCTTCCTTTTTATATGTCCGTTAAAGGTGTTGCAGTATCTGGTGAAGTGTCATAAACTTGAAAGTCTACTCCTACTCCTAAATCTGCCTGAGCCAACTGATTGACCATCGTCATATGAGCTAGTTCTTTAATATTATTCTCTTTAGACAAATGTCCTAGGTAAATCTTCTTAGTACGATTACCAAGTGTACGAATCATTGCATCAGCACCATCTTCATTTGAGAGGTGGCCTAGATCAGATAGGATTCGTTGTTTGAGTCGCCATGCGTAAGAACCCGCTCGAAGTATTTCTACATCATGGTTTGACTCAATTAGGTAGCCATCGGCATTTTCGATTATACCTGCCATACGGTCACTGACATATCCTGTATCCGTCAGCATGACAAAACTCTTATCATCCTTCATAAAGCGATAAAACTGTGGAGCAACAGCATCATGGCTAACACCAAAACTTTCAATGTCAATATCACCAAAGGTCTTAGTTTTTCCCATCTCAAAAATATGTTTTTGTGATGAATCCACTTTTCCTAGGTACTTACTATTTTCCATAGCTTGCCAAGTTTTTTCATTAGCATAAAGATCCATTCCATACTTACGAGCCAGAACACCGATGCCATGGATATGATCTGCATGTTCGTGAGTTATCAGAATGGCATCCAAATCTTCAGGCTTCCGATTAATTTCACCTAAAAGACTCGTAATCTTTTTTCCAGATAAACCTGCATCTACTAAAATTTTTTTCTTGGGGGTTTCTAGATAAAAGGAATTTCCACTAGAACCCGATGCTAAAATACTGTATTTAAATCCTTTTTCATTCATTCTAGTCTTCTACTTCATCCTCCCAAATCTCGTCTTTTACAGCATCCTTATCATATGGAAGCACGATAGTAAAGGTTGAACCCTTACCATACTCACTTTTGGCCCAGATAAATCCGTTATGTTGCTTAATGATTTCCTTAGCAATGGCTAATCCTAAACCAGTCCCACCTTGTGCGCGACTTCTAGCTCGATCCACACGATAGAAACGATCAAAGATTTTTGGTAAATCTTGTTTTGGAATTCCCAATCCTTGATCGGAAATAGATAGAATCATTTGATCGTCAGTTGTTTTCATAGAAACAGTGATTTTCCCACCATCTGGTGAATATTTGATAGCATTGTTTAAAATATTATCTATCACCTGGGTCATTTTATCTGTATCTATCTCAATCCATACGGAGGTAATTGGATAATCTCTGATTAATTCATACTTCAGATTCTCATCCTGACTTTTGATTTTATCAAAACGATTAAGGATAAAAGTAATGAATGCAGTAAAATTAATTAATTCTACATCTAAGTTGCTAGTAGCATTATCAATACGTGATAGATGCAGGAGATCTGTTACCATTCGCATCATTCGATTGGTTTCGTCCAATGATACTTTTATAAAATCAGGCGCAACTGGTTCTGACAAAGCACCTTCATCCAAGGCCTCTAGATAAGATTTTACACTGGTCAAAGGAGTTCGCAGTTCATGGCTAACATTCGATACAAAGAGCCTTCGCTCTCGTTCTTCCTTCTCTTGTTCGGTTGTATCATGTAATACAGCAACAAGACCTGAAATAAAGCCAGATTCTCTGCGAACAAGAGCAAAACGGACTCGAATACTTATGTATTCACCATTCACATCCTGAGAGTCTATCATCAATTCCGGACTTTGAGTAATTAAGTCCCTCAACTCATACTCATCATCAATCTTAAGCAATTCTAGAATATTCTGATTCAGAGCCTCGTCTCTCTCAATACCAAGTTGTCTTTTAGCCATATCATTAATCATAATAATCTGACCACGACGATTGGTTGCAAGGACTCCATCCGTCATGTAGGAGAGAATACTATTCAATCTTTTAGTCTCTTGCTCAAGATTTTCTTGTGTTAGGCGGATAACTTCAGATAAGTCATTGAGATTATTTGTAATATTAGTTATCTCTGAACTTCCTTGCATATCCAAAACTTGAGAATAATCTCCCGCAATCAAATCTTTGACTTTTTGATTCAGTTGTTTGAGACGGATATTATCTCTGCGGTTTTCTAATAAAAGAAAGGTAACAAGCATGATAAATCCGATTAAAATGAGTCCAAAGACGAAATCTCTAGTTAATATTGTTTGTCTAATTATTTCAATCATTATTTCTCATGTAATATCCAACACCACGACGAGTTAGAATGTAATCTGGTCTACTTGGTGTATCTTCGATTTTTTCACGCAAACGTCTAATGGTCACATCAACAGTACGAACATCGCCAAAATAGTCATAGCCCCAAACAGTCTCAAGCAGATGTTCACGAGTGATGACCTGTCCAATATGCGTCGCTAAGTGATACAATAGCTCAAATTCACGGTGTGTTAAATCTAATTCTTCTCCGTATTTCTTTGCTACATAAGCATCTGGAAGAATTTCTAAGTCACCGATTTGAATACTTTGCAATTTTGCTTCTGTTTCTTGGCTATCTGATGCTAATAGCTCAGATCGGCGAAGCAAAGCTTTAACACGGGCCTGTAATTCACGGTTCGAAAACGGCTTGGTCACATAGTCATCAGCTCCAAGCTCTAGTCCAATAACCTTATCAAACTCGCTGTCTTTTGCTGAAAGCATGATAATTGGCACACTACTCGTTTTACGAATTGTTTTGGCAACTTCAAGTCCATCAATCTCAGGTAACATTAAGTCTAAAATAATAATATCTGGTTTTTCAGCTTCAAATAATTCAATAGCTTCACGACCATTAAAGGCAGTTACTACCTCGTAACCTTCTTTAGTCATATTAAACTTAATAATGTCCGAGATTGGTTTTTCATCATCTACAATCAATATTTTTTTCATTTTGTTCACCTTTTCCTTATCTCATTATACCAAAAAATCAGAAAGAAGACACGATACACTAATGTTAATGGTCTCTTTTTAAATACTCTTGCCAAATCTTTTGTTGGGGTTTAGCAATGGGATAATGTACAAACTCTTCTGGACTTAGCCAAAGAACTTCTCTATCAGAATAATCTTCAGACTTTTCTACCTTTCCTGTTAGAATTTGAATATGCCATTTACGATGACTGAAAACATGCTTAACCTCTTCAAATCTGTAGTCATCCCAATCAACAACAAGATTATAATCTTGTTCAAAACTTGCTTTAGGAGATGGTCCAAGCTGTGTGATTGGTTCCGATACCTGACTAAAAAGATTAAATTCATCTTCCTCTTTTGAAAATTCATCAACTTCTATCAATGGAAAATGCCAAAAACCAGCTAATAGCTTTTCGCTTTCGTTCTTTTCCAATAAGAATTGCCCTTTTTCATTTGATACCACTAATGCATTTAGATATATTGGAATTGGTTTTTTCTTTGGCGCTTTAATAGGATAGCGGTCCATAGTCCCGTGCTGATAAGCTGCGCTAAATTCCTTAATTGGGCTATCTTGAGGTCTAGGATTGACAGGCGCTTCAATATCAGAACCTAAATCCATCAAAGCCTGGTTAAAATCACCTGGTCGATCTGGATCAATTAAGATTTCCATCATAGCTTGAAAAATTTTTCGATTGCTGGGATTTCCTATATCGTGATTTACTTCAAATAAGCGAGCCAAAACACGCATGACATTCCCATCAACCGCAGGCTGGGGAAGATTAAAAGCAATACTAGAAATGGCACCAGCCGTATAGGGGCCAATACCTTTTAAGGATGAAATCCCCTCATAAGTTGAAGGAAATTCTCCACCAAATTCATTCATAATCTGTTGAGCAGCTGCTTGCATATTACGAACACGCGAATAATATCCAAGACCTTCCCATGCCTTTAATAAGCGTTCTTCAGGTGCATTTGCCAAACTCTCTACAGTCGGAAACCATTCTAAAAAACGTTCGTAATATGGAATAACCGTATCAACCCTTGTCTGTTGTAACATAATTTCAGATACCCAAATATGGTATGGATTTTTACTTCTTCTCCAAGGTAAATCACGCTTATTTTCATTATACCAGGCTAAAAGTTTTTGACGGAAAGAGAGAATTTTCTCCTCTTCCCACATGGTCACGCCGTATTTCTCCAAATCTAACATATATCTAGTATAGCATAACCTTAAGGGATACTCAAAAGCTAGTTAACCAAGCTATCTATTCATTGGGTTTTTTGATATAATATTTTTAACCTCATTCTCAAAGGAGATTATTATGCGCTATAATCAATTTAGCTACTTTCCTGTCTCAAAGGAAGATGCTTTAAAAGAATTAACTGAACTTGGTTTTAGTCTTGATCTTGCTAGTTCTGAAAAAGACCAGTTTGAGTCATTTGTTAGAACTTGTTTTTTTAATTACAAAAATACGGATTATCCACTTTCAACTTTGGCAGTGGATAAGAAAACAGACCTACTCACTTTCTTTAACTCCGATCTAGAGTTGACTACTGAAATCTTCTACACTGTAGTTTTTCAATTACTTGGATTTAGCTATCTATCAGACTTCGAAGATGCTCTTGCTTTCCATAAAGAAACAGCTTTTCCTATCGTCTATGGAGACCTGATTGATAATCTTTATCAGCTTCTTAATACCCGTACCAAAAAAGGGAATACTCTCATCGATCAATTGGTTAGTGATGGATTTATTCCTGAAGACAATCATTACCACTACTTCAATGGCAAGAGTTTGGCAACCTTTTCTACAAACAATGTCATTCGTGAGGTTCTTTATGTAGAAAGCCGTATTGATTCAGATAAGGATGGCTTACCTGACCTGGTCAAGGTTAATATTATCCGTCCAACTTTCTCAGGAAGAATCCCTGCAGTCATGACAGCTAGTCCTTATCATCAAGGAACTAATGACAAAGCAAGTGATAAGGCCCTCTACAAAATGGAGGAGGAATTAGCAGTTAAAGAACCTCGCAAGATTAGCTTGGAGGAGCCTACATTGGATTTAGTTGATCCTGTCGGCCAAGCTCAACTTGTCACTGAAGCGGAAGAAAAACTTACTCATATCAATAGCAGTTATACTTTAAATGACTACCTCCTTCCTAGAGGATTTGCTAATATTTATGTATCAGGACTTGGCACCAAGGATTCTCAGGGAATCATGCCTAATGGTGATTACCGACAAATCGAAGCCTATAAAAATGTCATTGATTGGCTCAATGGGCGCTGTCGTGCTTTTACTGACCATAGTCGTGAGCGCCAAGTAAAGGCTGATTGGTCAAATGGTAAAGTTGCTACTACAGGTCTATCATACCTCGGTACAATGTCCAACGGTCTTGCGACTACTGCAGTTGATGGCTTAGAAGTCATTATTGCTGAAGCAGGAATTTCTTCTTGGTACAACTACTATCGTGAGAATGGACTTGTCACAAGTCCTGGAGGTTATCCAGGTGAGGACCTGGACTCACTCGATGAACTGACCTACTCACGTAATCTCTTAGCTGGTGACTATATTCGTGGAAACGATGCTCATAAAGCTTCCATAGAAGAACTTAAGAAAAATCTAGACCGCAAAACTGGTGATTACAATCAATTCTGGCATGAACGCAACTATCTGCTCAATGCCCACAAGGTTAAGGCTGAAGTTGTCTTCACACATGGATCCCAAGACTGGAATGTGAAACCACTCCATGTTTATCAAATGTTCCAAGCGCTTCCAAATAACATTAACAAGCACCTCTTTTATCATAATGGTGCTCACGTATATATTAACAACTGGCAGTCTATAGACTTCCGTGAATCAATGAACGCCCTTTTGACACAAAGATTATTAGGACAAGAAACAGCATATCAATTACCTACAGTGATTTGGCAAGATAATACTGCTGAGCAAACCTGGTTGGCTCTTAAAGATTTTGGAAATCAAGTTGAACATAAAACTTTCTCTTTAGGTACTGAAGAAGCTGTCATTCAAAACCGTTATCAGGATTCTGATTTTGAACGTTTTGGTAAAAGCTATCCAACCTTTAATAATGAACTCTATCAAGGTAAGGTCAATCAAATTACTATCGACCTACCTATAACTGAAAATATCCATCTTAATGGACGTGTTAAACTTAATCTACGACTTAAGTCAAGTATCAATAAAGGTCTTCTCTCTGCTCAACTCCTTGAACTGGGGGAAAAGAAATACCTCCAGCCTTATCCAGGAATCCTATCAGTGCGTACCCTTGATAATGGTCGATATCATATGTTAGATAATCTCTTTGAATTACCATATAGTCAAAGTACTCAACGAGTAATCACTAAAGGATATCTCAATCTTCAAAATCGCGATGGTTTATTGGATATTAAGGAAGTTACACCAAATGAATGGATGGAATTCCAACTTGAACTTCAACCAACAATCTATAAACTTCAACAAGGTGATACTCTACGGCTAGTTCTATATACAACAGACTTTGAAATTACGGTTCGTGATAATTCTGACTATCAACTCACTGTCAATTTATCACAATCTTCAATGGAAGTACCAGTACAGTAAAACTCTAGTATTGGTCTATAAGCTGACTACCTAATGAATATATGAAAACCCGTGATTTTTATATCACGGGTTTCTTTATTATTCTGATTTACTACTTTCGTTTTGTTTCTTCATTCTCGCAATTCTCAATGCACGATTAGGATTGAGGCGATTAAATAGTTCTTCTAATTTTTTTTCATTCCAGACGTCTGCTGCAGAAACAAAATTTCCGTCAGCATCACGGAAAGATATAGGTTTATCTCCCATAATTTTCTCCTAGTCCACAAATTCAAACTCAAACTTACCGATTCTAACCAGATCACCATCTTTAGCACCACGAGTACGGAGAGCCTCATCAACTCCCATTCCACGTAACTGACGTGCAAACTTCATAACAGATTCATCGCGGTCAAAATTGGTCATATTAAAGAGTTTCATAAGTTTGTCACCAGAAAGTACCCAAGTAGCATCGTCATCTCGACTGATTTCAAAAGCTTTTTCTTCCTCATCAAATCCATAGTATACTTCTTCTTCCATCTCTGACTCATCATAAAGAGGGAATTCTGGAGTCTTGTCAAGAAGTTCTGCTGTTGCATCCAATAAAGGTGCTAAACCTTGCTTAGTTAGACCTGAAATTGGGAAGATTGGTGGTAATTCTTCGAATTCATCATAATTAGCAGCTAATTTTTTCTTGAATTCTTCGAGATTTTCTTTGCTTTCTGGCATATCCATTTTATTTGCAACAATGATTTGAGGACGCTCCATCAAACGAAGATTATACGATTCAAGTTCCTTATTGATAGCAAGATAATCCTCATAAGGATCACGTTCCTCACTAGCCGACATATCAATGATATGTAAGATAACGCGAGTACGCTCGATATGACGCAAGAACTGGGTTCCCAAGCCAACACCTTGACTTGCTCCCTCAATCAAACCAGGAAGGTCAGCTACTGCGAATGAATCCCCTGATTGAGTACGAACCATTCCAAGGTTTGGTACGATTGTTGTAAAGTGGTAGGCACCGATTTTAGGTTTTGCAGATGTGATGACACTTAGCAAAGTTGATTTTCCAACAGAAGGGAAGCCAACTAAACCAACGTCAGCTAGTATTTTTAGTTCTAGCTGTAATTCACGTTCCTGACCTGGTTCCCCGTTTTCAGAGATTTCAGGAGCAGGATTTTTAGGTGTTGCAAAACGAATATTTCCTCGACCGCCACGACCACCGTGGGCAACGACAAACTCTTGACCATTCTCAATCAAATCTGTGATAACTTTTCCAGTTTCCGCATCACGAACAGTTGTTCCTTGAGGCACACGGACAATCAAGTCTTCAGCTCCTCTACCGTGCATTCCTTTAGTCATCCCTTTTTCTCCAGATTGGGCTTTAAAGTGACGATTATAACGGAAATCCATTAGGGTACGTAAGCCTTCATCTACTACAAAAACAACGTTACCACCACGACCACCGTCTCCTCCCCATGGTCCTCCATTAGGGACATATTTTTCACGACGAAAGGCAACCATTCCATCGCCACCATTACCAGCCTTGACCTTTATCTTAGCTGTATCTAAAAACATACTCATATTCTTCTCTCGCTTCAAAAAGGGCTGGGATAACCCAGGCACTAACTATAGTTTATAAATCCTAATATAGCTTTTAGAATCTGCTCAAGACACCTAATGCTGTCGCAAAGATTCCTGCTAAAGTAACAAACAACATGATCATAACAATAAAAAGTGTTAATTTTTCAAAAAAAGTTTTTTTACGTTGACCGTTATCTCCAAATGCCATCTTATTCTCCTTCTTTAAATAAATTTCAATTTCCTAAAAATCTTCTGAAACTGGAGCTACTGCCCATAAAATTAAGTAGGCTAAAACCCCTGCTCCATAACAGAAAGCTAATACTCCCCAAATAACACGTACAAGTGTTGGATCAATATTAAAATATTGAGCTGCACCAGCACAAACTCCACCAATTTTTTGGTCTCTACCACTTCTCATAAACTGCTTCTTCATTTTGTATCATCCTTTAATTATTTATTCTTTCAAAAAGTCCCTAAAATTGTTCAATTGTTTTTTAGAAGCTTTTAACATACGCTTCGAACCTTTAACTGGCATCGTAACAGCCTGTTGCGGAATATAGAAGACTGTCTTTAAAATACGTTTTGTAACAGGTTCGTCAGCTCCTGTTTCTTTGGCAAAATTATTTGAAATAATGACGTCTAGATAAAATTCATGGACTCTTCTACCAAAATTCTCAGCAGAAATTTCATATAATTTTTCAGCCAAGTGTTTTTCATCCATTGACGGTGTAGCAAGTAAGGCTTCGAGAATCGCTCCTGCCAAGTCCCTTTCCTCATAATAAAGGGTTCCGAACATTTTATCATTGATGAGATTATCCAAATAAGGATTTCCATGGGCAATAACAGGTGTCTTACTAGCTAAACTTTCCAGATAAGTCAATCCCTGAGTTTCACTTGTAGAAGCCGATATGAAGAAATCAGCTGCCTTATAATAGAGTGCCGTCTCATTTGGCGGTATCATACCTGTAAAGATAACAGAATCTTGAATTTTTAAATCTTCTGCTTGCTCCTTAAGGTTGTCTAAATAAGGTCCATCTCCAGCTACAACCAGTTTAACATTTGGTTCTTCTTTTAAAACATCTGGTAAAGCTGCAAGAACTGCTTGAATATTCTTCTCGTAAGAAACTCGAGAAAGACTTAGAAGCATCTTTTCGTCTTGTTGGATCCCTAGTTTATCCCGTAAGTCACTAATGTGTTCAGGACCAATCTCAGGGCGTTCAAATTTGGCAAGTTCAATACCAGTAGGAATGACACGCTTTTCAACTTTTACCTTATAGTCAGATAAAAGGTCGCGCACAATTTCACTCGGGCAAATAACCCCATCAACGTCATGAAGAAATCCTCTCACAAGATACTTGACCATACCTGGACGAATCAACATCCCCTTAGCAATATAATGAACATAGTCCTCGTACTGGGTATGATATGTATGAATGACTGGGATTTTCAGTTCACGAGCAATCCAAATTCCCAATAAACCAAGAGAAAACTCTGTCTGGGTATGAATTATATCGAGTTTGTATTGCTTAGCAATTTCAAGAGCTTTGGTAAATCCACGGTAAGCGAAACGACGGTCTTTAAAGGCAAAGAAAGGAACACTAGGAATACGGATAATTTGCCAGTCTTCATAACGATTAACGTCCTTATCAGTTGTCGTGAAGATAAAGACTGCATGCCCTTGCTTTTCGAGCTCTGTTTTTAAGGTTCGAATACTAGTTGCAACACCCGAAACCTGTGGGAAATAAGTATCTGTAAATAATCCAATTCGCATATACTACCTCATTTTTTTCCTAAAGCTGCTTGCTCCCGATAGAATTTAAGCCAGATTTCTAAGAGATGCTCTTCTGAATATTCTCTAGAAATAGCCTTAGCTTTCTCTTTTAATTCTTTTAGTGCTTCTGGATGCGCTCGATATTCCAAAATTGCTTCTTTCATTTCTTCTACATCGGTGGTTGGTCTGTAATTTCCTTCTAGAATCACCTTATAAAGATCTAAGTCCCGAAGCATAATGGGAGCTTCACAACTCGCAGCTTCTAGAATAGTCATCGGAAAGAGCTCGTTATAGCTAGGAAGTAAGAACAAATCTGCCAAAGCATACAGTTCTCTCATCCGTTCTGGCTCAACAATTCCTGGGAAAATTAAGTTCTTTGGAGGATTATCCATGATCTTTTTATAACGTTCATATCCGTCAGTAATTCCACCAAATGAGAAACCACCGGCCCAAATGAAGGTAACTTGTGGTAACTCTTCAGCTAAGGTGATAAAATCATCAATACCTTTACGTTTCTGAACCTGTCCCGCTCCTACTATCACGAATTGATTTTCAGCGATCCCCATGTCTTGTCGAAGTTGACTTACTTCTTCTACAGGAAGTGGATGCCATTTTTCTTTATTGACAAAGTTAGGAATATAGGTCACTTTTTCACGTGGAATTCCAGCTGCTACCAAATCCTCAATGAAGGTAGGGTTTACCACAACCAAGTGTTCCATTCTATCATAAAATGAAAAGACGTAGCGCTTGACGATTCCCTTTAAGAAAAATGGAATCTTCAAACTACCTTCCAAGGTATCCGGCAAGAAATGAACATAGCCAATTCGCCGTCCAGAGCGTTTCTTTTGGAAAGTAGATAAATAGTATGGAAGGTCTATCGTGTGAAAATGAGTTACATCAGCCTCCACAGGCAAGTTTTCTGTTACAATAAGTTGGTCTTTCGCATCTCGTTTTAAAAGCTGTACGAGTTCACGGTAAGCTCCAGAAACACCTTGACCTGCTACTTTTTCACTGGAACTTAACATATTGATGCGTAATTTCTCTTTTTCCATACTTTCCATTATACCATTTTCTTCAAATAAAATCAGCAAATTAAAAGAGAGATAGTATAAAAGCAAGGAATTCTACTTTTATACTACTTCTCTTTTTAATAATAATTACTTGATACCTAATGCGATGCGAGCATAGCGGCTCATTTTTTCAACAGTCCAAGCTGGATACCAAACTAATTTGACTTCGGTATTGGTAACTTCTGGTACATCTGTCATAGCATCATAAATCTGATCCGTTAAAAGATCGGCCAAAGGACAACCCATTGTTGTCAAGGTCATATCGATCTCAGTTTCTCCAGTTTCTCCATCAAAACGAATTTCATAAATCAAACCAAGATTAACAATATCTATACCCAACTCAGGGTCTATTACTTCTTCTAATGCAGATAAGATTTTTGTTTTGATAGTTTCAATTTGCTCTTCTGTATAAGCCATGTTCAATTCTCCAATCTTAATCTTCGATAAAGTCACGAAGTGGTTTACTACGGCTAGGCTGGCGAAGTTTTCTCAAGGCCTTAGCTTCAATTTGACGGATACGCTCACGAGTGACATTAAAGACTTTACCAACATCCTCAAGAGTACGCATCTTACCATCATCTAGACCAAAACGAAGACGCAAAACATTTTCTTCACGGTCAGTCAAGGTGTCTAGCACTTCATCTAACTGCTCGCGCAAGACGATACGAGTGGTGTAGTCCACTGGATTTTCAATCACTTCGTCCTCGATAAAGTCACCAAGATGACTATCGTCCTCTTCACCAATAGGTGTTTCAAGAGAAACAGGTTCCTGAGCAATTTTCAAAATTTCACGAACCTTGTCAGGGGTCATATCCATACGTTCAGCGATTTGCTCAGGTGTAGGATCTTGTCCCAACTCTTGAAGAAGATTACGCTGCTCACGAACAAGCTTGTTAATCGTTTCAACCATATGTACTGGAATACGAATGGTGCGAGCTTGATCAGCAATAGCACGTGTAATTGCCTGACGAATCCACCAAGTTGCATAAGTTGAGAACTTGAATCCTTTTGAATAATCAAACTTATCAACGGCCTTCATCAAGCCCATGTTACCTTCTTGGATTAGATCAAGGAATTGCATACCTCGTCCAACATAGCGTTTAGCAATAGATACTACCAAACGAAGGTTGGCTTCTGCTAGACGTTGTTTAGCTTCAACATCTCCTGCTTCAACGGCCAAGGCCAATTCTTTTTCCTCTTCGTTGGTAAGAAGAGGCACGACACCGATTTCCTTTAAGTACATGCGGACAGGGTCATTCACTTTGGCAGATGTAGAACCAATTAAGTCCTCATCACTTAGTTCCGGTTCTTCCTCTGTACTTAGAACACGTTCACTTGGATTTCCTTCGTTATCAGTGATTGCAATACCAGCATCTTGAATACGTTGCAAAAGATTTTCAATACCATCTACGTCCAAGGCAAAAGGAATTACAAGGACATTATTAATTTCATCATCTGTCGCAGTACCAGTTTTCTTATGGTTACGAATAAACTCAGCGACTTGGACATCAAAAGTGGTTACTTCTTTTTGTTTTTTTGTCATTCTTACTCCATTCTTCTTTTTTGGGCAATTAAGCGTTCAAGCTCTTCCAAAGCGGTATCAGTATCCCCGATATGACTTGCTTCCTGAACCTTCTTTTTAATTTGTAAATTTTGTTGATTTATTAGCGCACGTTTTCTAGATTCTTCAACCTCCACCAACTCTTGTGGCGACATTTCTGCTGGCAAATCTAGAGATAAGACTTGGTACCATGCACTCTCAACCTCTTTTGTCTGACGTGACAAATCTTCTGACGAAATAGACCCATTATCAATTAAAAGTCCATACAAGGTTTGAAACTCAGGTGTCTCAAAAACAAAATCATCTCTTAGTCGATAATCATTGAGAACTAATGGGTGCTCCATCATCCGATAGAGGATATGAGCCTCAGCTCGCATCACAGCAGTTAACTGTTTTGTCACTGACATTGTGATAGGCGTAGGATTTGTTACCTGCTTAACCCTTTCCTGTCTTTGTCTTACACGGTTCTCATTAATAATGTGTTCAACTTGCTGATAATCGAAAGAAGGTAAATGATCCGTCAGTAAATGAATATAAGTATTCTGAGCTGTGATAGATGGTTCTTTGACGATAAGAGGAGCTATTTTCTCAATAAACTCGATTTGTGCTTGTAGATTCTCATTATTACTAGGTTTATAATGATGAATATAAAACTCAATCGGACTTATTCTAGTATTTGCTAAGAGATATGCCAGATCCTCTGGAGAATTCTTTTGCAAGTATTCATCAGGGTCCATAGCATCAGGAATCTGAACGATCTGAACAGGTAAATCACCAAGCTCTTCGAGAGCTTTTGCTGTCGCAGTTTGACCTGCCCTATCTCCATCATAAGTAATGATAACCTTTTTGGTAAATCGTTTTAGATGATTGACATGCTCACTTGTTAGAGCAGTTCCCATGGAAGCTACTGCATTTTCAATACCAGCACGGTATGCAGCAATAACGTCCATAAATCCTTCCATCAGGTAGATTTCAGGAGCTTTTCCAGAACCTTTTTTTACACTATCCAAATGATATAATTCATAACTCTTATTAAAAATTGCTGTTGCACGACTATTTTTATACTTTCCTGTTTGAGAATCTGCTTCTTGCCAAACACGACCAGAAAAAGCAATAACCTTACCTTGGTCATTTGACAGTGGAAACATAATACGATTATGGAAAGTATCAAAGAATTGATTAGTCTCAGACAGGTAAAATAGACCTGAATCCAGTATATCTTTTTCACTATAATCATCAGACAAACGCTGATAAAGATAAGACCGTTCTGCTGGAGCTAGACCAATCATAAAGTGTTTAATGACATCATCAGTCAAGCCACGTTTATAGAGATAATTCCTAGCTTCCTCACCCATCTTAGTTGTCATGAGAATAGCATGATAGAATCTAGCTGCTTTTTCATGCATCTCATAGAGATTTTGATGAGGCGAAGTATGCTGTACTTGATTTTGGATAGGTCTAACAATCTCAATTCCGAGACGTTCACCTAGAATTCTTACTGCATCAGAAAAATTAACTTGTTGGTATTCCTCGATGAACTTGAAAACATCTCCAGAACGACCACATCCAAAACAATGATAAAATTGCTTATCTTCAACTACGTTAAAGGAAGGGGTCTTTTCACCATGAAAAGGACAGAGCCCCAAATAGTTCCGTCCAGATTTTTGTAAAGAAATCACTTCTCCTATGATTTCGACAATATTGGTATTGTTCTTGATCTCTTCGATGACTCTCTTGTCAACCATAGACAATACCTCCATTTTATCACAGTTTACTTTATATAGTATAGCCTATTTCAGAAAAAAAGTAAACCATTTCATACTCCTTACATGTTTCTATTTCATTGATAAATGTTACTTTCTTAATAAAATTTTCAGAAAAACACAAAAATCTATAAAAATTATCAAATATAGAGGCTTCTTTGCTACCTAAAACTATTAAAAAACTTAGAAGCAGAGAACTTACTTCTAAGTTTGTAATAATCAATCTTTTACTCAAATAGTTGATAGTAATCAGAAATTTTCATCTTAGCTTTTTCATCCTTGTTTAAATCTTGGATGATTCGTCCTTCTTTCATGACAATGAGACGATTTCCATACTTGAGAGCATCCTCCATATGATGTGTAATCATCAATGCTGTTAGATGGTCCTTGATGACAAAGTCATCTGTCAATTCCATCAAGGCCACACTTGTTTTAGGGTCAAGGGCTGCCGTATGTTCATCCAACAAAAGGAGTTCTGGACGTTTTAAGGTTGCCATTAAGAGACTCAAGGCCTGTCTTTGTCCACCAGATAAGAACTCAATCGGTGTATCCAGGTGTTTTTCTAGACCATTTCCAACCTTCTCAATGGTTGCTTGAAATTCTTCCTTGTAAGCTGAGAGCCTTCTCGGAAAAAGTCCACGTTTTTCACCACGAAACTTAGCAATCAAGAGGTTTTCTGCAACCGTCATACGAGGGGCTGTTCCCATCTTGGGATCCTGGAAGACACGAGAAAGGTACTTAGCACGTTTTTCAGGGCTAAAATGAGTTACATCTTCTCCCATAATACGGATAGTCCCACTAGTTAAAGGTAGAGTTCCTGCAATGCTATTAAAGAGCGTTGACTTTCCTGCTCCATTTCCACCCAAGATTGTAATGAAGTCATGTTCATAAATATCAAGCGAAACATCGTTTAGGATAATTTTTTCCTCGTCAAAGCCATTTTTAACAATTTTAGTGGCATTTCTTAATTCTACAATTGCTGTCATTTGCTTAACTTGACTCCTTTCAAGTATTTATCCTTAAGTGTTGGAATGACTAGACAAGTTGCTAGGATAAGAGCACTATATAGTCGAAGGTAGCTTGTGTTAAAGCCTAGAGCAATGACTCCCCATACTAGGAATTGGTAGCTAATAGAACCAACGACAATAGTAACCAAACGTTCTGCCAGGGTCAAACTCTTAAAGAGTACTTCTCCGATAATCAAGCTAGCAAGCCCAACTACGATAACTCCGATACCACGAGAAACATCCGCATAGCCTTCTTGTTGCGCAATTAAGGCACCTGCGAGAGCAATAACCCCATTTGATAAAATCAGACCCATAAGCTCCATACGTCCTGTATTGATACCAAAACTACAAGCCATATCTGGATTATCTCCTGTTGCGATATAAGCTTGTCCCAATTTAGTGTCTAGGAAGAAAAGCATAAGAAGGATAACCAAAGTCACAAAAATCAAACCTGTAAATAATTGATTAACCTCAGATGAGAAAGGAAGAACGTCCTGGATTTGTTTGGTTCCCAAGAGCCCAAGGTTAGCCCTTCCCATAATCATGAGCATGATAGAATGGCAAGAAGTCATCACCAAAATACCAGACAAGAGTGTTGGAATCTTTCCTTTCGTGTAAAGAAGACCAGTCGCTAAACCTGCAAGACATCCTGCTCCAACAGCTACTAAGGTAGCAAGAAAAGGATTAAACCCTTGTGTAATTAGAGTTACTGCTACAGCTCCACCTAGAGGGAAGGAACCCTCTGTTGTCATATCTGGAAAGTTGAGGATTCTAAAAGTCATAAAGATTCCCAAACCTAGAATAGCCCAGACAAATCCTTGTGAAATAATCGATACTATCATGTTACATTCATTTCCTTCTTTTAAAAATTGGAGGAGATGTCTCCAACTCCTCCCGTTTTCTTATTCAATCACTTGACCAGCTTCTTTTAAGACTGATTCAGGAATTGTAATTCCAAGTTCTTGAGCCAATTTCTTATTGATAACTGATTTACCAGTTGAGAAGACATTGACTGGAGTATCAGCAGGTTTTTCACCCTTCAAGACTTTAGCGATCATCTTACCAGTAGCTACACCAAGATCGTGTTGATCCACAACGACTGATGCCAAACCACCCGCTTCTACCATTGCAGTTGCACTTGGATAGATTGGTTTTTTAGCTGTTTGGTTACTTGATACTACAGTTGAGAATGCTGACGCAATAGTGTTATCGATTGGAACCCAAATTGCATCAACTTTACCAGTCATAACGTTTACTGTTGAAGCAATTTCGTTTGTTGAAGGAACTGCAAATGTTTCTACTTTCAAACCTGCTTTTTCAGCGTAAGCTTTGAACTCTTCGACTTGTGATTTTGAGTTATCTTCGCTACTTGAATAAAGAGCTCCAACAGTCTTAACATCAGGAGTCAATGTTTTAATCAATTCAACCTGTTGTTCAGCAGGGTTATGGTCAGATACCCCAGTGATGTTTCCGCCTGGTTTTTCCAAGTTTTGTACAAGGTTAGCTCCAACTGGGTCTGTAATAGCTGCCATGATCACAGGTAGGTCTTTTGTTGCACTTGCTAGACCTTGAGCTGCAGGTGTCGCAATTCCGACAACAACATCATTTCCATTTGACACCAATTGTTTACTCATTGTGGCAACCTTACTTTGGTCACCTTCTGAATTCATAAAGTCGATTTTAACTTGGTCGCCTTTATAACCTTCTTCAGCAAGTCCATCTTGGATACCTTGGTAGATTAAGTCCAGCGATGGGTGACTGACGAACTGTAGAACACCAACCTTGGCTGTTTTGTTAGTTGTCTCAGTTTTAGTTTCTTGTTTCGTTAAGTTCGAATAGACCAAGCTTCCTCCAACTACAAGTGCTAATGCTGCAATAATACCAATTAAACGTTTATTCATATTTATTTCTCCTTATTTCACTTAAGCTTCGTAATGTTCATGTCACTTTCAATATAACTTTACCAAGAGTCGCCATCGTTTGAATTCCATCATATACCTCCAAAACAAAAGAAAAAGTCCTCACACAAAAAACTTGTGTGAGGACGTCGATGCGCGGTGCCACCTCAATTATAGGGAATCCTCCCTATCTCTCAATCTCGCTTCACGAGTTGCACTGTAAGGTGTGCACACCGAATTCTTATGATTTCAAATTCTTTATAATATTCAGCCCAATTTTCATCATCTCCATCTATCTGTTTCCACCAACCACAGACTCTCTAAAAAATTTTAATGATTACTTTCTGAATGATTCGATTATATCATTTTAAAAATGCTTGTCAAGTGATTTTATGAATTATTTTTTTTAAAAAGTAAAATTCTTACGGATTTTATAAAAAAATATCTTAAAATTAACCTGAATTACGTAGTCCTGTAGCGATTCCGTTAATAGTCGTATGAATTAATCTTTCTTCATGCGAAGATAACTGTCCATGACGTTGACGTTTAATCAGCTCTAACTGAATATAGTTTAAAATATTGAAGTAAGGCATACGATAGTTTAGACTGGCTTTCAAATATGGGTTTTCAGCCAATAGCTCATCATGTCCTTCGATTGCTAAAATCACATTCTTAGTTAATTGCCATTCGTCTAAAATAGTATAATAGATTGCTTGTACTTCTTCGCTTTCACATAGCTTAGCGTACTCAAAGGCAATATTCATATTTGATTTTGACAAGACCATATCTACATTAGATAGGAGTGACTGGAAGAATGGCCAGTTTTGATACATATCTCGAAGGTATTCGATATTTTGTGGATCTTGGTCGATAAATTCTTTAAAGCTAGAACCTACACCATACCAACCTGGGAACATAACACGACTTTGTGACCAGGAGAATACCCATGGAATAGCACGCAATCCACCAATTTCAGTGATGGTTTTACGAGCAGCTGGACGAGAACCAATATTAAAGCTTGAAATATTTTTGATTGGACTTGACTCAAAGAAGTAGTCATAGAAATATTCATTTCCAAATACCAAATCACGATAGATATCATAAGAACGGTTAACTACGTGGTCCATAATGGCTTCATAGCGATTTGAAGTATTAGTGTCGCTCTTCTTCTGCGTAATCATACGGTTGATGGCCGCAGATACTAACATTTCTAAATTATAATATGCTGCATCTTTATTACCATATTTATTGCCAATTACTTCACCTTGTTCAGTCAATCGAATACGATCTTTGATTGATTTGAGTGGTTGAGAAGCAATGGCATCATAAGTTGGTCCACCACCACGGCCAACGGTACCACCACGACCATGGAAGAAGGTTACTTTGACTCCGTATTCATCACCAATAGCGGTCAATTGTTTTTGAGCCTTATAGAGTGTCCAACAAGATGAGAGATATCCACCATCTTTGTTACTATCAGAGTAGCCAAGCATGATTTCCTGGTAATTATCTCTAGAAGCAATCCATTTCTTAGCAAGTGGTAAAGAGAAATACTTTCTCATTGTTTCTTCAGAATGATCCAAGTCTTCAATCGTTTCAAACAGAGGAACAATTTGAACACGCGCTTTTTCAGCATCTACAAGACCTACTTCTTTAAGCATGATAGCTAATTCGAGCATATCAGACACGCTTGTAGCATGAGAAATAATGGTTTGTCGAATAACATCTTCACCTAGTCGATCTTTTAACTCACGAGCAGTTTGGAAAATAGCCAATTCTTTTTCAAGTAATTCTGATTTTTGCGCATGTGTAGCAGATAAAATTCGAGGGTCCTCTATCAATTCATGTAAGAGCAAGTCACATTTCTCATCTTCAGATAAATCACTGTAGTGGTCATTAATTCCTGCAGATGCAAGTAATTCAGCCACACAAGCTTCATGTACACTAGAATCTTGTCGCATATCAATAGAAGCCAAGTAGAAACCAAAGACTTCTACTGCTTCTAAAAGCTCTGCAAATTCTCCCGTAATTAAGGCTTCTGCCTTATTCTCAATCAATGAATCATGAATGATATATAGGTCATTTTTAAACTCTTCGACTGTTTGGTAATAAGGAGGTCGATCCTCGGCCAATTCCTGAATAGCCCCAGTAATTCGATTTCCAATATAATCAGAAACCACACCTTGTTGGTGAGTATTAGCTCTAAGAAGAGCTTCAACAGGATGGTGTTCATCAACCGATGAACCAACAAGTGCCCACTCTTTTAAATTCAATAAAGTTTGAATTAATTTTGATTGAATCAAATGGAAAGCTCTACGATAAGGCTCTTTTTCACGAAAAACTGATGTATCACCTGATTGTGCCGCCATTTCTTCAACAGCTTTACTAGTTTTAGATAAATTAGTTGATAGTGAGAAATTCAAATAGAGAGTAGAAATTTTACTGATATAGTAGTTAAGGATTACTTCACTTTGAATTGTAGCTGAACGTTTGAGAGTCTCAGCTGTTACAAATGGATTCCCATCTCGGTCTCCACCAATCCACATACCCATAGTAATAGGCTTGGCCTGTTTCAAATCAATTCCTTGCTCTTTTGCAAGACGTTTATACTCTAGCATTAGATTAGGAACAGCTTGTAAGAAGGAGCTATTGTAGTATTCCATGACATTGGTAATCTCATTAGTTACCTTTAATTTCTTCTCACGTATCATGTCAGTCTGCATGATGATTTCAATGTAGCGACGGAGATCGTTATGCCATTTGTCCTTGTTAATTAATCCCCTTCTTACATCACGGTATTTACGTAATAGTGTATGGATATGATTCGTTAAGTCCAACATACTTTTACGTTGTACTTGAGTTGGATGAGCAGTTAGAACTGGCACAACATTTAATTGCTCAAGAATCTCTGATGCATTATCTTTTTCAGCGACCATTTTAATGGTTGTAGAAAGTTTACCTAGATAATCTTGATCAACATTATTTAAGTGGTTAATCTCATACGCCAAGTCAACATCTTCTGAGATATTGATTAGTAGGGGTAAAATTGAAAAATAACGAGAAATGTAGACCATCTCCTCATTTGAGAGTGTGGTGACAATTTTATTGAGTCCTTGATAATCTTCTGAAGATGATAATTCTTTCAACTGCATAATTTTATCAAAAGTCTCAGGTGAAAGCATATTCCTTGTGATATCTTCAAGCAAGTTAGTCAAAATTTGTACTTCTTCTTGAACAACAGTTTTATTACTAAAATTTTCTAATTTTTGAAGAGACATTTATTTTCTCCTTGTTACCTATGTCTTCTTAGAATTGAGATTCTAATTCATTATAAAGGCCCGCACGTTTCTCACTGGCATCAATATTCAGAACAAAAGCAATTGCTACTGACAGAACTAAGAGACTATTTCCTCCCTGTGATAGGAATGGGAAGGTCACTCCTGTAGAAGGAATCAAACCTGAAATTCCACCAATATTGACAAATACCTGTATCAGAATCATGCCGCCAATACCAATGGCCATCATAGAGTTAAACGGATTCTTAGCACGAATACCTACTAAGATAATGCGCAAGATTAAAAAGAATACTAATGCTAGGATAAGACTAGCTCCAACAAATCCAAATTCTTCGATTACAATCGAAAAGACGAAATCCGTATGGGCTTCTGGTAGATAACCTCGTTTCTCAATAGAATTTCCTAAACCTAAACCAAACCATCCACCATTAACCATGGCATAATAGGAATTGGCCAATTGGTGCCCAGCTCCAGCAACATCATCAAAGGGATTGAAAAAGGCACTAAAACGTTTTGCTACATAACCAAATACAGGGATTTTAGAAAATTTCTCTACACCAATAACCTTAATAGCCGTCAATGATAGGGTAGACGCTCCTATTAGTAAACCTATGATAGTTCCAAACCAGCGATGGGCAATACCACTAATTGTATACATTAGTATAGATACCAATAGTAAAATGGTTGCATTTCCCAGGTCTGGGAAAATAGCCAAACTACCAATCATTACCAAAAGAACAAAACGCCAATCGTTAAAAGCTCTGGGAAACCACTGATTTTGTGTCAAAACTTGGAAATCATATATGCCAATTTCATCTTGTTGTTTGGAGAAACGTTGAGCAAGATACCAAATAATAATAATCTTTAGATACTCAGCAGGTTGAATCGTGACTGGTCCAACCTTAATCCAACCATAAGCTCCATTGACAGGAACACCGACTAAGCGAGCTAAAGCCAATAAGACCAACTCAACAAACATAACAATGAAGAGCAAGCGTTCATTTTTTAAGAATCCTAATTTTAATTTATAAATTAGAGCAATTAAGAATAAACTAACAATCCAGAACAGACCTTGATTTCGAACTAATTGAAAGGCACTCTTCCCTTCTTCGATTAAAGATGCACTAGTTGTTGAATAAACTACTATCAAGCCCAATACAGATAAAAGAAGATAAGGGACTAAGATGGAATAATTCAACAGGTGCCGTTTACTAATTTTCATACTTCACCATCTATCAGAAAATTCATTTTTTTATTATTTATAGTTTTACTTGCTATTATACCATTTTTTAGACCAGAAAAAAACTCTTACCCATTAAACTACCTTTTTGACCAAAATATATAAAATCAGATAGTCTATTTCAATTTGTAGTCAACAATACTTTAAACAAAAAACTATCTTTCATAAATTGAAAGATAGTTTTATTTAAATTAGTTAGATGATGTAGTTGTGTTATTTTCGCCTTTAGATTCACCTTGAATATATTGTGTAAAGATATTTTGGAAGGCTTGATCTTTAACTTTAATATTTGCTGCTTGGAGTTCTTTTCCGATCACTCCTTGAACAAAGGTAGCATCATTCTGTTTTTGAGTTAAGATAACTGACTGAAGTTTTTCTTTGTAGTCTTCCCAGTTAGCTGATTTTTCAGATTTCTTCGTTAATTTAACAATATAGAAATTGCTTGTGTATGCTTGGGTTCCTGGAGCAGTAATAACATCTGATACTCCATCAACATCTAGTGCAAAAGCAGCTTTCTTAACAGCTGCTGGCAATTCTGTAGACGCAGAGTCAAATGTGATTTCGCCCCCGTTTTCTTTTGCCTTCTCGTCTGTTGTATTGTCTTTTACAAGTTGAGTAAAGTCAGCTCCTGATTCTTTTGCTTTTGCAAGTACCTCCTTAGCCTTTTCTTCACTATCAAGACGGATGATTTGAGCAGTTACTTCTGGAGTATACTCTTCATATGCTTTTTTGTAGTTTTCATCAGTTAATTCTGCTTCAGCAGCCTTTTTCACAGCATATTCTACTAACTTACTTGTACGAATTTGTTGTTTACGGCTTTCAGCAGTCATACCTGCACGAGCAAGAACAGTTTGATAACTGTCTCCATATTTTTTTTGTTCTTCAGCTACTGCATCATCAACGTCTTTATCACTAACTTCTGAACCATATTGTTTTTCAAAAACCTTTTGAATCGTCATGTTAAGCAAGACTTGTTGAGCAGTTGGATTATTCTTAACTTCTTCAAAGAATTGATGTTCAGTGATAACATCACCTTTCATACTGATTAAGTCAGTTCCTTGAGAACTAGTTGAACATGCAGCTAAAGTAGCTACTGACAATAATGTAATGGCACCAGCCAAAAATTTTTTCTTCATGTTTACTCCTTTATGTTAGAAAAACGATTACCTTATCTATTTTACTAAATTGTCTTAAAAATATCTAAAAATTACTCAAAATCTGGTAATTCAACATCAGCCTTATTTTTTCTCAGCATCAATATCCCATCACCTAGAGGAACTAGGCTTGCTGTCAAACCCGGATTGTCCAAAGTTGCTCCAAAAAGTCTTTGTAATCCTCGATAGATGGTTCGTTGCCCGCGTCGGACTTCCATAATATCCTTAGCAATATCTCCACCTTGGAAAATATCATCCAAGACAACTACTCCACCAACCTCAAGATGTTTGAGGATTTCTGGCAAAAATACGATGTATTTAGATTTTGCAGAATCCATAAAAACAAAATCATAAGATTCTGTCAGAGTGGATAAAATATCTACTGCGTCACCTTCAAGCAATGTGATTTGCTGGCGATTATCAAACTTGGCAAAATTGGCCTTGGCAAAGCCAATCATTTCAGGATTACGATCAATCGTGGTAATCTTGGACTCTGGCGAATGTTGAGCCATCAAGAGAGCAGAAAAACCGATAGCAGTCCCAATTTCTAAGATATTCTTAGGCTGCATAGTCTCCATCAAAAAACGAAAATATGCAACTGTTTCATGAGGAATAATTGGAATATTTTCTTTGCGGGCAAAGTCCTCAAGTTCTTTTAGTGGCCCTGTCACCTGCTTTTGACGATCTCTCATAAAATCGACGATTTCTTGTTTGACAACAGGTCTACGCATGTTGTGATTGGCGTTTTTACTGTAAGATTCTACCATGGATCTTATGCCAATCCTAATTTTTCTACAAGTGCTCCAAACTCATTTAAGCGACGTTCAAAGACTGCAAAAGCATCATTGAGGTAATCTTCCTTCTCCATATCAACGCCTGCTTTTCTCATAACATTGAGTGGGTAATCAGACTTACCTGCCTTGAGGTAGTCAATATAGCGATCTCGATCTTCTTGACTACCATGAACAATCTTTTCAGCTAAGGCTGAAGCTGCTGCAAAACCTGTTGAATATTGATAAACATAATAGTTATAGTAGAAATGAGGAATACGAGCCCATTCATATTGAATTTCAGGATTATCTTCTTTTTTCAAACCATAATATGTTTCATTCAAGTCAGCATAAAGTTCATTTAAGAACTCACTAGTCAAGACTTCTCCATTTTGGTCAGCTTGGTGAATGGCGTGCTCAAATTCCGCAAATTGAGTTTGACGAAAGACCGTTCCTCGGAAGCCGTCCAAGAAGTTATTGAGAATTGCAAAGCGAGTTGCATCATCTTCAACTTCCTCTAACAGTTTTTCCGTTAGGATATTCTCATTAGTTGTTGAAGCAATCTCAGCTAAGAAAATTGAATAGTCTCCATAAACGTATGGTTGTGTTTCACGAGTATAGCTAGAGTGCATACTGTGTCCAGTCTCATGTACAAGAGTAAAGAGATTGTCTAAGTTATCCTGCCAGTTAAGAAGCATAAAGGCGTTAGTATCGTATGATCCACCTGAATAAGCACCTGAACGCTTGCCTTGGTTTTCATAAACATCAATCCAACGTTCGCTAAAGGCACGTTTTACACGAGTCAAATAATCATCACCAAGAACAGCCAAAGCTTCTTCGGCTTTCTTCAAGGCTTCTGGATAAGTAAAACTATATTCAACCGATGAAAGTGGTGTGTAAACATCGTACATTTTGAGATCTGGAATACCCAAGATTTTTGAACGAAGGTCAAGATAACGTTGCAAAAGTGGCAAATGCTTACGAACAGCTGACACCAGATTATCATATACACTTTCAGGGACAAAGTTAGCTGCAAGAGCTGCCTGACGTGCACTTTGGTAATTGCGCACTTTAGCACGATAGTTTTGTACCTTTACATTTGTTTGAAGTGTTTTAGCATATGTATGTTGGAACTGCTTATAAGTTGAATAAAGGGCTTCATAAGCTCCACGACGTACCTCACGATTTTTTGATTCCATCAAGCGTGAGTAGGTCCCGTGTGATAGTTGCACTTCATTTCCTTCATCATCTAGTACATAAGGGAAGGTAATATCAGCATTGTCCAAGATTGCAAAAGTCTCACTAGCCGAACCAAAAATTTCTCCGGCTCCAGCAAGTAGTTCTTCTTCACGTTGAGAAAGAACGTGATCCTTGTTTTGCAATAATGTATCAAAAAAGTGTTTATATATCTTAAGCTTTGGCTCTGCCTCTAAGAAAGCATGATACTGTTCTTCAGTAATCTTCATAAACTCAGGCTCATAGAAAGAAAATACTTGATCTAATTGACTATATAGTGTCATAGCCTTGGCGTAGTATTCTTGGTACTTTGCTTCGCGTGTATCTTGGTCATTTTTCATATGAGCATAGACATATAGTTTTTCAAGACGACGATTTAAATCCAAATAAAGTTCTGTAATCTCTAATAAGCTAGCAGCACTTTCCAAAAGTCTTCCCTCAAAGTTAGAAGATTCTTTCGTGTCTTTGCTTAGAAGTGCTAACTCTTCTTCCCAAGCTTGATCAGTAGCGAAGATAGTAGATAGATCCCAAGTATATTTTTCATTGATTTCATTTCTTTGTAATACCATAAATTTCCTCCATCCTTTCTATTTTACCACATTTTTCAGAAAATACTGTTGATAAAAGGCTGGCGGATAAAGCTTTTGATGTTTCAATTGAGGATTTTTTTCATAGTAAGATTTAAAATGTAGATAATAATCACTGATGTCTTTGTCAACTTGATAAAAATTCCCATTTTCAATAGGACTTACTTGAGGGCACCAATCTTGAAACTTTAGATTAAGTAAATTTTTCCCCACTAGATATGCTTGTGATTGCTTTTTCATCCAGTAAGAATTTTGATAGTAGAGTTGCTGTCGAATGTAAGAACAGATATATCTATCTTGCTCAACAGTAAAGCACTGTAGTCTTTGTTTCTGATAAGGGATACGCAATATTTCTAAAAGATTACCTTTCCCATAGGGGAACTCTTTGGTCTGATAATGTAATTTCCCACGTAAGTCTTGATGAAGCAAGTATTTAAGCCGCAGCAATTCGTTCTTCAGATCCAATTCCCATACATAGAACCCCATATTATTACTAAAGTAAAGGAAGCCTCTTTGTAGTTGCGTCAAACGTTCTTTTAACCACAGTTTTTCTCCTAATAGCCAAAGAACTTTAAAACCATGACTACGGTAGCCCCTACTTCTTTCAGCCAAAATACTTTGTCTTATGGGACTGCATTGAATTTCTAGAGCCAAGTTTCCTCTTACTAAAATGTCTGCGATTTGTTGACATTGAGATATAGGAAATTCCAAAGACACATCATCATCCTTTTTGGCCCAATAAAAAAGAGCCTGTTTGTTTCCTAAATGTTCAGGGCTTTCGTTTTCATGAAACAGCTGACAGTTCTTTAGAGATTGATGGGCAAAATGTGCCCTATTACTCTGTCCTCTTCTTAGTTGTACCATGGATCCACATGCTGGACAAGTGTAATCTTGTTTAACTAAATCATCTTCTAAAGAATTCACTAAATTCCCTTTTTCATCTCTTGCTAAAAACATTTAGTCCTCCTATATTTTTCTATTCGAAAAAAATTAAAAAAGACTGGAAAGACCAGTCTTTACGCAACTATAAAACAGTTTTAGGATTTACTTCTTCTTATCTTATTTTTCTTTTTATTCTCTTTTCTAACATTGGAATGAGATTAGAAATCTGATTATTCTTTATAACTATGACACCATACTCATGACAGCGATTCGCATAGACAGGATTAATTTTTCCCGAACACACGATTAATTTCAGGCAAGTTTCTCCAGCAAAATGGTTGGCATAAACTTCCAGTTCATTGATGGCTTCAACTGATAAGTCTGTCATTTTACATGATATAAAAATAATAGATCTTCCTTTGCGAAGCACGACATCAATCTCATTTTGAACATTATCAGCTTCTGGAAAAATTCCATTCCAATCTATTTCAGCTCCTATCATACATTCATCGAAAAAACCTGATTCTCTTGCTAAAAGGTAAAGATATAATTCTAAGATATGGCCCTTGTTTCGGCAAATTTGTTGAGCTTCTGGGCTAGGAAAAGAATAGATAACTTTATCAGTCTTTTCTTCATCAATATGAATCATACCAGCTTCGGTTAATAGGGAAATCAATGCTGCTGGATAGGGATAACGCTTCCCGTTATTCATTAAAACCTTACCTGTTTCAGCATGAAAATCTCCAGTTTTTGCTAAAGCGAAAAATTGAGTAACTTGATACCATTGTTCTGGGTTTGAAATCGCATAGTTTGCTAGTTTTTTGATGGCAGCAATTTGTTTCTGACTACATCTATGTTGTTTCGATTTAATGAGTTTACCACCACGCAATTCTATCAATTGCTGGATCGATAAAGAAGGAATATTTAAATTACTTTCGACTAATCTCCCAGCATCCCAGGAATATTGTTTCTCTCCCTCAACATCTATGGCATGAATAGAAAGTTTTCTTTCCATTCCGTACTCATATAGCTTGATAGCAAGTAAAGAATCGTTACCGAAAACATCTAAGGCAACCTCTTTATAATTTGTTAAGACAGGATCCAATTCTTCGGAAAATTTTTCAAGGCTTATTTGACGAAAAGTCACTTGTTTAATGTGAGGCACCTGCTCCATCAAAAAATGTTTTAAGGATATTTTCTCTTCCTCCTTGATTTTACTTAAGGATAAAAAAAGAATCGCATCACTTTCAGTTAAGAAGGCTGGATAGACATTTTTCTCAATGGTGTGATGGTTAAAAATTTTAACTAAAAGACGGGACATTTTTTCCTCCTGAACGAGAACATATTACTAATTGTAGTAAATTTAAAATAAAAGAGCTGAAATTCCATTAGCTATTTATATCTAATTTAATTGAAAGCGTTATCTACACCCTAGTATAGCATAAATAGGATTATAAAAGATCAAACTTTACAAAAAATGAGTAGATAATGGAAATTATCTACTCACTTAATGTTTATTTTACCTTTTTAGCCAACATAGTCGCAAAGCGTAGTTGGATACGATTGCCATTCTCATCACGACGGTGGAGATACCCAGGATTTTCATTGTACTTGATTAATTCCCAATCCTTGTAGTAATTTGCCAACTCACCCTCTTTGAAGGTAAATGGGAAATTAACTGAACATGGATAATCTTCTGTATCCATAGCACACACAATCAAATTGTAACCCCCAATTGAGGTTTGCTCCTGCATGTTTTGGATAATAGCCGGAATACGATCTGCTTGTAAAAACATGAGCACAACTGTCGATACGATAAAACCGTAAGTTTGTCCGATGCTTGCTGAATTGATATCGTATAGACCAACAGGCATTTCCAAATCTTCTTGCTCCACGATACTTTGCAAGATTTCAAGGGAAAGTTCATTTTGGTCAACTGCTGTAACATCAAAGCCATGTTGAGCGAGAAAGAGTGCATTTCTTCCTTGACCACATCCTAGGTCTAGTGCTTTACATGGTTTCACGGTCTGTATAGCTTCTAAAACCTCCGAATGAACTGGATTGCTATTGTATTTCTTTGGGAAATAATCCTCTGGTTTACAATAAAATTCCAAATACCACTCCACATCATCTGTGGCAGCTTCTACTCTGTGCCAAGCTTGAGGTTGTGCCATAGGATTATCAGCACCTGCTTCAAAGAGGTGCTCAGCTATAACTTCTCCCTCTTCAGTCAATTCAATAAACTTAAGAGTTCCTTTTAATACGGTAATCTTGCCCCAGGTTCCGACCTTAGTATTGTGTTTTCTTTGAACAGCCTCTGGCATGGTGTCTTTATTCCAAACAGGCATGCGTTTGTAGGCAACTAGTTTTTCCATATTCTTCACTCTTTCTATCGGTGATTAACAGCTTTCATAACACGCGCAATATCACGATCCTGCTCACGACGTTTGATAGACTCACGTTTATCGTAATCGTGTTTCCCTTTTGCAAGTCCTAAAAGGAGCTTGGCATAGCCATCTTTGATATAAACTTTAAGAGGAACCAAGGTCATCCCTGTCCCTTTAGTTTCTTGCTCCAATTTCTGGATTTGTTTTTTATGAAGAAGAAGTTTACGACGACGCTCTGGCTCCTGGTTCCAGATATTGCCCTCTTCATAAGGAGCGATATGGACATTACTCAGCCAAACTTCCCCATTCTTAACCTGGGCAAACCCATCTTTCAGATTAATGCGGGCTGCTCGAACACTCTTGATCTCAGTTCCTGTCAGGACCATTCCTGCTTCTAGCGTATCTACGATTGTATAGTCGTGGTGCGCCTTTTTATTTTGCGCGACGACCTTTCCCTCGCCCTTTGCCATGCTTGGCTCCTTTCTTTGCTACTTCCTTATAAAAAGATTTCTTGCTTTTTTTCTTCTTGTCTTTTGGAGAATGCTTGCGCTTATCACCTAAGCGACCAGATTTTCTCTTGTCTTCTTTCTTATCCAAACGACGACCTCTATTCTTACGACCAGAGTCTTTCAAACCTTTTTCAATCACATCAAATTCACTTGGAATAAAGGAGAAATCAATCTCGCCAGTGATCTTATCGGCTCTTTCGACACGAATACGGATCTGCTGTCCCACTCGGAAAGTGATTCCTGATTTCTCCCCACGGAGGGTTAAATCGCGTTCGTTAAAATGGTAAAATTCAGGTAGATTGGTAATGTGAATTAAACCTTCGACTGTATTAGGTAATTCAACAAAAAGACCAAATTTGACGATACTTGATACAACAGCATCATACTCTTCACCAACATAATCTTCCATGTATTCAGCTTTTTTCATAGCCTCGACTTCGCGCTCTGCCTCGATAGCACGACGCTCACGATTTGAAGATTGAGTTGCAATCTCAGGAATTACTTGTTCAAAATGCTCCGCTACTTCCTTAGAACGTCCATAGTCACGAATCATACGGTGAACAAGGAGGTCCGGATAACGGCGAATCGGACTGGTAAAGTGAGTGTAATAGTCTGCAGCTAAGCCATAATGCCCATGATTATGCTCAGAATAACGAGCCTGCTGCATAGAGCGCAGAAGCATCATGGACAATACATCCGCATAAGGCTCACCTTCAACAGCACTCATGATCTCTTGAAGGGCTCCCTGGCTTATCTCACTGGCAGTCCCATAAATTCTCAAGCCAAAACTTGAAGCATAATCAATAAACTTTTGAACTTTCTCAGCTTTAGGTTCCTCATGAATACGATAGATAAAAGGTAGGTCCAGCTTGCTAAAGTGCTCGGCAACCGTTTCGTTAGCAATCAACATAAAGGACTCAATCATACGTTCAGCGACACCACGATGACGAAGAACAATATCAACTGGCTTGCCTTTTTTATCGACTAAAATCTTAGCTTCATTGGTATCAAAATTTAAAGCACCACGCTTGATTCGCATACTTTCCAAAGTCTCATGGAGCTTGGCCATAAGTTCGATACTAGGAACAATTTTCTTATACTCTAGTCTCTTTTCCTCGTCACCTGCTAGGATGTCATTGACATCACTATAAGTCATACGGAAACTTGTCTTGATAACAGTCTGTGTAATCGTATAATTACGAACACGACCATTTTTATCAATCTCCATAATAGCAGATTGAGTCAAGCGGTCCACTTGAGGGTTAAGGGAACAGATACCGTTTGACAGACGTTCTGGAAGCATTGGAACCACTCGGTCTGTTACATAAACAGAGGTCGCACGATTTAAGGCTTCCTTATCAAGTGCAGATCCCTCTGTTACGTAGTAAGAAACATCTGCGATGTGAACACCTAGTTCGATATTGCCGTTCTTCAGTGGTTTGATATGGACAGCATCATCCAAGTCTTTTGCGTCAGCTCCATCAATGGTAAAGGTAATTTCATCTCTTAAGTCCAGACGGCCTTCCATATCCGCTTCAGATGGTGCATTTGGAACGCTATCTGCTTCCTTAAGAACAGCTTCTGGAAACTCAGATACAATGTCCATTGATTCCAAGACCTCGAGGACATCAATCCCTGCATCTGTAGAATGTCCAACAACATCTAGCACACTAGCGACAAAGAAATCGTGTTTCTTACTTGGGTACTTATCGATAAAGACCTTGAGAACTTCTGTACCGTCTAATTGAATAGCTGGCTTCTTAACGTAGATTGGTTGACTAATCTTTTGATTTTTAGAACGGATATAACCCGCATACTTAGGCTTTTCCTCATTAAGAACAATTTGACCAACAACCGTCGTCAAACTGTGTTCCAAAATATCAATAATCTTAGCTTCAGCTGCTGTTCCTTTTTGGCGGTCCGCAACCTTCTTGATCACAATTTCAACAGTATCGCCATCAATGGCATAGTTAACATCATTTTTACCAACAAAAAGATCGTCTTCTTCTCCCTCTAAGCTAACGAAACCAAAGCCATTTTTATGAGCGTGAAAAATTCCTTTAAGGGTAATTTCCTGTTTCTTCTTTTGATTGATGGTCAAACTTCCATCTTCTTCAAAACGGATCTGGTGTTTTCTTTCCATGAGGGACAAGTTTTTTATCAACTCACGAAAATCCTTGGATCCATCCTTTCCTAGAGCTTGGGCTAGGTCATTAACTGAGACTCGTCCCTTCTCTTTTAAATATTCTTTTATTTTATCTTTCATGTTTTCTTTCTAGATTTATAAATTTTTCCTTTGGTGTAAAACCTTATGTCTTTAAAAACAAAAATAGGCTAAGACCTAGTCTCGCCCATTATTTTCTTATCTACTTGATAATACCGTCAATGCTAAGGCAATGGCTAGCCAGAAAAAGACCAAGATTCCTGTCAAACGCTGCATCACGGCTTCAAAACCACGAGCCTTGCTACGTTCGAATAAGTCACCTGCACTGGCATCAAATACATTGCTAGATTGATTCTTAGTTGGTTGCATGAAGATTGCAATCACAATCACAACGGATAATACTAATAAAATGGTTAATAATAGGTTATACATATCAAACTCCTTAAAATCCTTATTATTTTATCATAATTTCTACTTAGATTCAAGATGTAAAGTAACTTTTCTTTCCTTTGGACAATATTTTAGAACTTCAATCTTATCTGGATGAGTTTTTGAGTTCTTACTGGTTAGATAATTCATGCTTCCACAAGAGGAACATTTCAGATTAATTTTGACACGCACTAGATTTCCTTCACTTTTAATAATGTTCTAAATTGGATTAGGTTAAAAATACAACTCAGAGCAACACAGGCTGCTGTTGCATAAAATACAGACTTATAACCAAATTGATTTGCGACTAAAGAACCTGCTAGAGGACCAATCACCCCTCCTAGGTAAAAAAATACTTGGTTGAAAGCAAACACCCTCGAAATAGCTGATTTTGGAGCCATTTTACTAAGAATAGCATTGATACCGGGAACTAAGGCCCCTGTTCCTAGACCGAAAAGAAAGCGGTAAATTCCCAGTTCAAATGGACTTGTAGCATTGGCACAAAGTACGTATATTACAGCTGAATAGACTTGAGCTGAGATCAGAAGTCGATGATTGCCAACCTTATCTCCCAATCGTCCCATAATACCTGCACTCATCATACTCGATAAACCCATGCTAGAAACTATTACACCAGAGACAAAGAGAAGATTCTCCTTCTGCCCTAGTTCTCGAACATAGAGAGCGAGAATAGGCCCGATAGATTGAGCTGCAAATTGAATGACAAAACTTGTTGCAAATAAGTTAAATAAAAGGTATGGATACTTCAGACTAGCATATAAATATTTTGTTGGAATTGCAGTTTCTTTGGTTACAGGCTGAAAATCTTCCTTGATAAAGAATATAGTCAAGATAGCAGCTAAAGATACTAGAGCCCCAACCATTAAAAAGGCATTTCGAATCCCAAATAATTCTGCAATCAAACCTCCAACAAAAGGGCCTGAAAGTGTTCCTGCTAAAACTCCAGATGTTATTGTTCCCAGAGCATAACCCGACTTATCCTTTGGAACTTGACTGGCTATTAAGGCAGTTGCATTTGGTACGTATCCAGTAAATACTCCATTCAAAAAACGTAAGACTAAAAGCCAAAAGATATTTGGTACAAAGGCCAAGCCTCCCATTGTAATAGTCATAGCAATCCCTGCTCTAATCATCATAGGTTTACGGCCATATTTGTCTGCTAAAATCCCCCAAATAGGCGATATAAAAGCAGCCGAAACAGCAGAGATTGAAATAGCTATCCCTGAATAGAATGTGATCTGACTTGGTTCAACTCCTAATTCTTCAACAAAAATTGGCATAAAAGGGAGAACCAAGGATACACAAGCTCCTGTCAAGAAACAACCAATCCAAGCTATACGAAGATTATTTTTCCAATTAATCTCTTTCATAGAACTCACCTCTCTCTAGTAGAGAAATGATTTGACTCAATAGTTGATCAAGACTTCCACTGTTATCAATAATGTGAGTCGCAAGTTTTTTCTTTTTGTCTAAAGGCCACTGTGAAGCAAGTCGAGATTCAGCAGCTTCTAGAGATAGTTTGTCTCTATTCATCAATCTTTCTATCTGAGTTTCTCTGTCGAGATAGATTAACCATACTTCATCAAACCAAGATTCATAACCTTGTTCAAACAAGAGAGGAATATCCATAAAAAAGAGAGCTTCAGTTTGAGCCAACTGATTTTTTAAAGCAGCTAACTCTTCTAAAATGACTTGACCTTGAGTTTCTTTAGACCATTCTTGTTCTTCAGGATTAGAAAAAATCAGACTAGCTAGTAGAGGGCGGTTTAGTTCTCCATTCTTTAAAACAACCTGTTTACCAAAATGCTCAACTAAAATATTATAGAGTCGACCTCCTGGAGCTTGAAGCTGATGTACAAGTGAATCAGCATCGACTACTTGAAAACCTCTCTGACGTAAAAAATTTGTTACTGTTGATTTACCAGAAGAAATCCCTCCTGTGATACCAATAATTTTTCCCATCAACTTCTCCTTTGACACCTAGGACAAAAATGAGTTCCACGTCCACCTAGTTGAATTTTTTCTATAATAGAACCACAGCGTGAACAAGCTAATCCCGCTTTATCATATACTTGGTGTAGTTCTTGCATAGTCCCATCCTCACCAAAGGCATTGGTGTAGCTTCTAATGGTAGAACCACCCTTGTTAACAGCTTGCTCTAAAACTCTTATAGTTTGTTCGTGAATAGCTTTTGCTTCTTTTTTTGTTACTTTTTGTGAAGATTTAACGGGGTGAACCATAGCCCTCCAGAGAACTTCATCCACATAAATATTTCCCAAGCCAGCAACCAAAGTCTGATCTAACAAGTGAGTTTTAATTGGTTTTTTCGATTTCTTCAATGCCTTTTGAAAGGTTAGGAGATCAAAATCCTGTTCTGTAGGTTCTGGACCTAATTTTTTTGAAAGAAAGTAGGATTCCAGAAGCTCAGGTACTAACAGTTCCATAGTTCCAAACTTTCTGACATCCTCGTACACCAAAGTACCACCATCTTCAAAGCGAATCAAAACATGGGCGTGTTTGCGTTCTGGAACTTGGTCTTGGTAGTAAAAATACTTGCCTTCCATTCGCAAATGTGAAATCAAAATCTTGTCTGACAGGTGAAATAGCAAGTACTTTCCACGACGTCCCATCGACTCGATAATTTGACCAGGCAATTCCTTTTGAAATTCTTCCAAGTCGGTCTTGATCATTTTGGGATAATGGACCTCTATACTAGAAATCTTTTTTCCAAGAATCAATTTTTCTAGACCACGGCGAACTGTTTCAACCTCAGGTAATTCAGGCATACATCCTCCTTCTGTAAAAACAAGAAGCAGGCATGAGCCCACCTCTACTTAATATTCTTTCTCATTATAGCCAAAGTCAGCCAAATCTAGCTTTTTATCACGCCAGTTTTTCTTGACCTTTACCCAAGTTTCTAAGAAGACTTTATCCCCTAGCATGAGCTCGATATCCTTACGCGCAAGGGTTCCGATCTTCTTGAGCATGGCGCCACCTTTTCCGATGACGATACCCTTTTGACTGTCACGTTCAACCATGATGGTTGCTCGAATATGAACCTTGTCCGTCTCCTCATCACGCTTCATAGAGTCCACCACAACTGCAACAGAATGAGGGATTTCCTCACGAGTTAAGTGAAGAACTTTCTCACGAATCATTTCTGAAACCAAGAAGCGCTCTGGGTGGTCTGTAATTTGATCAGCTGGGAAATATTGAAAACCTTCTTCTAAATTCTCACTTAAGATATCTACTAAATGTGATACATTATTTCCCTGAAGAGCCGAGATGGGTACAATCTCTTTGAAGTCCATTTGATTACGGAAATCATCGATTTGTGCCAAAAGTTGATCCGGATGAACCTTATCAATTTTATTAACTACTAAAATTACGGGAACTTTTGCAGCTTTAAGACGTTCGATAATCATATCGTCACCCTTACCACGTGGCTCATCTGCAGGAACCATAAAAAGCACGGTATCCACTTCACGAAGGGTGCTATATGCTGACTCTACCATAAAATCTCCGAGCGCAGTTTTAGGTTTGTGAATCCCTGGAGTATCGATAAAGACAATTTGTTCTTTATCAGTGGTATAAATTCCCATGATTTTATTACGCGTTGTTTGCGCCTTATCACTCATGATGGCAATTTTTTGCCCCATTACGTGATTCAAAAATGTTGACTTCCCAACGTTAGGACGTCCTAAAATAGCTACAAAGCCTGATTTAAATGTCATTATTTCCTCATTATCATAAATAGTGTATCCCAAATTCTAGGGATAAAGATTAGTAAACCGATCAAAGCTGCTAAAACAGAAACAACAAGGACTGCACCTGCAGCCATGTCCTTAGCCTTCTTTGCCAGCATGTCGAAGTGATAATGGCTAGCCAAATCCACAACATTTTCGATAGCTGAGTTAAGAATCTCAAATGCTATTACCAAGAAAATGCTTAAAAGAAGAAAAAGCCATTCGATTCGTGATACCCGAAAAACAAAACCTGCAAGAATAACAATTATGGCTGTCACCACATGTTTTCTCATATTTCGTTCTTCCTTAATCGCAGTCAAAATTCCTGTAAAAGCAAATTCCAAACTTGTGATTAGGTCACGATTTTTCCATTTTCTTTTATTGTCTTGTGAGTCCATAGGCAGTCAAAATTTCTTCCTGTAAACCGAACATCTCCGCTTCTTCTTCGGGAGTGTAGTGATCATAACCGTTAATATGTAAAAAGCCGTGTACTGCCAAGAAGCCCATCTCACGTTCAAAACTATGACCGTACTCTTGAGCTTGCTCATGCGCTTTATCAATAGAGATGAATAGTTCGCCAATATAGGCATCAAATTCTGACAACATATCTGCCAAATCAGGATCATTAGCTAAATCTTCTTCATCAAAAGAAATCTCTAGCTCGGGCTTGTATTCAAGACTGATGACATCAGTTGGACGATCTGTATCTCGATACTCTAAATTGAGTTCATGACTCCGCTCATTCGTCACAAAAGTAACTGCCATCTCCTTGTCTTCTTTTCCTAACTTTTTGGCAGCAAACTCTAAAATTTCTTGAGTTTGTTGTAGAATTTCGTTTGAAACTTTTCCAGTTTCATCTACTATTTCAATAAACATGTGTTTCTCGATTCTCTTTACTTGGCTTTATTATACCATATTTCTATGATTTTATTCTACCTTTTTGATATAATACTATGTAATACAATCACGAGGAGAGAACCATGTCATTTGACGGATTTTTTTTACACCACATGGTTGAGGAATTACGAACAGAATTAGTAAATGGTCGTATCCAGAAAATTAATCAACCTTTTGAGCAAGAATTAGTCTTGCAAATTCGAAGCAATCGTAAAAGTCATCGTTTGCTCCTTTCTGCCCATCCAGTTTTTGGTCGTATTCAATTAACTGAATCAACTTTTGAAAACCCTGCACAGCCATCAACCTTTATTATGGTTTTAAGAAAGTATCTTCAAGGTGCTGTCATTGAATCTATCCAACAAATTGATAATGATCGTATCGTGGAAATCACAGTTTCTAATAAAAATGAAATTGGAGATCATATCCAGGCTACACTCATTATTGAGATTATGGGAAAACATAGCAACATCTTGCTTGTAGATAAAGCAAATAACAAAATACTTGAAGTTATCAAGCACATTGGTTTTTCTCAGAATAGCTATCGGACCTTATTACCGGGAGCTACTTTCATCGCTCCTCCAAGCTCAGATGACTTTAATCCTTTTACTATTAAGAATGAAAAACTATTTGAAATTCTCCAAACTCAAGAATTAACTGCAAAGAATCTTCAACATCTTTTCCAAGGATTGGGACGTGATACAGCTATGGAATTGGAGAAAATTCTCCTTGATGATAAATTAAATACCTTCCGTAATTTTTTCTCTCAAGGAACCAAACCATACCTAACGGAATCCTCATTTAGTCCTGTACCTTTCTCAAATCGTGTAGGTGAACCTTTTTCTAGCCTTTCCGAATTGCTGGATACCTACTATAAAGACAAGGCCGAGCGCGACCGTGTCAAACAACAGGCTAGCGAACTCATTCGCCGTGTGGAAAATGAACTACAAAAAAATCGTCAAAAGCTTAAGAAGCAAGAAAAAGAACTCCTTGCTACCGAAAATGCTGAGGAATTCCGACAAAAAGGTGAGTTATTAACGACTTTTCTTCATCAAGTTCCAAATGATCAAGACCAGGTGGTTTTGGATAATTATTACACTAATCAACCGGTTACCATCGCACTTGATAAAGCTTTAAGCCCAAACCAAAATGCACAACGCTACTTCAAGCGATATCAAAAATTAAAAGAATCAGTCAAGTATTTAACAGACTTGATAGAGGAAACTAAGTCAACCATTCTCTATCTTGAAAGTGTTGAAACAGTCCTCAATCAGGCTGGACTGGATGAGATTGCTGAGATTCGCGAAGAATTAATTCAGACAGGATTCATCAGAAGACGTCAACGTGAGAAACTTCAGAAACGAAAAAAACCTGAAAAATATCTTGCTACTGATGGTAAAACCATTATCCTAGTCGGTCGTAACAATCTTCAAAACGACGAATTAACCTTCAAAATGGCTCGTAAAGAAGAACTTTGGTTCCACGCCAAAGACATACCTGGTAGTCATGTCGTCATTACTGGAAATCTCGACCCTTCTGACGAGGTTAAGACAGATGCTGCTGAGCTTGCTGCCTACTACTCAAAAGGACGCTTATCAAATCTAGTACAAGTTGATATGATACAGGTTAAAAAACTCAACAAACCTACTGGTGGGAAGCCTGGATTTGTTACCTATACCGGTCAAAAAACTCTTCGTGTTACTCCAGATCCGGATAAAATCCAATCCATGAAATTAAATTAAGCTCCCATGTCACAATTTTCAGTGCAATAGAAAGGAGGTCTTTCTCTGAATGTATAACCATATAAAGTCTATCATGACTATCATACTAGGTGCTGCTATATTTGCCTTCGGACTTACATATTTTGTAGTCCCCCATCATCTATTTGAAGGTGGAGTCACTGGTATCACCCTAATTACCTATTATCTCTTTAATATCCCTATCTCATTGATGAACATCATCATCAATATCCCTCTCTTTATCCTTGCCTGGAGAATTTTTGGAGCAAAAACCCTATATTCGAGTCTCCTTGGAACTATATCCGTATCCGTCTGGTTGGCTATCTTTGAAAAAATCCCTCTTCAGTTTAATCTTGAAGGTGACTTAGTCATCGTAGCCCTTGTCTCAGGAGTACTCTTAGGAGTTGGCTTAGGAATCATTTTTAACTCTGGTGGAACTACAGGTGGAACTGATATTGTCGCTCGAATCCTTAATAAATATACTAATATTTCAGTCGGAAAATTACTTTTTGGATTAGACTTCCTAATCCTGATGCTGATTTTAATCATCTTCCAAGATCTTCGTCTAGTAACCTATACCCTTCTATTTGACTTTATCGTATCTCGAGTTATCGATTTGATTGGAGAGGGTGGTTATGCTGGTAAAGGCTTCATGATCATCACTCAAAAGCCAATCGAACTAGCTGATAAAATTAATGACGAGCTTGGACGTGGTGTTACTTTTATTTCAGGTCAAGGCTACTACAGTAAAAACGATTTAAAAATTGTCTATTGTATCGTAGCAAGAAATGAAATGGTTAAGATGAAAGAAATGATCCATTCTGTAGATCCTATGGCCTTTATCACTATTACTGAAGCCCATGAAATCCTAGGAGAAGGATTTACATTTGACCCAAGGTAAACTAGCAATTTAAAACAGAAAAGCAACCTAATCATAGGATTGCTTTTTTATTTCAATATACAAAAAAACAGAAGAGCATGCTCTTCTGTTTTAATAGATATTATTTTTCAGCTGACAATGCTGCCATTGTGATGTAGTTGTATGGTTTGTTGAAGTGTGGCAAGAAGAATAGGTCAGTCAATGCCAATTTATCAATTGTAACATGTTCTTGGATAGCAAGTGAGAACATGTGGATAGCCATACCGATAGCTGAATCGCGAGATACCATTTGAGCACCAAGGATTTCACGGCTGTCTTTATCAAAGACAATCTTGATAGCTACTTCATGGTTGTCATGTTTCATAAATTCTGGTTTTTGAAGGTCGTTAAATCCAGTTTCAGTAGCATTGTAACCAGCAGCTTTAGCTTTTTCAAGTGTCAAACCAGTTGAAACCATGTGGAGACCATAGATTGAGATACCATTTGATCCTTGAACACCAATTCCTTCAAGTTCATGTCCACAAGCGTTGTAAGCACCAACGATACCAGTACGAACAGCGTTTGAAGCAAGCGCGATGTAGCTAGTGTCTTTACGAGCGTTGTCATAAACAGTCGCACAGTCACCAACAGCGTATACACCTGGGATAGATGTTTCTTGTTTCTTGTCTACAAGGAAAGCACCGTTACGGAAGAGTTCGATCTTACCGTCAGCAAGAGCAGTGTTTGGACGGAAACCAACTGCAAGAACAACCATATCAACGTCAAATGTTTCTTTGTCAGTTACCAAGCGTTCAACTTTACCGTCACCTTCGATAGCTTTAACAGTTTGACCAAGTGCCAAACGGATGTTGTTGTCTTCCAAGTTCTTAGCCATCATTTGAGTGAAGTCTTTGTCGTAGTATCCGTTCAATACTGTGTCAACGATATCAACAAGGACAACTTCTTTTCCAAGACGTTCGAAAGCTTCAGCAAGTTCAACACCGATGTATCCACCACCTACAACAGCGATGCGCTCAAGGTGTTGGCTCTTGTCAGCAAGTTTGTTGATAACTTCTTCAGCATTTTGGTACAACTTAACAAATTGTACGTTTTCAAGAGTAGTCTTGAATTCACGGTTTCCTTTAACAATTTCAACACCTTCAATTGGAGGCAAAATTGGTGTAGAACCAGTAGCGAAGATCAACTTATCGTATGATTCTTTGTGTTCTTTTCCTTCAACTTCTGCAGTAACAACTTTGTTATCGTAGTCGATTGAAAGTACAGGTGAGTTCATGTAAACTTTCGCACCTTTAGCTTCAAGCTTTTCTTTATCAGAGTAGAACAAGCCTTCAGCACCGTCGATTTGCTCACCAATCCAAAGTGCCATTCCACATCCAAGGAATGAGATATTTGAGTTTTGGTCAAATACAACGATTTCGTTTTCGTTTCCAAAGTTGTCCAACATAGTGTTGATACATGCAGTTCCAGCGTGGTTAGCACCCACAACTACGATTTTACTCATAAGATAAATCCTACCTTTAATTATTTTTTTCCTTAATATTATAACACTTTCTGTTAGCGTTTACAAGTTTTTTTGTTTGAAATTACTTAATTTTGACTATAAATAAAAAGTTAATCTATTATAATTAAAACTTATTTAATATCTAATTTTTAATAATTATTATTTTGAGCATTTTTCTTGACTTTTTATAAAAAGCAATTTGTGAAAACGCTGACTTTATGATATTCTATTTATATGGAAATAAATTATAAATTTCTTATTAATTCAAGATTTATAGCTATTTCCGAGTGATTTGAAGGGAGTTGATTCTTTGTCTCTCAGTTCATCATCTGAGCGATTAATGGGAACTACGATTACTATTTCCTTAGTACATGAACAAGCGGATAATCTTCTCCGTCAAGCTTTTGATTTGCTCAAGGAACTTGAATTTCGCTTCAATGCTAACAGTACTGAATCTGAATTAATGGAAATTAACTACAAGGCAGGTATTGCCCCAGTTAAAGTCCACCCAGATTTGTTTGAACTGATTTCATTAGGTCTAGAACACAGTCTAGCACCTAAAAGTCATCTCAATATTAGTATAGGGCCTTTGGTTCAAACCTGGCGTATTGGTTTTTCCGATGCAAAGCTTGCAAGCCCTGAAGAAATTGCTTCAGTCTTACCACTAATAGATCCTCATTTTATTAAACTCGATTCAGTCAATTCTACAGTTTTCCTAGAAAAAAAGGGAATGAAAATTGACTTAGGGTGTTTAGCAAAGGGGTACAGTGCAGATAAGGTTGCAGCTTTCTTAAAAGAAAACGGCGTCACTTCTGCTCTTATCAATCTTGGAGGAAACATCCTCACAATTGGGAACAACCAATCAAAAGATGGACGTCCGTGGCAAATCGGCATTCAAGATCCAACTCATACACGTGGTAATCACCTGATGACCTTATCTGTTACTGGAAAATCAGTTGTTACTTCGGGTATTTATGAACGGCACCTTGAAATTAATGGAAAGGATTATCATCACATTTTTGATAGTGAAACCGGCTATCCCATTGAAACGGATTTAGCGAGTTTAACCATAATATCTGACCGTTCAGTTGATGGGGAGATATGGACCACACGATTATTTGGCGAACGTAGCGCTTCTATTATGTGGCAAGTCGAAAATATTGAAGGTATAGAAGCCATCCTCATTGACAAAGATGGACGCTTAGCTTGTTCATCTGGTATCCAACGATAAATAATTAATAATGCAAAAAGAGAAAGGAAAGCCCATGCTTAAACTTATTGCTATTGTAGGAACTAACTCAAAACGTTCCACAAACCGTCAACTGCTTCAATACATGCAGAAACACTTTGCTGATAAAGCAGAAATCGAATTGGTAGAAATTAAAGATCTACCTGTATTTAACAAACCAGCCGACAAACAAATTCCAGCTGAAGCTATGGAAATCGTAGCTAAAATCGAAGCAGCTGATGGTGTTATCATAGGTACACCAGAATACGACCACTCAATTCCGGCTGTTCTTATGAGCGCCCTAGCTTGGATTTCTTACGGAGTATTCCCACTTTTGAACAAACCAATTATGATTACAGGTGCTTCATATGGTACACTCGGTTCATCACGTGCTCAATTGCAACTTCGTCAAATTTTGAATGCACCTGAGATTAAAGCAAATGTTCTTCCTGATGAATTCTTGCTTTCTCATTCTCTTCAAGCATTTGATCAAAATGGTGACTTGGTAGATCTTGATGTCATCAAGAAATTGGATGCCATCTTTGATGACTTCCGTATCTTTGTTAAAGTTACTGAGAAATTGCGTAACGCACAAGAGCTTCTTCGCAAAGATGCTGAAGATTTTGATTGGGAAAATTTGTAAGATAGGAGATCGAAAGAATGAAATTTGTTGGACTTGTTGGATCAAACTACGATCAATCATATAACCGCAAACTCTTGGAGTTCATCCGCCGTCAGTTTAAATTTAAATTTGAACTAGAAGTTTTGGAAATCGATGAAGTTCCAATGTTTAACCAAGACGAAAAATGGGACAAAAGTTTCCAATTGCGTTTCTTGTATAATAAGATTACACGCGCTGATGGTGTCATCATCGCCACTCCTGAGCACAACCACACTATTTCTGCTTCACTTAAGTCAGTCCTTGAATGGCTTTCATACGAAGTTCATCCATTTGAAAACAAACCTGTTATGATTGTGGGAGCATCATACTACGACCAAGGTACTTCACGTGCCCAAGTTCATCTACGAAAGATTCTAGATGCACCAGGAGTAAATGCATACACATTACCAGGAAATGAATTCCTTCTTGGAAAAGCCAAAGAAGCTTTCGATAACGATGGAAACATCACCAACGAAGGAACTGTTAAATTCCTTGAAACTTGCTTAGATAACTTTGTTAAATACGTAGGAGTCGTTTCGAAATTGAAAAAACCAAAACCAATCGAACCAGAAGACTTGGATTGTGGAAGACCAATTGCCACAACTATTACAGAAGTTGATCCAGATGATCCAGAATGGGTAGAAAAAGTTGCAGAAATTACAGGTGCTGTTTCAGGTGATACATACGTCAAACTTGACCATGGTATTCTTACAGTAAACCAAATTGATATGTTCTTGAAAGCTATGCCTTTCGAATTGACATATGCTGATGATAACAACCAATTCCTTTACTACAACAATGTTCATCAAGACCCTAATACTATGTTTGCGAAGCGAGTTCCTTCCCAATCAGGTGGCCGAATGTCAACAATCCATGGTTCACTACCACCCGCACGTATGAAAAATGTAGAGTGGGTTATCGGTACACTTCGCAATGGAAACCAAGAATACGTACGTACCATTGTTCCAGGTTCTCCAGCTGGTGTCATTAATACTCACAACTACCAAGCTATGTACTATCCTGACGGATCATACGCCGGTATCAATGAAATCGTATTCAACTTCCAACCATGGCTTGACTGGTACCTACAAGAAACTGGTCAACGGCTAGTCGCTGGTAACGGTTCTGTTCTCCCATCAACAAACCATGGTAGCGGAGCTGAATCTTCTAATAATAGTGCAGACGCAACTTCTGGAGCAAGCAAATAGTTATATTGTCAACTACATTTAGCTTCATCTTTACATAAAAACTCGGTTAGGTAAATCTAACCGAGTTTTTCAATTTATGAATTTGGATCATCCAAACTTCTTCCGTGCAAACCTTTTTCGCGTTGGACTTGACGAAGTTTTTCTGGGGTAACATCATTACCCTCTTCATCGACGATTTTGATTCCTTCAACGTGATGACGAACTGAACGACGATAGCCTTCGATATACTCTTCACGAAGTTTGGCTTGTTCTACTTTTTCTTCCGCAGTCAAGCCTTCTGTTTTTTTCTTTTTAGCAAGTTCATTAATACGAGCGATTTTTTCTGGTGTCATATTTGGATCTCCAATCTACTTTTCAATTACTATTTTGTATTAAGAAGGTTAAAAGCAGCCACTGTTTTTGCTTTATTGACAAGTTCAGCTAGAATAGCCAAACGGTTATTCTTAACCTTCTGATCTTCAGCCATAACCATAGTGTTATCAAAGAAAGCATCAATAACTGGGCTAAGGCCAAATAGTTGATCTAATTTATCACTTGCTGAACCTTTCAATTCAAGTTTTTCTACTGCTTGAGCTAATTCTTTTTCCTGGTCATTTTCAAAGAGACTACCATCAACTTTGACTGAAGCTTCTGCTTTCTCTGCTAGGTTAAAGGCACGAGATAATGACTCAACGGCTGGTTTGTAGCTACTGTTTTTAGATGCATTTGTCAATGCTTCTGCGGTTGCAATCATATCAGAAACAACAAAGTTTGAACTTGCCAGAACAGCCTCTTTAATATCTTTTGCAGTTGAACCCATCATCTTATCAACACGAGCTTTAATGAAGTTAAGTACCTCTTCTTGGTTATCGTAGGTTAAACTATCAAACGATAAAGCATAAAGGCTCGCAATCAACTCGTCCATTGGAATATGCCAACCGAAGTCTTCTAAAATTCGAACAATTCCTTGTGTTGCACGACGGAGGGCATAAGGGTCGTTTGAACCAGATGGAATCAAGCCAACCGAGAAGAAAGATAAGAGAGTATCTAATTTATCAGCTAGTGCAAGGATAGCACCAACTTTAGACTCAGGAAGGGCTCCGTCAGCTGAATCTGGAAGATAGTGCTCACGAATAGCTTGTGCTACTGCCGCATTTTCACCTGCAAGAAGAGCATACTTCTCACCCATGATCCCTTGAAGCTCATCAAATTCACCAACCATACCGGTTAAGAGGTCAAATTTATAAATGGCTGCAGCACGAGCAAGATCAATAGATTCATCAACCGATAAACCAGCTTTTTCTGCTAGCAGGATAGCAATCTGCCCTGTACGAATCATGTGTTCACGAAGAGAACCAATCTTTTCATGGAAGGTAACGTGTGAAAGTTTAGCAACTAAATCTTCAATCTTGAGTTTTTGGTCTTCACGCCAGAAGAATTCACCATCTTCCAAACGGGCAACTAAGACTTTCTCATTTCCTCGAATGACATTTTCCAAGTGTTCAGCATTTCCGTTACGAACTGAAATAAAGTTTGGTTTTAGATTTCCTTCAAGATCACGGACAACAAAATAGCGTTGATGAGTTTCCATTGAAGTAACCAAAACTTCTTCTGGAACCTCTAGGTATTTAGGATCAAAATTACCAATAAAAGCAGTTGGATATTCAACCAGATTCAAAACTTCATTCAAAAGTCCCTCATCAACCTGAACTTGAACACCTTCTGATGCTTCAATAGCCTTGATTTGTTCACGAATCATATTTTCGCGTTCAATACTGTCAGCAATGACATAGACTTTTCGTAAATCCTCTTCGTAACTATCAGCATGACGAATTTCCACTTCATGTCCAAGGAAACGATGCCCACGGCTTACTCGTCCAGAGTGAATATCCAAGAAGTCCATATCAAGAGCTTCATCATCCAAAAGGACTATCAAAGTATGGACAGGACGAATGTATTCAAAGGTATTATTTGCCCAGTGCATACTTACTGGGAAGCTAAGGCTAGCCAATACTTCTGGAATCCCTGTCAACACTTCCTCAGCAGATTTTCCAGCTTCATGCTTGGTTACATAGACATATTCTTCACCTTTAATTTCACGGAATTCAATGTCATCTACCGTCAAACCTTTTCCACGGACGAATCCTTGAGCTGCTTTAGAAAAGTTCCCTTCTGCATCCAAGGCGATTTTCTTAGAAGGTCCTTTAAAATCTTCAGTCAAATCTGTTTGCTGGTCTGCTAAACCAAGTACACGAACAGCCAAACGACGTGGAGTTGAGAAAGTTTGAATCCCTTCGTATGAAAGGCGATTTTCATCCAAGAAGGCTGCCATTTTTACACCTAGTTGTTTTTCACTTGGTGTGACAACGTAGGCTGGTAACTCTTCGAGTCCTAGTTCTACTAATAAGTTTTTTGTCATGTTTCTTCCTTTACAAAATTCTTTTTCTGATAGGCACCTTAGGTACTGGGGACGTCGCTAACTAACTTTGTGAGTCTGTAGGGAAATCTTTTGTTTTCTTGACATAGATTTCCAACAGTCTCATCAAAGTGGATTTAGCCAACTGATTTTTGAACCTCACGTTTCAAAAATCCCCATATACCAGTACGGCGGTGCCTATCCCATTAGCAAGTCTCCGACTTGCCTCTGGGTTCCATATGGGCTCACTTTGTTCGCCCCTTTTCCATTCTTGTAACTCTTTTTTATTCTTCCTCTTCTGCTAGGAGTTTTGCACGGGTTGCTTCGTCGAGAAGTGGGTAGCCTAGTTTCTTACGTTCTGCGACGAAGGTTTTGGCTACAACACGGGCCAAGTTACGGATGCGGGCAATGTAGCCGGCACGTTCTGTAACAGATACAGTACCACGAGCGTCGAGTAGGTTGAAGGTATGTGAACATTTCAAAACGTAATCATAGGCTGGATGAACAAGGCCTAACTCTAACGCACATCCTGCTTCTTTTTCAAATTTCTCGAAGTTAGAAAGAAGCATATCTTGGTCTGAAACTTCAAAACTGTATTTTGAGTGCTCGTATTCTGGCTGAAGGAAGATTTCTCCATATTTAACTCCTGGAGCCCATTCGATATCATAAACAGAATCTACTTCCTGGATGTAGGAAGCCAAACGTTCTAGCCCATAGGTTACCTCAGCAGTAACAGGACCAGTTGCCAAACCACCGACTTGTTGGAAGTATGTGAACTGCGTGATCTCCATACCGTCAAGCCAAACTTCCCATCCAAGACCAGCTGAACCAGTTGATGGATTTTCCCAGTTATCTTCAACGAAACGAATATCGTGTTCCAAAGGATTGATCCCCAATTTTTCCAATGACTCCAGGTAGAGTTCTTGGATATTTGATGGTGATGGTTTCATGACCACTTGGAATTGGTGGTGTTGGTAAAGACGGTTTGGGTTTTCACCGTAACGCCCATCTGCTGGACGACGAGAAGGCTCTACATAAGCCGCGTTCCATGGCTCAGGACCGATGGCACGGAGGAAAGTATAAGGACTCATGGTTCCCGCACCCTTTTCATTATCATACGCCTGCATGAGCATACAACCCTGGTCATTCCAGTATTGTTGCAAAGTAAGGATGATTTCCTGGAAAGTCAATTTTTTAGACATGTTTTACTCCTTTTTTCTATAATTTCTTGCGACACGAGTCTGCCTCGTCGATTATACGATGCAAGACAAGTAAGTACTGCGTCTAGCTCAGGCGCCCTAGTGCTGAGCGTGGGGCAGACCGACTGTAAGGAGGTCTCTGCCACTAACGCAGTAGAAGGTTAGTTTTTTAGACATCCTCTTCTCCTTTTTATAAATTCTTGCGACTTTGGATACAAAAAGAACCGTGTCTTTACTCCTAAGTCAAGCGACCTAGGGGCGTTAGAAACGCGGTTCCACCCTAATTTATTACTTCATTTATTTAAAAATTTTACCAAAAGCGCCACACTTATCTCTCAACCACCTGACTCTCACTACCACAGGCTCGCTTAGGATTTACTGATAAGATATTCTTTCTTGACACCTATTATAACAAAAAGTAATTAAGAAGTAAAATTTTTTTATATTAAACATAAACAAAGAGAAACCGCTACTCCTAAGAATAGCGGTTTAATCATGTTTTTAAGCTACAAATGTAGTCGCTCTATTATTTAAGAGTAACTGAAGCTCCAGCTTCTTCCAATTTAGCTTTAAGTTCTTCAGCTTCTGCTGCTGCAACACCTTCTTTAACAAGTGCTGGTGCACCATCAACAAGTTCTTTAGCTTCTTTAAGACCAAGACCAGTGATTTCACGTACAACTTTGATAACGCCGACTTTCTTGTCGCCTGCAGCTGTCAACTCAACGTCAAATGAGTCTTTAGCAGCACCAGCGTCAGCAGCACCAGCTGCAGCAACAGCTACAGGAGCAGCTGCAGTTACACCAAATTCTTCTTCGATAGCTTTTACAAGGTCGTTCAATTCAAGGATTGAAGCTTCTTTAATTTCAGCAATAATGTTTTCAATGTTCAATGCCATTGTTATTTCCTCCAAATAAGTTTAAATTTAATTTTTTATTTTTTGTAGCTAGGCTACGCTGCGTAGCTTAAGATTAAGCTGCGTCTTCTTTGTTGTCTGCAACCGCTTTGACTGCAAGAGCAACGTTGCGCACTGGCGCTTGAAGTACAGAAAGGAGCATAGAAAGAAGTCCTTCGCGGTTTGGAAGAGTTGCAAGAGCAATAATCTCTTCTTTAGATGCGACAGCGCCTTCGATTGCACCACCTTTGATTTCAAGTGCTTCAGCGTTTTTAGCAAAGTCGTTCAAGATTTTCGCTGGTGCGATAACATCTTCGTTAGAAAATGCTACTGCAGATGGTCCAACAAAAACAGATGCAAGATCTTCAAGACCAGCTTTTTCAGCTGCACGACGTAAGATTGAGTTTTTAATAACTTTATACTCAACTTCGCTTCCACGAAGCTCACGACGAAGAACTGTATCTTGTTCAACTGTCAAACCACGAGCGTCTACAACGACGATTGATGCAGCAGCTTTCATTTTCTCAGCTACTACGTCAACTAGTTCCGCTTTTTTAGCAATAATTGCTTCACTCATTAGTGTGTTCACCTCCGTAATTATTTTGCTTGGGGAATTTTTCCAAAAGAAAAACGCGCCCAAACCTAGACACGAAAGTACAATACGCTTCTTTTTACATGATACGTTTTGTCCTCGGTAGGATATTTATGAGTCTTGCTCCCCTACTGTCTTAGGCAGTTTTTTCAAACCGTTTATTAGTTTAACATACTTGAGAATATAAAGCAAGAGTTTTCTCCTTTTTTTTAAAAAAATTTCTTTTTTATTTTAGATTGAGATGTACATGTGACAAGAGTTTTTATACTTGACATGTCTGTTTTTTTATTGTACTATACAACTGTATATACACTTAAAAAGGAGTTATTATGAATACACATAAGAAAACACAATTTATGACTTTGACAGCACTGCTGACTGCTATCGCAATCTTGATCCCCTTAATAATGCCCTTCAAGATTGTTATTCCACCCGCTTCTTACACTCTAGGAAGCCACGTTGCAATCTTTATTGCTATGTTCCTTTCTCCTTGGATGGCAATCTTTGTCATTATAGCTTCTAGCCTAGGATTCCTCATGGCTGGTTATCCAATTGTCATTGTACTTCGAGCTTTCTCCCATATCTTTTTCGGAACTTTGGGAGCCTTCTATCTTCAAAAACATCCTCAAACCTTAGATAATCCTAAATCCTCTTTGATTTTTAACTTTATACTAGGTTTAGTTCATGCCATCGCCGAAGTTTTTGCATGTATTATCTTTTATGCAGGAACTGGAACGAATGTAGAAAATATGTTTTATGTCTTATTTGTCTTGGTAGGTATTGGTACAATTATTCATAGTATGGTAGACTATTACTTAGCGTTAGCTGTTTATAAAGCATTGAAAAAACGCCGTTAAGCGTTAAGAAAGAAGAATATGACAAAAAATCGAAAAGAAGCACTTCTACAACTCTTAAAAGAAGCTCAAAAACCTCTAAACGGAAAAAGCTTAGCAGAACATTTTCATGTCACTCGCCAGATTATCGTTCAGGACATTGCAGTTCTTCGTGCAGACGGTGCTCCTATCTTATCAACCAATCGTGGCTATATTTATAAAGAAAGCAAAAACAATCCGTATGTTCACAAGCTGTTTAAAGTAAAGCACGAGATGGAAGAAATCGGTCAAGAACTTCTAGCTATCGTCGATAATGGGGGACGTGTTCAGAATACCTTAATTGATCATCCTGTCTACGGGGAAATTGAAACCTTGCTCAAACTCTCTTGTCGCCGTGACGTTCAGCATTTTTTAGAGCAAGTCGAACGGTCTGACTTTAGAGCACTTTCTGAATTAACAGATGGCGTCCATTATCACCTAGTCGAAGCTGAAAACGAACAAGACCTCCTCTATATCGAGAAGGCCTTGGACAAGTTAGGTTATTTAGTAAAGGATTAGAATATTTTCTTTTCCCATCCATCTTCTGTACGGTGACGGTAGAAAAATTCAGACTTGTCTGGAGCTTCCATCATCTCCATCAAAGGTAACATATCATAGGCCAGATCCAAATTTGGAATCTGGTCTTTTTGTACCCATGAAACCTCTCCTTCTTCAGATGATTGGAGAGTACCAGTATACTCAGTTGCCTTATAACAAAAGACAATGTAACGCTCACCTGTATCTAGTGGCCAATTTTTAATGCCGACCATTTGAGGATTTTGAATTGTCAAACCTGTTTCCTCGTATATCTCACGAATAACAGATTCAGCAAAAGCCTCTCCATTTTCAACATGACCTCCTGGAAAAGCGTAGCCAGACCAGTGGTTGGTTTCTGGTGATCGATACTGCATAACCACGCGCTGCTTTTCAAGGTCCTCAATCAAACAAATATTGGTAAGAATGGTTAATTGTGCTCGGGACATAGGACTCACTTTCTAATCTTCAATTCTCTATCATATATTTAATTTTAGACTTCATAATCAAGGGATTAATCCAGTCGTGATATTCTCGAATATCATCAAGAAAAGATCCTCTATTAATCCTTATCTCCTTGTCTTTAGTATTAACTTGATAGTCTATACTGACAGGAATCGATGAGTCTGGAATGAAAGATAGGAAAAAGAATATCATCAACCAGATTAAAAGAGCGAAAAAGCCACTGAGAGCCTGAAAAATTAGATGATACCATTGAAAAATTCTAGTTTTATAGAAGATTGTCCATGGATGAATAAACAAGGTTAAGCCAAGGGCAAAAAACCAGATATTCCACACAATAGGTGTAAAAGCTAATCCGAACAAGCCTAAGATAAGATGAATCAGGACAAATACTAGGAACAGAAGGTAAATTACCCTAAATATAGTTAGATGTTTTAGCATGATTAACTCCTTTTCTTTTCAATATATTTCATTACTAGAGTTAAAATAGATGCCAAACTGAAAAAGATCAGATAAGTTGCAATAGGAAACCAGATGTAGCGGTGATCTAGGGATAAGAGAGAAGGTAAAATCCCTTTACTATTTTTCCCACCAACTCCTAAAAATAGATGAACTATTAAACCGATACTATTAAGATATATAAATAATTCTGCATATCTTTTTATTGTCATCCTTGCCCCAGACAAGTCTAGAAACCAATAGTCAAATAATCGATATACCAGACAAAAAAGATTTATATATAGCGGAAAACTATAGTTGATATCTCTGTATGGTGAAGGAATAGGAAGACTTTCAAAAATTAGATTCAAACTTAGTCCTATTGCTAGGATAAGAGCGAGAATCAAGAAGAATCCTAAAAATTTATGAGAATCTAGCCAGAGCTGAAAACTTTCTCTCCTTGATAGATTCTTTTTTGTATTTGAATTTCTTTTATTCTTTTTCATTTGAGTGGATTTTCTCCATTAGCTTCTTACCCTTTTTTCAAATCGGTCTAGTTGTCTGTCTTTCTCTTTACCTTGTACTATTTCTTAATTATTTGTGTCTCTTAGAATCTTGTTTCAAGATAGTTTCTTCACTTCTTCTGCTACCTTTTTGAGATGCTGTTCCCGCATGCTAGCGGTATTCACATCGCGGCCGACTTCTCCTAAGATGCAGACGCGCTTGGTTTTAATCCCACAGTGGTTCAAGACGGCATTTTTCAAAACAGAGATACCATAACTATCAGGAATGTTGAGAGGGCCTGAAAAAATCTTGTACCACCAAGTAGGCGCCATGGAGGTCGCATAAATACTGGCCGTTTTTCCTTTGAGCAACTTCTTAAATTGCTTGCCTCTGAGGTAATTCCAGATGAAGCTTCCTTGATCATTGGCCGGGTAGGCAATTCCAGGTGTAAAGACACGATCAATCCAACCTTTCATGAGGCTCGGCATACTACTCCACCAGATTGGATAAACAAAGATGAAATAATCTGCCCATTGGATCAATTCCTGAGAACGAAGGATAAACAAATCTTCCTCCATCCGCTTTCGATAGCCATAACGTAAAACAGGATCAAAGTTCTCTTCATTAAGGTTGATAACTTCAATATCATGGTGCCTTGAGTCAATATTATCTACAATGGTTTGAAAAATAGCCTGACAGTAACTTTCCTTATCAGGGTGCCCATTAATGACTAGAATTTTCATTCATCTTCTCCTTCATCTTTGTTTCATTCTTTCTATTTCACTTTTTATACTTGATTAGTTGATAATGGTTCAAAGATTGATAGATAGGTCCTTTAGGAATTTTTATTTGAAGAACACATCATCCGCAATTCCTTAACAGGTTTTCCAAGTTCAAGTATTTTTTCTTGGCCATCAAAAGTAAAACCCATTTTTTGATAGAAAGCAATGGCTCGCTTATTATCTTTCAATACCCATAAATAAATTTCAGAGAAATGATCGAGAACGGCAAATGCAGCATGCATTAACTGTTTACTTACACCTTTTCCATAGTAATCTTTTAAAACATATAAGGCTATGATTTCACCAGCTTGAATGACCTCATCACGAAAATTTCCATAGCTGATAAATCCAACGACCTGCTTTCCATCCATAGCAATCAAGGTATTTTCTGGATATTTTTGACTAAAGAATCGACATCTTTCTAATGTCATCGTCTCCTGAAATTCCGCGGGTAAAAGATCGTCATAAGCCTCTCTCCACGTTTGCCAGTGAACGAGGGACTTACCTTCTATCTCTTCAGGACTTTCCATTGTTTTAATGATAATCTTCATTCGCTTTATCCTATCTAATCCAAGGCCTTAACTTCCAACATCATATCACGTATTTGCGCTGCCAACTCAAAGTCAAGCACTTCGACAGCTTCTTGCATTTGTTTTTCCAGTTTCTTGACAAGTTCTTTTCGTTCTTGTTTGTTAAGGCTATTGATATCGACTTCCTTGTCCTCTTCTTTAGCAACTACCTTGGTTACAGAAATCAGGTCACGGATTTCCTTCTTGATGGTTTGGGGAACAATACCATGCTCTTCATTATAGGCCATTTGGATCTTACGACGACGAGCCGTTTCATCGATGGCTTTTTGCATAGATTGAGTCATAGTATCAGCATACATAATAACATGACCTTCACTATTACGGGCTGCACGTCCAATGGTCTGAATAAGACCACGTTCGTTTCGGAGGAAGCCTTCCTTGTCAGCATCGAGTATAGCAACTAGACTCACCTCTGGGACGTCAATCCCTTCACGGAGCAGGTTAATTCCGACCAAGACATCAAAGACTCCCAATCGTAAATCTCGGATAATCTCAGTCCGTTCCAAGGTCTTGATATCCGAGTGCATGTACTTGACTTTGATCCCCATTTCCTTGAAGTAATCCGTCAAATCTTCTGCCATTTTCTTGGTCAAGGTAGTAATAAAGGTACGCTCGTTCTTTTCAACACGAGCATTGATTTCACCTAAGAGGTCATCAATTTGCCCCATAGTTGGGCGCACTTCCACTTCTGGATCCAAAAGACCAGTCGGACGAATGATTTGCTCAATAACGGTATCAGTCTGCTCGTATTCATAATCTCCAGGTGTTGCTGATACATAGACAATCTGGTGAACATGGCTTTCAAACTCTTCACGACGAAGGGGACGGTTGTCTAAGGCAGAAGGTAAACGGAAACCATAATTAACCAACATTTCCTTACGAGAACGGTCTCCATTATACATCCCCTTGATTTGTCCCATGGTCATGTGGCTCTCATCAATCATAATCAGGAAATCATCTGGGAAGAAATCAAGAAGTGTATAAGGAGGTTCTCCCTCACTTCGTCCATCCATGTGACGCGAGTAGTTTTCGACACCATTGGTATAACCCATCTCACATAGCATCTCAATATCATACTCTGTACGCTGTTTCAAACGCTGAGCTTCAAGGAGCTTACCTTCCTTTTCAAAGATAGCTAACTGCTCCTCCAACTCGGCCTGGATTTTAGCAATGGCGACTTCCATGTGGTCATCATTGGTCACAAAGTGAGTAGCTGGGAAAATCGCCAAATGATCCACTTCGCCCAGAACTTGACCAGTCAAAGCTTCGACTTCACGAATACGATCAATTTCATCTCCGAAGAACTCAACACGAAAGGCATGCTCATCACGAGAGGCTGGGAAAATCTCCACCACATCCCCACGTACACGGAATCTTCCACGCTGAAAATCAATGTCATTGCGTTCGAACTGAATGTCCACCAAATCATTTAGCAGTTTATCTCGAGAAATCTCAAGACCCGGACGCAAACTTACCACGCTATCAGCGTATTCTTTAGGAGATCCCAAACCATAGATACAAGACACAGATGCCACAATGATCACATCATTACGCTCCAACAAAGCTGATGTTGCTGAGTGGCGAAGTTTATCAATTTCATCATTGACTGAACTGTCTTTTTCTATATAAGTATCGCTTGAAGGCACATAAGCTTCTGGCTGGTAATAATCATAGTAGGATACGAAGTACTCAACCGCATTTTCAGGGAAAAATTCTTTGAACTCCCCATAGAGCTGACCCGCTAGGGTTTTATTGTGAGCGATGACCAGGGTTGGCTTATTAACTTGAGCAATGACCTGGCTCATGGTATAGGTCTTCCCCGTACCAGTCGCTCCCATCAGGATTTGGGCCTTTTCTCCACCCTCGATGTTATCTACCAACTGCTCGATGGCCTGCGGTTGGTCCCCAGACGGTTGATATTTCGATACTAGTTTAAATTTGTTATTTACTTTTCTATCTATCATGACCGTTCCTTTCGTTTATATAGTCATTCATTTCCTGGTCTGAGAAAACCTCTCCTCTATCCACGGGAATTCGTATGATTTGGTTCTTTGCAACATATTTTCTCTTCTTTGGCAACTGAAAACCAAGTTTTTTATCGAATTTGATCGCCGTCTCACTATCTTTGAATAGTATCATCAGAACCCGGTATCTTTTATTATCACCCAATTCAAATTGGGGGTATAAAAAGTATTCAATTCGCTTCAAATAATAAAGAAAAGAGGAAGAGCGCTTAATATCGGCTATGGGACTTGACCAATCTTTCATGACAAGGTCGATATCAGATAAGGGGATTTCAAACGTTTTTCGGCCAAAAAGTTTTCCATAATAGGTGAAGGTCTGCTCATCTACTTCTATTAATTTCTTTGTTTTACTAAAATTCATCATACCATCTACCGCATAAATACAGAAATATAGCGGAAGCAGAAGAAGGAAAAGGACAAAGAGTTTACCAAAATTATCCTCATACAAAGAATCATTTAAAAGGGAAGAAATAATCAACCACAATGGAACGAGAGAAAAAAACAGGCCCAATGCAATTTGAACTTTAAGCAAGCTTCTGTCAAACTTAACAATCATCTTTTTCCCCTTTCTAAGTACTCCTTCTATTTTACCATAAAAAGAAGATACTTTCTGATTCTCTTTCTTCTACCGCTCTTCTATTTATGTTATATTTTCTGACATTAAAATATAAAATATTTGCCGTTTTTCAACTTTTTTGATATAATTTGAAAACATCTTGAAAGGAGACATCACATGAAGAAAAAAATTCTAGCTTGTTTGCTAATTTTATTTCCTATTCTTTCACTAGGAATAGCAAAAGCTGACACAGAAAAAACCAAGTATGTTATCGCCAGTGACTCATCTTTTGCGCCATTTGTTTTCCAGGATTCGAGCAACCAATACACTGGTATCGATATGGATCTAATCAAAGCAATCGCTGAAGACCAAGGTTTTGAAATCGAGATTACCAATCCAGGTTTTGATGCTGCTATTAACGCAGTCCAATCTGGACAAGCAGACGGTATCATTGCAGGTATGTCAGTTACGGATGCTCGTAAAGAAACTTTTGATTTCTCTGATTCTTACTATACTGCAAACACCATTCTCGGTGTGAAAGAATCAAGTGCCATTTCTTCTTATGAAGATTTAAACGGCAAGACTGTAGGTGTGAAAAATGGTACTGCTTCACAAACCTTCCTAACAGAGAATCAAAGCAAGTACGGTTACAAGATTAAAACATTTTCAGATGCTGCATCTATGTATGATAGTTTAAATACCGGTTCAATTGATGCCGTTATGGATGACGAACCTGTTATTAAATATTCTATCAGTCAAGGACAAAAGTTAAAAACACCAATCGCTGGTACTCCAATTGGTGAAACTGCCTTTGCTGTTAAAAAAGGAAGCAATCCAGAATTGCTAGAGAAATTTAACAAAGGGCTTGCAAACCTTAAGGCAAACGGAGAATTCCAAAGAATCCTTGATAAGTATCTAGCTAGTGATTCTACTACGACAACTTCAACCGCTGATGAGACAACTATTTGGGGCTTGTTGAAAAACAACTACAAACAACTTCTCAGCGGACTTGGAATTACTCTCTCATTAGCACTTATCTCATTTATAATTGCGATTTTCATCGGAATTATCTTTGGTATGTTTAGCGTGAGTCCTTATAAACCTCTTCGCCTTATTGCAGAAATTTTTGTTGACGTTATCCGTGGTATTCCATTGATGATTCTCGCAGCCTTCATTTTCTGGGGAATTCCTAACTTTATCGAATCCCTCACAGGTCAACAAAGTCCAATCAACGACTTTGTCGCTGGTACAATCGCCCTCTCCCTAAACTCAGCAGCCTACATCGCTGAAATTGTTCGTGGTGGTATCAAGGCCGTTCCTGTCGGGCAAATGGAAGCTAGTCGAAGTCTGGGTATTTCATATGGAAAAACCATGCGTAAGATTGTCTTGCCTCAAGCAACCAAACTTATGCTTCCAAACTTCGTTAACCAATTTGTTATCGCTCTTAAAGATACAACGATCGTATCTGCAATCGGTTTGGTTGAACTATTCCAAACTGGTAAGATTATCATTGCTCGTAACTACCAAAGTTTCAAAATGTATGCAATTCTCGCAGTCTTTTACCTTGTGATTATCACTCTTCTAACTAGACTAGCAAAACGCTTAGAAAAGAGGATTCAATAATGGCAAAATTAAAAATTGATGTTCATAATTTACATAAACAATATGGAAAAAACAAAGTTCTTAAAGGAATCTCTGTAAAATTCTACGAAGGGGATGTTGTTTGTATCATCGGTCCTTCTGGGTCAGGTAAGTCAACTTTCTTGCGTAGCTTGAATCTCCTTGAGGAAGGTACAAAAGGTCATATCACAGTTAATGGTTATGATTTGACTGACAAAGCAACCAACGTGGACCATGTTCGTGAAAATGTCGGAATGGTGTTCCAGCACTTCAATCTCTTTCCACATATGACTGTCTTGGAAAATATCACTTTTGCTCCTATCGAGCATAAGTTATTAACCAAACCAGAAGCTGAAAAATTGGGGATGGAACTTCTTGAAAAAGTTGGACTTGCTGATAAGGCTAATGCTAATCCTGAAAGCCTATCAGGTGGTCAAAAACAACGTGTGGCTATCGCTCGCGGTTTGGCTATGAATCCAGATATCATGCTCTTTGATGAACCAACTTCCGCACTTGACCCTGAGATGGTCGGCGACGTTCTTAACGTTATGAAAGAATTGGCTGAACAAGGTATGACCATGATCATCGTAACCCATGAAATGGGATTTGCTCGTAAGGTTGCCAATCGAGTTATCTTTACAGCAGACGGTGAATTCCTAGAAGATGGTACACCTGATCAAATCTTTGATAACCCACAACACCCTCGTCTAAAAGAATTTTTAGACAAGGTTCTCAACGCTTAAAAAACTGCAAGATTTACCTTGCAGTTTTTTTCTTACTTATATTGGAATTTTGGATTTTTTAGAAAATTATGATAAAATAAAGGGTATAAAATGGGGATTCCTCATGCCTAGAATATCTAGGAAAGTAAATAGAAATTAGGTAGCTGGATGTCATCAAAAGTTATTGTTACAATTTTCGGTGCTAGTGGAGACTTGGCTAAACGCAAGCTCTACCCTTCACTTTTTAGACTTTACAAATCAGGTAATCTATCTGATCATTTTGCTGTTATTGGAACTGCTCGTAGACCTTGGAGTAAGGAATATTTCGAATCTGTTGTTGTCGAATCTATTTTGGACTTGGCAGATAGCGCAGAAGAAGCTCAAGCATTTGCTAGTCATTTTTACTACCAAAGTCACGATGTTAATGACACTGAGCACTATATCGAATTACGTAAGCTTCAGGCTGAATTAAACGAAAAATATCAGACTGAGCACAACAAGCTCTTCTTCCTCTCAATGGCACCTCAGTTCTTTGGAACTATTGCTAAACATCTCAAGTCAGAGCAAATCGTTGATGGTAAGGGCTTTGAACGTTTGATTGTTGAGAAACCTTTTGGAACAGACTATGAGACTGCAAGCAAACTAAACGAAGAACTCCTTGCTACTTTTAACGAAGAGCAAATCTATCGTATTGACCACTATCTCGGTAAGGAAATGATTCAGAGCATTTTTGCCATTCGCTTTGCCAATATGATTTTTGAAAATGTTTGGAATCGTGAGCACATCGATAATGTTCAGATTACCTTTGCAGAACGTCTAGGTGTTGAAGAGCGTGGCGGCTACTATGATGAGTCTGGTGCCCTTCGAGATATGGTCCAAAACCATACCCTCCAACTTCTGTCACTCCTTGCTATGGACAAGCCTGCAAGCTTTACAAAGGGTGACATTCGCGCAGAGAAAATCAAGGTCTTCAAGAACCTTTACCACCCTACAGATGAGGAACTCAAAGAACAATTCATCCGTGGTCAATATCGTTCTGGTAAAGTTGATGGCATGAAATATATTTCATACCGTAGCGAACCAAATGTCAACCCAGAATCAATGACAGAAACCTTCGCTTCAGGTGCCTTCTTTGTAGATACCGACCGCTTCCGTGATGTACCTTTCTTCTTCCGTACAGGTAAACGAATGACTGAAAAAGGAACACACGTGAACATTGTCTTCAAACAAATGGATTCTATTTTCGGAGAACCACTAGCACCGAATGTGCTTACAATCTACATCCAACCAACTGAAGGATTCTCTCTTAGCCTTAACGGTAAAGAAGTTGGAGAAGAGTTCAAACTTGCACCTAATTCGCTTGACTATAGAACCGATGCTACTGCAACAGGAGCTTCACCAGACCCATATGAAAAACTAATCTACGATGTTTTGAATAACGATTCAACTAACTTTAGCCATTGGGAAGAAGTTAGCGCTTCTTGGGAATTGATTGACCGTATAGAGAAGCTGTGGGCTGAAAACGGTGCTCCACTTCATGACTACAAGGCTGGTAGCATGGGACCTCAAGCTAGCTTTGATTTACTTAAAAAATACGGGGCCAAATGGACATGGCAACCTGATATCGCCTATCGTGAAGATGGTCGACTAGAATAAAAAAAATCCTGCAAGCATTCTTGCAGGATTTTTTTATATTAGACCTTCTAAAAGTCCCTTCATAAAGTTTTCTGAGTTGAACTCACCAATATCGTCAATCTTTTCACCAAAACCAATTAACTTAACAGGAATATTGAGTTCTTCACGGATAGCAAGGACAACCCCACCTCGAGCAGTCCCGTCTATTTTTGTTAAGACAATCCCTGTAAGAGGAGTAATTTTTGAAAACTCTTTTGCTTGTACAAGAGCATTTTGACCAGTTGAAGCATCCAGAGCTAGGAAGGTTTCATGAGGTGCTTCTGGTAAAACACGTTTAATGATACGGCCAATTTTTTCCAACTCTGCCATCAAGTTTTCTTTGTTTTGCAAACGTCCAGCTGTATCAATCATCAAAATATCAATACCTTCTGCTACCGCACGTTCCATCCCATCAAAGACAACACTGGCTGGATCAGCTTTCTCAGGTCCAGTAACCACTGGAACATCGACACGGCGCCCCCATTCAGCTAATTGGGCAACCGCACCTGCACGGAAGGTATCCGCAGCAACTAGCATAACTTTCTTCCCAGCTTGTTTGTAACGGTGAGCAAGCTTACCAATAGATGTTGTTTTCCCGACACCATTAACACCTACAAAGAGCATGACAGTCAACCCATCTTGGAAATTAATGCTTTCGTTGTAGTTGCCATCCTTTTCATAGAGCTCCACCAATTTTTCGATGATAACACGACGAAGGGCTTCAGGTTTCTTGGCATTTTCAAGCTTGGCTTCATAACGCAATTCTTCCGTTAGATTTGAAGCTACCTGAACACCAACGTCACTCATGATTAAAAGTTCTTCTAGTTCTTCAAAGAATTCTTCATCAACTGAGCGGAAATTTGCAAAGAAGGCATTCAAACGAGCCCCAAATCCCGTACGTGTTTTCTTGAGACTGCGGTCATATTTTTCCTGTACAGTCTCTTGAACTTGAGGAGTTTCTTCGATTACTAGGTCTTCTTCCACTTCCTCAGTGATTTCCGGCTCTGTTTCGTTTGATTGAGCTTGAACGATTTCTTCCTCATCACTATCATTTGAAGGGATTTCTCTGACAGGAGTCGATTCCACTTGAGGACTTTCTACCTCTTCAACTTGGTTTAGTTCCTCTTGAGGAATTTCAACTTCATCAAGATGTTCAATAGTAGCTTCTTCTACAACCTCTACTTCAGGTGAGTCTTCATTTGTTTCTTCCTGAGGTTCTGCAGGTAAGATAACTTCTTCTGGTTCTGTCACTACAGCATTTTCAGATTCCAATGCCTCGTTTTGCTCGTTATCGTCTGATAAGTCAATGTTTTCTAATGCTTCTTTGACGACATCTTCAATTTTTGGTTCTTCTATTTTCCCAAATAAACGGTCAAATAATCCCATACTTTAATTCTCCTTCAGTACATATTTTTCAATAGCCCATGCGACGGCTTCCTCGTCGTTGGTCATAGGTGTTACCACGTTTGCAACTGCTTTGACTTCAGGAACAGCATTTTGCATGGCAACACCGAGACCTGCCCACTCAATCATAGAAAGATCATTGGCTTCATCTCCACAAGCCATGACTTGAGTTCGATCAATTCCTAAATGCTCAATTAACTTAGCTAATCCTATCGCCTTATGAACATTTTTTGGTGACCACTCTAGCAAAAGTTCACGTGATTTAAAAATCTCATATTGGTCGTATAATTCAGGAGAAATATGTTTAATAGCTGCATCCAATGGTTCTTGAGGAAAGGCTGTAACACACTTATTGTAAGTAATCTGACTAGACAAATCTTCAAAGGCGGTTGGAATGAAGGTTAAAGCCGGATTAAACTGATCGTATAAACTTTCTTCGTCTGATTGAATCTGATAAACGATGCCTTCAGAAATAGCATCTAAGGGAATATTTAGTTTTTCAGTTTCTTCGTAAATACGACTCACATCATCAATGGAAAAGACTGTCTTATCAAGGATTTCGCCCGTATTTTTCTGAACCAATCCGCCATTAAAAGTAATAGTATACTCATCCTCATGACCATCTGTTCCAAGTTCTTTGAGGAAGAAATCCATAGCCTTTAGGGGACGTCCAGTTGTTAGAACTACCTTGACTCCTTGTTCACGCGCAGCTTTCAAAGTTGCCTTGGTACGTTCTGTCAATTTTTTGTCTGTCGTCAGCAAGGTTCCATCCAAGTCTAGGGCAATTAATTTAATTTCTGCCATTACAATTCCTCCATATAAGCGATAACTGATTGGTCTTTGTGGTGTCCAATAACTGTTTCAGCTAGTTCTAAAATCTCTGGACGTGCATTTTCAGGTGCGACCGGATGTCCTACAACCTGCATCATGTGAAGGTCATTGAGATTGTCACCGAAGGCTATCACTTGATCCATATCTAGATTTAATTTTTTCGCTAGCTCTACAATTGCTACTCCCTTGTCAACATAGTCTAGAACAATATCGATAGATTCAAAACCAGTAGTCATAGCCTTAACACCAGGAACATGTTCATTAACCCAAGCTTCACCAGCTTCTACTGTCTCTTCTGTAAAGTTGGTTGTGAATTTGAAAATCTCATCGGTGATATTTTCTAGACTAGCTACCTTTTGGATGTTTTCATTGTAATGACGACTAAACATGAGATAGGTTTCATCAACCGTATCTAGAACATAGCATGCTTTTTTACCAGTTAAGAGCATTTTTCTTTCATCAAAATAGGGTGAAGTCTTTAGCTTTTCAAATGTTGACAAGTAAAAATCGCGTGGCATGGTTGCTTCATAGAGGTCTTGTCCATGAAAACGAACGAGACTCCCATTTTCGGCGATAAAAATAATCTCATCTTTGACATCTGCAAAATGTTTTTCAAGTGATAAGAGACCACGACCTGATGCGACAGCAAAATAGATACCTCTCTCTTTGTATGATGAGAGGAGAGCTTTTAAACGCTCCATATCAAATTGACCGGCTTCATCTAGAAAAGTCCCATCCATATCAGTTGCGACTAGTTTAATCATAAATACGTACATTCTCCAGTTATAAATCTATCTTCTATTATACCATAGAAAAAGTAAATAGCGCCTAATCCATATGAGATTAGACGCCTGATAAAACTAGTTATTTACAAAATATGTGTCAATCGAACGATTGAAGTTTTCTACCATCAATCAATTCCAAGTCTTTTTATCCATATTTGGTAAGGACAGTCCGAATCGAATAATACACATGCGAATTACAAATCCAATAATCAAAAGAAGAATGAATACAGTAATTCTTGGGAAATGGAGAACAAAGGTTAACCAGTAATAAACTGCACCAATCACAAAGGATAAGAGGGCATAGATGTCTTCCTTTAGAACACTTGGGACTTCATTAGTCAAGAGGTCTCGGATAATTCCACCACCAGCACCTGTTAAACAGGCTAAAATCCCAGCAGACATCAAATTCAGTTTACTATCAGCTAAGGCTGTCACCCCAATAAGAGAGAAGATAATTAAACCGATAGAATCAAAGATGAGATAAGCTTCCCTCAACCACTTGTAGAATTTTTTATCTTGACTAGCATTGGCTTGTTTGGATGTCACAAAGACATACATAATAACAGCTACAAGAATTGCTACATAAATCGGGCTAGGCTCTGCTAAAGAGGCAGGAAAGCGACTGATAATGGAATCTCTTAAAATTCCTCCACCTACAGCAGTCACGATAGCCAACAAACTGATTCCAAAAATATCTAATCGTTTACTAAACCCTTTAATGGCTCCTGACGCCGCAAAGGCTATCGTACCGATATAGTTACAAACCATTAGAAATAAGTCAAAATCCATAGAATCTCCTCGTTGATGTATGTTAGCCTTCTCCTATATTGAAGGCGCTTAGAAATCTTATTGTCAGATATGATTACATGAATTTTGACTAGGCATCCATATTATCAATATCTTTTAGTTTAACAGAAACAATCTTAGAAACACCAGATTCCTGCATGGTTACCCCATAAATAGAGTCTGCGGCTGCCATGGTTCCCTTACGATGGGTAACAACGATAAACTGGCTGTCCTTATCAAATCGATTGAGATAATCACCAAAACGTTTAACGTTTGCCTCATCAAGTGCGGCCTCTACCTCATCCAAGATAACAAATGGAATGGTCTTAACACGGATGATTGAGAAAAGCAAAGCTAGAGCTGACAAAGCCTTCTCTCCACCACTCATGAGGTTGAGAGATTGGATTTTCTTACCTGGTGGTTGCACAGAGATTTCGACACCTGCTGTCAATAAATCTCCTTCTGTCAGGATTAGGTCTGCTTGACCACCACCAAACATCTGCTTAAAGGTCACTTTAAAGGACTCCCGAATGGCTTCGAATGTTGACTTAAAGCGTTCTTTCACTTCATCGTTCATTTCTGTAATGGTCTCAAGAAGTAAGTTTTTAGCAGAAAGAATGTCATCTCGCTGACTATTCAAGAATTCCAAACGTTCGTGTACTCCGTCAAACTGTTCAATGGCATCCAAATTGACCGGACCAAGTGAACGAATGGATTTTTCCAAATCCTTAACTTTTTGTTCAGCGATTGCCAAATCTTCTAACGGATTGGCTTGCTCTATAGCTTCCGTATAGCTAATCTGATATTCCTCTGTCAGCTGGCCTTGAAGATAACGAAGACGATCTGTAATCTTCTCTTTAGCCGCTTCCGCACGTGTTTGCTTACGAATCAATTCTTCATTTTGCTGGCGAGCTTGTTCTAAATGACTGGCAATATCATCCAATTGGCCTTCAATGTCATCCAGTTCAAACTGCTTACGAATCAATCCTTGTTGAATTTCTTCCTTTTGACTCTTGGCTTCTTCTTCCTGCTTGGTCAAAAGTTCCGTATCAACCTTTTCAAGATTGTCTACCTTTTCTTGCAAAAGACGTTCAATCTCTTCTTGCTCTATATCAAGATATTCAAGCTCTTTGTTAATACGCTCAATATCGGCAACTTCATAACGTTTTCGCCCTATCATTTCTGTTTTGAGCAGACGCTCTTGGGAAATTTTTTCCTGCAAGTTTTGGTAGCGTTCCTGAATAGCATTTTTATTGGACTTGATTTCTTCGATTTCAGATTCCAGCTTTTGCTTTTCAGTCGCAATAACTGCAAGACGTTCTTGGCATTTTTCTTTTTCAGTTTGCCAATCTCCACCTCTGAGATTGTTTAATTCTTTTTCCTGAAGTTCTAAAAGTGTTTCGAGTTCTTCGACCTGCTGGCTAGTTTGTTGATAGGCCAGATATAAACCTTGCTCTTCTATACGAGCTTGCTCCCCTTGGAACTTAATAGTCTCCAAAGTTTGACTGAGAGTATTCAAGGCTTCTTGAACTGACTTCAGATTTTCTTCTTCTTGACGAAGAAGTTTTTCTTCTTGAGCGATTTCTTTTTGCAACTGCTCCAATTCAGGCTTGATGAAAATACTGTTATTTTGACGATTAGCACCACCAGCATAAGAACCACCAGTTCGTAGTTCTGTACCATCTAGCGTTACCATCCGAACTTGATAGCGCACCTTGCGAGCTGCATCACGCGCATGCTCGATTGTATCAAAGATAGCTGTCGTAGCTAGCAGGTTTTTAAAGATGGCTTCAAGCTTGGCATCAAAGGTAACCAGTTCATCTGCCATACCAAGAAAACCTGGACTTGAGGCAATCACATCTTGATTCTGACCAGAAATACCACGAGCCTTAATGGTTGTCAAAGGTAGGAAAGTCGCACGACCAGATCGATTTCTTTTAAGGAAGTCGATAGCTTTAGTCGCTGCCTGTTCATTTTCAACGATGATGTGTTGGCTACTTGCACCAAGCGCAATTTCAAGAGCTGTCTGATAACGAACATCAAAGGTTAAATGTTCACTGACTGCTCCGATAATACCACCCAAGCGATTTTTTTCTTGTAGAACACTCTTAACACCTGCATAGAAATTACTATGGTTTTTAAGAATGTTTTCCAGACTTTGTGCCTTGGCCTGTTTGTTTTTCAGGCTATCCAAACGGTCAAAAAGTTGATTTTGTTGATGTTGATAAACCTGTTTTTGTGCTTCTTCTTCTTTGGCACTTGTTTGATAGTCAGCAAGTAAGCTTTGTACTTCTTGTTTAGCTGATTTAAGAGCACTTTCTTGCTCACTAGCCTTGGACTTGGCAGAAGCCAATTGTTCCTTCAAGGATTCTAATTGTTCTTCTTGCTTTTGAGTCTGTTGGCGACTATTTTCAAGGTCATTTTCAATCCTTGTCAGTTGGTTAGAGACATCCGCTTCTTCCTGTAAGAAAGCCACGAAACGTTCACGTAATTGCTCAATCATTTGATCTGGATCATCAGAAAAAGCTAATAATTCTGCTTCTAAACGATTGAGTTCCTTGGTATTGACTGCTAGATTTGCTTCTAACTGACTAAGATTTGCTTCTTTTTCTTCCTTCTCTTGAATGAGAGCATTTCTCTTTTCATCCAAACTAGCTAAACGTGCTTGAGCTTCTTGTTGATTGAGAGCGACTTGTTCTGTTTCCAGTTTTGACAAGGCTAACTTACGCTCTAATTCACTGATTAGACCAGTCAAATCCATCAGTGTGGACTGGTCTTTTGACATTTCAGCTTGCAAATCATGACGTTTCTTTTTAAGTGTTTGATTTTCTTCTTCTAACTCTTCACGTTTCTGATAGTAGCTCGTCAAAAGTTCTTGAACTTGGTTTAATTCTTCTTCTGTTAGACCCAATTCAGCTTTACTTGCTTGAATTTGTGCAACCAAAACGTCCAAGTAAATCGCCTTACGCTGACCATCTAATTCTATAAATTTACGAGCTGTTGCCGCTTGCTTTTCTAAGGGCTTGATTTGATTATCTAGCTCATAAATGATATCTTCCAAGCGGTCTAGATTGTCTTGTGTTTGTTGGAGTTTGCTTTCCGTCTCTTTGCGACGAGTCTTATACTTCAAGACTCCGGCAGCTTCTTCAAAGATAGCCCGACGTTCTTCAGGTTTAGAATTAAAAATTTCTTCGACCTTCCCTTGGGAAATAATAGAGAAGGAATCGCGCCCAAGCCCAGTATCTAAGAAGAGATCATGTATATCACGAAGACGGACTTTTTTGCCGTCAATCTTGTACTCGCTATCTCCTGTACGATAGATATGACGCTCTACCTTAATTTCCTGACCTGCATCTTTGATGAAGCCATCTTGGTTATCTAGGGTAACAACCACAGAAGCATAGTTTAAAGGTTTTCTACTTTCTGTTCCTGCAAAGATAACATCAGGCATCTTCCCACCACGTAAACTTTTTACACTAGATTCACCTAGTGCCCAACGCAGACTTTCCGTGATGTTTGATTTTCCAGAACCATTGGGTCCTACAACTGCTGTTACTCCTTGGTCAAAAACAACCTTGGTTTTGTCAGCAAAGGACTTAAATCCCTGAATCTCAATTTCCTTTAAATACATGAATCCAGCCCTTCCTCAACTGCATTTTTAGCGGCTTCTTGTTCGGCCAATTTTTTTGAACGTCCTTGACCAGTACCTAGACTCTTCCCTTCGACAAGAACTTCCACCTCAAACATCTTATCATGTGCAGGTCCATTTTCCGAAATCACCTGATAACGGATATCAACGTCCCCATTTACTTGAAGCAATTCCTGGAGGTGAGTCTTGTAGTCTTTAATCATTTCAAAATCACCAGCCTCAACCTTCGGTATCATGACCTGGTAGATAAACTCTTTTACCGTAAGTAGATCCTTATCTAAAAGGAGGGCACCCAAAAAGGCTTCAAAGGCATCTCCCAAGATGGTATCACGATTGCGGCCACCTGATTTTTCCTCTCCCTTACCAAGTTTGATAAATTGATCAAACTGGCAATCACGGGCAAAACCAGCCAAACTTTCTTCACGGACGATCATAGCACGGAGTTTAGATAGATCACCTTCTGGTTTTTTAGGATATCTCTTGTACAGATATTCTGAAATCAATAATTGCAGAACAGCGTCTCCTAAAAATTCCAAGCGTTCATTGTGTGAAATTTTTAAGAGGCGGTGCTCATTAGCATAACTAGTGTGAGTAAAAGCTGTTTCAAGTAACTGTTTATCTGAAAAAACAAGCCCAAAACGTTGTTCTAACACGTTTTCTAATTCTCTCATAAGAACCTCTTTCTAAATCATTATAATCCTATCCATTATACCAAAAAAAGGTATCTTAGTCAGAAAATAACAGTTAAAATCACTTTTCCCCACTTGTGTTTAAAATCAATCCATTACTAGCAGTTCAAGCTATTTTTTGGTATAATAAATCTTATGGAAATTGAAAAAACCAATCGAATGAATGCTCTGTTTGAATTTTATGCAGCCCTCTTGACTGATAAGCAGATGAACTATATCGAACTCTATTATGCAGATGACTATAGTTTAGCTGAAATTGCTGAAGAGTTCGGTGTTAGTCGTCAGGCTGTTTATGATAATATCAAACGAACAGAAAAGATACTGGAAGACTATGAGATGAAGCTTCATATGTACTCTGACTACATTGTCCGCAGTCAGATTTTTGATCAGATCATGGAGCGCTATCCAGAAGATGCTTTTCTCCAAGAGCAAATTGAGATTTTAACAAGTATTGACAATCGGGAGTAATCATGGGCAGTCTAGTTATTTATCAAGGAATACCTTGCAAACTATTAGCCGCAGAGGAACCATTTCCTACTCGACTACAGATTATCTCGCCCAATGATATCTCCAAAGCTATGCAAATAGGTTTTAGCTGTTGGGGATATCCAAATGAAATCATGAAAGAAGTCACACCCGAAGAACTAGAGTGTTTGCGACATTTCGGACGATTTCCACTGAATTGAATAAATAGGAGAAAAATATGGCATTTGAAAATTTGACAGAACGTTTGCAGAACGTCTTTAAAAATCTACGTAAAAAAGGAAAAATCACCGAGAGCGATATCCAAGAAGCAACCAAGGAAATTCGTCTAGCTCTTTTAGAAGCCGACGTTGCTTTGCCTGTAGTTAAGGATTTTATCAAAAAAATTCGTGAACGCGCGGTCGGGCATGAAGTCATTGATACCCTCAATCCAGCTCAACAAATCATCAAGATTGTCAATGAGGAGTTAACAGAAATTCTTGGTTCTGATACAGCTGAGATTATCAAGTCCCCAAAAATCCCGACCATTATCATGATGGTTGGTTTGCAGGGTGCTGGTAAAACAACCTTCGCTGGAAAACTTGCACACAAACTTAAAAAGGAAGAGGATGCTCGTCCTCTGATGATTGCGGCCGACATCTATCGTCCTGCGGCTATTGACCAGCTTAAAACACTGGGACAACAAATTGATGTTCCTGTCTTTGCTCTTGGCACTGAAGTTCCTGCGGTTGAGATTGTTCGCCAAGGTTTGGAGCAAGCTAAAGCCAACCATAACGACTATGTCTTGATTGATACAGCCGGTCGTTTACAAATCGACGAACTTCTCATGAACGAGCTCCGTGATGTTAAATCTCTAGCTCAACCAAATGAAATCCTTCTCGTCATCGATGCTATGATCGGTCAAGAAGCTGCTAACGTTGCACGAGAATTTAACGCTCAATTAGAAGTTACCGGTGTCATCCTTACCAAGATTGACGGGGACACTCGTGGTGGTGCTGCCCTTTCTGTTCGTCATATCACAGGAAAACCAATCAAATTCACTGGTACTGGTGAAAAGATTACCGATATTGAAACTTTCCACCCTGACCGCATGGCCAGCCGTATTCTCGGTATGGGAGATATGCTGACTCTGATCGAGAAAGCTTCCCAAGAATACGATGAACAAAAAGCCCTTGAAATGGCTGAAAAGATGAGGGAAAACACCTTTGATTTCAACGATTTCATCGATCAGTTGGATCAGGTGCAAAATATGGGGCCAATGGAAGATTTGCTCAAAATGATTCCAGGTATGGCCAACAACCCTGCCCTTCAAAACATGAAGGTGGATGAGCGCCAAATTGCTCGCAAACGTGCCATCGTCTCTTCTATGACCCCTGAAGAACGTGAAAATCCTGATTTACTAACTCCAAGCCGTCGTCGTCGTATCGCAGCTGGTTCTGGTAATACCTTTATCGATGTCAACAAGTTCATCAAAGACTTTAATCAGGCCAAACAACTCATGCAAGGTGTCATGTCTGGTGACATGAACAAGATGATGAAGCAAATGGGTATTAACCCTAACAACCTTCCTAAAAATATGCCTGGTGGCATGGATATGTCAGCCCTTGAAGGTATGATGGGACAAGGTGGTATGCCTGATATGTCAGCTTTTGGTGGGGCCGGTATGCCTGATATGAGCCAAATGCTCGGTGGAGGTCTCAAGGGTAAAATTGGTGAATTTGCAATGAAGCAATCCATGAAACGCATGGCCAACAAAATGAAAAAAGCTAAGAAAAAACGCAAATAAAAAGGACTCAATTGAGTCCTTTTTTGTTTAGTTATTTCGAAGTTTTTCCAAAGTCTCTTTAAAGATAGTTGGAATATCAGCAGTAAATTCCAGAGTTTCCCCAGTTCTTGGATGAGTAAATCCAAGCGTCTTGGCATGGAGAAATTGCCCATGTCCCTTTAGGGTTTTACGAGGACCGTATACCTCATCACCAGCGACAGGATGACCGATATAAGCCATGTGCACACGGATTTGATGAGTTCGTCCTGTTTCCAGTTGCAACTCTAATAAAGAATAGTCACCAAAGCGTTCTAAGACTTGGAAACGTGTCACTGCTGGTTTTCCTTTGGCAGTCACGGCCTGTTTCTTACGGTCTTTTTCGCTACGTCCAATCGGCGCCTCAATGACACCACGGTCGTTGGGAAGATTCCCATGAACAATAGCCCAATATTTACGAAGAGATTTCTTGTCCTTGAGTTCTTGTGCGAGCGCCATGTGAGCTTCATCATTTTTAGCAATCATCAAGAGTCCTGATGTGTCCTTATCGATACGATGGACAATCCCTGGTCTCAATACACCATTAATGCCTGATAGGTCCTTGATATGGTACATGAGGGCGTTAACCAAGGTACCACTGGTATGACCAGCACTTGGATGAACAACCATCCCTTGAGGCTTGTTAACTACTGCTACATCCTCATCTTGATAAATGATTTCTAATGGAATATCTTCAGCAACATACTCTAAAACTTCTGGTTCTGGAACTTGATAGGTGATAACATCCCCCTCTTGAACCGAGTACTTGGCTTTCTTGACCTGGCCGTTGACCAAGACCTGACCAGACTTGATTTGTTCATTAGCGAGGCTACGAGACAATTCTGTCAAATCGGACAAAGCCTTATCTAATCGTACCCCGCCGGTTTCAATTTTAATTTCCATTCATTTCCTCTTTTAGCATTGCAATCATTAAAACAATTACTCCAACTGTTAGATAACTATCAGCCACATTGAAAATCGCAAAATTGATAAAGTCTAAGTGAAACATATCCACGACAAATCCTTGGCTAATGCGATCAATGAAGTTGCCAAGACCACCAGCAATGATTAGGATTAAGCCAAAGACTGTCCAGATGGAATCCTCTATATGCTTATGCAAATACCAGATTGCCCCCGCCATAACTACTAGCGTTATAACTGTAAAAAACCACTGTTGATCTTGTAGCATAGAAAAAGCTGCCCCCCTATTTTGCAGATAGGTTAAACTAACAAAATTAGGTATCCACGTTTTAACTTCACCTAGAGCAATATTCTGAACGACATAAGCTTTTACCAATTGATCCAACACTATTAAGGCAACTATGAATCCTGCAATTACTCCTCTTTTTTTCATGCTTTCCTCTTCTGATCAAAATACTCTTGCATGACCTCTACAAATAAAGTCCCTGCTTGACTCAAGTCTACTTCTTCACGTTTCACATAAACCATGCGATTATTGAGGTTATCATTTAGTGGAATAACGGTGATCCCGTTAACGCTATCGCTATCTAAGAATCCAGAACCAGTCGCATAAGCATTTGTTCTTTCAAGAATTCCATTTAAAGTAGCGCGGTCTGTTACGTTAAACATCTGAGAGCTGGCACTTGTATCCACAAAGTTTTCTGAGTAATAGAGATATTCATCCTTTTCTTGTGTGAAACGAACTGTTGGCAAATCAACTAAATCTTCCATGACCAGTTCTTTTTTCTTAGCTAAGGGATGGCCTTCACGTAGATAAATGTGCGTTTGGAAAGGAATCAACTCAATCACTTCAAGACCTAATTTTTCAATCCGTTGCATGATACCCTTTTGGTTTTGATTGTTGAGGTAAATAATCCCAATCTCACTATGACCTTGGGCTACTTCATCCAAAATCTGAACAGTTGTAGATTCAAAAATACGGAAATTCTTATACTCTGGGTACCGTTGAGAAAAAGTTGTGATAGTCGGTGGCAAGAAATCATAGTGCTGGCTGGCTATTGAAAACTCATCCTTTTCCTCTTCAGGATTGGCATACTGGTTCTGGAAAATATCAAATCCTTTAACCAACTCTTGGGCCTTTTCATAAAATTCCATTCCACGACGAGTAAGAAAGGTACCTGAACTAGTTCTACGGAAAATCTTGAATCCTAGCTCTTTCTCCAGATCTCTTACAGAAATAGATAGACTGGGTTGGCTAACGTACATTTTCTCAGCCGCTTCACGAAAAGTACCACTATTTGCAATAGCAACAACATAACGTAATTGTTGAATATTCATGATTTCTCCTTCGATTTCTATCTTATCATTATACCATAAATCAAGCCTATCCAACAAAGGAAAATTATGTGTCCTTGACTTCTTAGCAAAGTAAACAAAAAACACCTTTAAAGCTAGACCCAAAATCCAACTAAAAAGGGGTGTTATCAAATGCGATTATTTAGCTGCTGCGTAAAGCTCGTCTACTTTGTTCCAGTTGATAACTGAGAAGAAAGCTTTGATATAGTCAGGACGAACGTTACGATATTTTACGTAGTAGGCATGTTCCCAAACGTCCAAACCTAAGATTGGTTTTTTACCTTCTGAGATTGGTGTATCTTGGTTTGCTGTTGAAGTCACTTCAAGCTTACCTTCTTTGTTAACAACCAACCATGCCCATCCAGAACCGAAACGAGTTGTTGCTGCCGCAGTAAATGCTGCTTGGAATTCTTCGAATGAACCAAATGTTGCATCGATTGCTGCTGCAAGTTCAGTTGATGGAGCTGTTTTTTCTGGAGTCATCAATTCCCAGAAAAGAGCGTGGTTCAAGTGGCCACCACCATTATTGATAAGAGCTTGACGAATATCAGCTGGGATAGATTCTACGTCAGCAAGCAAAGCTTCGAGGTCTTCACCAATTTCAGGGTGTTTTTCAAGAGCTGCGTTTGCGTTGTTTACGTATGTTTGGTGGTGTTTGTCATGATGCAAGTGCATTGTTTCAGCATCAATGTATGGTTCCAAGGCGTCGTATGCGTATGGAAGATCTGGTAAGATAATAGCCATCTGTAATACCTCTTTTTCTTTTTATATAAAAATGATAACGCAAACAACCTATTTTTTCAAGTTATTTGCTCAATTTGACTGGCTTGCAATTTGCAACAAAGCCTTCTCAAACAGGTAGCCTTTTTCGTAAACACCAGTCTTAATTTGATAATCAGCCTGGATGAGATAACGGATAGAATCCTGTAAGAAATTCAAGGACAAACCTCGTGTGTCACGAAGGGCAAATTTGATTTGGTAAGGATTAGGATTGCGACCAAGATAGTGACCTAAACTGCTGACCATCTGAGATTCTGTCTGACCAGACTCTTGCAAAATTTTCACTTGTGTATAAAGTCTGAACTGCCCCAACATAATGGCAATCAGTTTAATCTCATCTTCTCCCTGCAAAGTCAAATCTTTTACTAAATCACGTGCCTGATCAATCTTCTTAGTCAATATTAACTGAGTTAAATCAAAGATATTATCCTGCAAAGTCTTTGGTATGGCTTCAACAATGTCTTCTTCGGTAATCCGGTCATCATCCTTATAAGACTGTAAGAAGAGTAGGTTTTTCTGAATTTCACTGAATTGAAAACCTGATTTGATAAGTAACTGTTCAAAGGATTTTCCATCAAAGGTCAGTCCTTGTTCCTGAGCCCACTTTTGAAAATAAGCACGCATCTCTTGTTCTTTTGGTTCAAGAGCTTCAAAAATCTTGGCATCCCTCTTGAGTAATTTGACTAAACGTCTCTTACTATCCAGCTTCCCTTCAGCAAAAATAACTAATTTACTCGTCGGAGATGGATTTTCCAAATATTCTTCAAAAGCCTTAAGCTCGTCATCAGATAGATAGCGTTTTTTAGCTGTTGTTATATCAAGAAAATGATCTAAAATAACAATTTTTTCATCCGCAAAGAAAGGAAGACTGACCAGCTCTAGTTCCAAGCTTTTGTAGTCTACTTCTTTCATATCAAAATAAGCAAAGTTCAAATCAGCAGAATCGTAGCCGATTTGCTTTAGCACCTGAGTTTTCATGACTTCATACTGTCCTTGATCAGCGCCTGTAAACAAGGTCAAACTAGGTAAATTTGATAAGGATAGCTTTTGGCTTTCTTCTATTGCTAGCATCATTTCTCCTTTCTTTTTAGTTTCACTTTTATTTAATCAATATAATGTAATTTACCACGGAAATCATCTAAGTTTTCGTACCCTTTTTCCACCATGATTTCTTTGAGTTCCTTGGTAATACGCTCAAAAGCACCTACTCCTTCTTTATGAAGAGTAGTTCCTACCTGCACCATGCTGGCACCACATAGGATATGTTCAAAAGCATCACGCCCTGTTAATACTCCACCAGTTCCAATGATTTGAATTTCTGGATTTAAGCGTTGATAAAAAGCATGGACATTGGCAAGGGCAGTTGGTTTAATGTATTCACCACCAATTCCACCAAAGCCATTCTTAGGACGAATCACGACAGACTCATCTTGGATATAGAGACCATTTCCGATAGAGTTGACACAGTTGACAAATTTGAGCGGATATTTGTTAAAAATAGCTGCAGCCTGGTCAAAGTGAACTATATCAAAATAAGGTGGAAGCTTAATTCCTAGAGGTCTTGTAAAATACTCAAAGACTTCTGACAAGATACGGTCTGTTGTTTCAAAATCATAGGCAATCTGAGGTTTCCCTGGAACATTGGGACATGAGAGATTGAGTTCAGTTAGACCACGAAAATCACTCTCTTGAACCTTTTTCAAAATAGTGTGAGTTTCCTCTGGAGACATTCCAACTAATGATAAAAAGAAGGTACGATTTGGTTCCTTTTCTTGCAATTCCAAAAGGTAGTTCAAGTAATAGTCTAAACCATTATTTGGCAGACCCATAGAGTTGATAGAGCCAAGTGGAACATCTTGGTAGCGTGGTTCAGGATTCCCCTGACGAAATTCCAAGGTTGCTGTTTTAGTGACAAAGGTTCCTGCTGCTGAGTTTTTAACACCTTCCAATTCCTCAATGGTCATACAAGCAACTCCTGCTGCATTCATCAAGCAATTATCAAATTCAAAACCAGCAATCTGTGTTTTAGTTGATACCATGATTCTATTCCTCCAGATTCCTTTATATTGCTACTATTATACCATACTTTGGCAGGACTCTTTTAATAAAACTAATCCTATGAAAAGGTTCTTATTCAGCTAATAAAACTAGCTAATCCAAATTGAAAGAATTTTTAGAAAATTTATGTTTTTTTCTTTACACTGAAAAATTTTTCTGCTATAATGTCTCATGTAATAAAATATGACAACAAAAAAGGAGAACGATATGACATCTGCTAAAGAATATATCCAAAGCGTGTTTGAAACTGTAAAAGCTCGTAACGGGCATGAGGCTGAATTTCTCCAGGCGGTTGAAGAATTCTTCAGCACTTTGGAACCTGTCTTTGAAAAACACCCTGAGTATATTGAAGAAAATATCTTGGCACGTATCACTGAGCCTGAGCGCGTAATTTCTTTCCGTGTTCCTTGGGTTGACCGTGATGGAAAAGTTCAAGTTAACCGTGGTTACCGTGTTCAATTCAACTCAGCTGTTGGACCATATAAAGGCGGACTTCGTTTCCACCCAACTGTAAACCAAGGGATCTTGAAATTCCTCGGATTCGAACAAATCTTTAAAAACGTTTTGACAGGACTTCCAATCGGTGGAGGTAAAGGTGGATCAGACTTTGATCCTAAAGGTAAAACTGACATTGAAGTCATGAATTTCTGCCAAAGCTTCATGACAGAACTGCAAAAATACATCGGCCCTTCACTTGACGTTCCAGCTGGAGATATCGGTGTTGGGGCTCGTGAGATTGGTTACCTCTACGGTCAATACAAACGTCTCAATCAGTTTGATGCAGGCGTCTTGACTGGTAAACCACTCCCATTTGGTGGAAGTTTGATTCGTCCAGAAGCAACTGGTTACGGCCTTGTTTACTACACTGAAGAAATGCTCAAGGCTAACGGCGATAGCTTTGCAGGTAAAAAAGTAGTTATCTCTGGTTCTGGTAATGTAGCCCAGTTTGCTCTCCAGAAAGCTACAGAACTTGGCGCAACTGTGATCTCAGTATCCGACTCAAATGGTTATGTCATCGACGAGAATGGTATCGACTTCGACCTTTTGTCAGATGTTAAAAACAACCGTCGTGCTCGTTTAACTGAGTACGCTGCAGAAAAACCTACTGCTACGTATTATGAAGGTTCTGTATGGACTTACACTGGTAACTACGATATCGCTCTTCCATGTGCGACTCAAAACGAGATCAACGGTGAAGCCGCAAAACGTTTGGTTGCTCAAGGCGTTATCTGTGTCTCTGAAGGAGCTAACATGCCTAGCGACCTTGAAGCTATCAAAGTCTACAAGGAAAACGGAATCCTTTACGGACCTGCTAAAGCTGCCAATGCTGGTGGTGTAGCTGTATCTGCTCTTGAAATGAGCCAAAACAGCCTTCGTCTTTCATGGACACGTGAAGAAGTTGACGGTCGCTTAAAAGATATTATGACTAACATCTTCAACACAGCTAAAACAACTGCAGAAACATACGGTCTTGGTACTGACTACCTTGCAGGTGCAAATATTGCTGCCTTTGAAAATGTAGCAAATGCTATGATTGCCCAAGGGATTGTTTAATTCTAAAAATGAGCTCCTCACTATTCGTGGGGAGTTTTTCTGATGCAAAAAATACCTATCCAAATGGATAGGTATTTGCTTGATTACAATTTAGCTGCAACTGCATCCAATAATTCTTGGATTTTCGCTTGGTTGCTTCCTCCTGCCATGGCCATGTCTGGTTTACCACCACCACGTCCATCAACGATTGGAGCTAATTCTTTAATCACATTACCTGCATGCACTTCTTTTGTCTTGCTGGCTACAAGGACATTGACCTTGTCACCGATAGCTGCGACAAGAACAAGGACATCAGAGTAATCTTTTTGTTTCCAGTTATCCGCAAAGGTACGAAGGGCACCTGCGTCTGATACAGATACTTGGCTGGCAATGTAACGGTGTCCGTTTGCTTCTTGAACATTCTTGAAGACATCACCTGCTGCCGCCGCTGCTGCTTTTTCCTTCAATTCTGCATTTTCTTTTTGCAATTGACGGAGTTGCTCTTGAAGTCCTTCCACCTTGTGAGGGACCTCTTTGAGTTGAGGTGCTTTCAAGGTTGCTGCAACTGCTTTCAGAGCATCTTCTTGTTCACGATAAGCTTCAAAGGCTTCCTTACCAGTCACTGCCAAGATACGACGAGTTCCTGATCCGATTCCTTCTTCTTTAACAATCTTGAAGAGACCAATCTCAGAAGTATTGCCAACGTGGGTACCACCACACAGTTCCACTGAGTAGTCACCAATCGTTACAACACGGACTTCTTTACCGTATTTCTCACCAAAGAGGGCCATAGCTCCCATTTCTTTAGCAGTATCAATATCTGTCTCAACTGTTTCCACTGCGATGGCTTCCCAAATCTTCTCATTGACTTGTTGCTCAATAGCGCGTAATTCTTCTGGAGTCACGGCTTGGAAGTGTGTAAAGTCAAAGCGGAGGAATTCTACTTCGTTGAGTGAGCCTGCTTGAGTTGCATGGTGGCCAAGGATATTGTGAAGAGCCGCATGAAGCAAGTGAGTGGCTGTGTGGTTCTTCATGACACGGTGACGACGATTGCTATCGATGGCCAAAGTGTATTCTTGGTTCAAGGCAAGAGGAGCAAGAACTTCAACGGTATGGAGTGGTTGTCCGTTTGGTGCTTTTTGAACATCTGTCACTGTCGCTACAACATTTCCTTGAGCATCCATGATTTGACCGTGGTCCGCAACCTGTCCACCCATTTCAGCGTAGAATGGAGTTTCTGCAAAGATTAGTGATGCAGTTCCTTCTGAAACAGCTTCTACTTCAGCATTGTCAGCTACGATAGCCACCAATTTAGAAGACAATTGGCTAGCATTGTAGTTAAAGACACTTTCCACAGTGATATTTTGAAGGGTCTCATTTTGCATACCCATAGATCCGCCTTTAACAGCAGATGCACGCGCACGTTCTTGTTGTTCCTTCATGGCTGCTTCAAAACCTTCACGGTCAACCGTCATACCAGCTTCTTCAGCGATTTCTTCTGTCAATTCTACTGGGAATCCGTATGTATCGTACAATTTGAAGACGTCTTGACCAGCGATAACCGTTTGACCTTTTTCTTTCAAGTCTGCTACGATTGTTTCTGCAAAGTGTTGACCTGAGTGAAGAGTGCGGGCAAATGACTCTTCTTCGCTCTTCACAATTTTCTCGATAAAGTCCCGTTTTTCAAGCACTTCTGGGTAGTAGCTTTCCATGATTTTTCCAACAGTTGGAACGAGTTTGTAAAGGAAAGGCTCATTGATGCCCAATTTTTGACCATGCATTGATGCACGACGGAGGAGACGACGAAGGACATAACCACGACCTTCATTTCCTGGAAGGGCACCATCACCGATAGCAAATGAAAGAGAACGGATGTGGTCTGCGATGACCTTGAAGCTCATGTTGTCGCCGTCTTGGTCATAGACCTTACCAGACAATTTCTCCACTTCACGGATGATCGGCATGAAGAGGTCCGTTTCAAAGTTAGTCTTGGCCCCTTGGATCACCGCTACCAAACGCTCTAAACCAGCGCCCGTATCAATGTTCTTGTGTGGCAATTCCTTGTACTCGCTACGAGGAACAGCAGGGTCTGCGTTAAATTGTGACAAAACAATGTTCCAGATTTCGATGTAACGGTCGTTTTCGATATCTTCTGCAAGCAAGCGAAGACCGATATTTTCTGGGTCAAAGGCTTCTCCACGGTCAAAGAAGATCTCAGTATCAGGTCCAGAAGGTCCCGCACCGATTTCCCAGAAGTTGTCTTCGATTGGGATCAAGTGGCTTGGATCCACTCCTACTTCAATCCAGCGGTTGTAAGAATCTGTATCATCTGGATAGTAGGTCATGTAGAGTTTGTCTTTAGGGAAGTCAAACCACTCAGGACTTGTCAAGAGTTCATAAGCCCAGGTAATGGCTTCGTCACGGAAGTAATCCCCGATTGAGAAGTTCCCCAACATTTCAAACATGGTGTGGTGACGAGCCGTCTTCCCTACGTTTTCGATATCGTTGGTACGAATGGCTTTTTGCGCATTGGTAATCCGTGGGTTTTCAGGGATGATGGTCCCATCAAAGTATTTCTTAAGGGTTGCGACCCCTGAGTTGATCCACAATAGGGTTGGATCGTTTACTGGAACCAAACTTACTGATGGTTCTACTGAGTGACCTTTGGTCGCCCAGAAATCAAGCCACATTTGGCGGACTTGTGCACTAGATAATTGTTTCATATGTGTCTCCTTTTTACTAATTAGATTGGCTTTCTAGCATTTCCACATAGTCGATAGCAACGCAGAGGGAAATGACTAGGTCTGCATAAGATTCGTCATAGACTGTTACAGTGTAAGTAGAGGTTAAATGGAAAAGCTCCTTGGTAATCTCCGCAATCACTTGATCACGATCATCTAGGAGTTTAAAATTCAAATCCCAGATATTACCTTCGATACGAAGACCGAGATTGTCGAACTCATACTTATCTCTAAAGAAAGTAAATTTCTTGCGGATATAAAAGCTATCTCCGTTAGTCAGTTGAATTTCAAAACGAGGCAAGAAGGTTAAGACTTCTTTTCGAATCTCACTGACCTTTTGGTTATCAGCATCATAGATAGTAAATGTTTTAGGAATCTTAAAAAAAGAGCCCTCAACTTGATAAGAGATATTTCCTCTATCGTCCTTAATATCAAAACGTTCACCACCTAGGCGAAATTTTTGTTTGACAAGAAATATTCTCATAAGCACCTCCAAAAATAAAAGACAAATCCATATCACGAAGGGCGAAAAACCGCGGTACCACCTTCATTCAATGAACTTGTCATTCTTGATTCTTATGCAATTGTTACAATCGAGTAGCATGATTTTCTATCTTAGATGGCTCGCAGCACCGCCAATTCTCTGAACTAAGATGGGGAGAAAATCAATTCTCAACTCTAGTATTATACCGTTTTTTGATGATTGAGTCAAGGTTAATAACCATGAAGTAAAACTTATTTTTTTAACAGTTTACCAAATATTATATAGGCGATAGACCACAAGAAACTTCCAACCAATAAGAATTGACCTAAAACAATGAGATAATCCAAAATTGAGACCAACTTATACCATCCACTAAATAGAAGACAGGGAAGAACAGTAAAAAGCATAATGATAAAATGTATAATAGATTGTTTAAATAGCGACCATTTTTCAATTTCATAAATTACCGATGCTGATGCTATCGAGGTAGCAATGATGCCAACCAAAAATGTACTTTTAACTTGAAAAACATCGATCCCTTGAAGTGTCATAAAAATTGCTAAACTGGTCATAATGACAAAAGGAATCATTCCTCTAAAAATAGCTTTTTTTATCATAGCTACTACCTCAATCATAAGCATAAAATCCTTTAACTCTATCGAAATTATAGCATGATTAAGTATATTTTTCTACCAATTCATGATCTATTTTAATAAATAACCTAGCCATAACATGCTTAATTTTCTATGGCTAGGTTTTATTTTTATTTAATTGAAATTATTTCCGATAGTTGGAAATCTCCTACTTCCGGTACATCTTAAACTGTAGGAAGAGGTCGCTGTAAATTCCTGTCCATTTATGGTCAAACTTCTCATAAACTTCTAGGTGTTTCATAGTATATGCATCCGGATAGAAGGACTTGTCTTCTTTTGTCTCGTCTGGGAGCATTTCCTTAGCAGCTGTATTTGGTGTTGAGTATCCGACATACTCTGCATTTTTCAGAGCATTTTCAGGCTTCAACATGAAGTTGATAAAGGCATAGGCCGCATCCTGGTTTTTAACGGTTTTTGGAATAACCATGTTGTCAAACCAGAGGTTACTTGCTTCTGTCGGCACGACATATTTGAGGTTAGGATTCTTTTCCAACATTTGTCTAGCTTCCCCTGAGAAGGTCACACCAATAGCAGCATTGTTCTGAATCATGTAACCCTTCATCTCATCGGCTACAATTGCCTTGATATTAGGAGTCAGCTCATACAGTTTATCAACCGTTTGTGACAGTTGTTGAGGATCTTTTGAGTTAAGGATATAGCCTAGTGAGTTAAGGCCTAAACCAAGCACTTCACGCGCCCCATCAAAGAGCATGATAGAGTTTTTATACTCTGGCTTCCAAAGGTCGTCCCAATGTTCAGGTGCTTCTTCCACCATGGTTTCATTATAGACAATTCCCAAAGTTCCCCAGAAGTATGGGATAGAATATTCATTGTTTGGATCAAAGGATTGGTTGAGAAATTCTGGACCAATATTCTCAATTCCCTCAATTTTACTATAATCCAGTGGAACTAAAAGGTCTTCATCCTTCATTTTGTTAATCATGTACTCACTTGGGATGGCAATATCATAGTTTGTCCCACCCTGCTTGATTTTCGTGTACATGGCTTCGTTGGAGTCAAAGGTCTCATACTGAACTTGAATTCCTGTTTCTTCTGTAAATTTCTCCAGAAGTTCAGGGTCGATATAATCTCCCCAGTTGTAGATAACCAATTTTTGACTATCACGACTATTGATTTTACTATCAAGATGGTAAGAAATTCCCCATAAGACAAGGATAATGGCTAAAATTCCTGCTAAAAATGAATAGAGTCGTTTCATGCTTGTTCCTCCTTCTCACGTGAAATGAAGTAATATCCGACAACTAGGATAATACTAAAGAGAAAGACCAAGGCTGAAAGAGCATTGATTTCCAGCGAAATTCCCTTACGAGCCCGAGAGTAAATCTCGACTGACAAGGTTGAAAATCCATTCCCTGTTACAAAGAAGGTCACGGCAAAGTCATCTAATGAATAGGTGAAAGCCATGAAGTAACCTGCGATGATAGAAGGCGTTAGGTAAGGGAGCATGATTTCCTTGAACATTTGGAACTGACTAGCTCCAAGGTCATAGGCCGCATGAATCATATCCCCATTCATTTCTTTCAATCGTGGCAAGACCATGAGCACTACGATTGGAATCGAGAAGGCCACGTGACTGGACAACACTGTCAGAAAACCAAGTGAAAACTTGAGTTGGGTAAAGAGAATCAAGAAGCTAGCACCAATCATAACGTCTGGCGCAACCATCAAAATGTTATTGAGAGATAGAAAGGTTTCTTGGTATTTTTTGCGTGATTGGTAAATATAGATAGCCCCAAAAGTACCAATCACTGTTGCTATCAAGGCTGATAGAAAGGCTAGTAAAAAGGTCTGAACCAAGATGAGCATGAGTCTTCCATCTCCAAACATGGTTTCAAAGTGAGACAAACTAAAGCCTGTAAAGCTATTCATATCATCACCAGCATTGAAGGCATATCCGATCAGGTAAAAGATTGGCAAATAAAGGACGATAAAGACAAAGGCTAGGTAAAGATTTGATAATTTTTTCATCGTTCTCTCCTTTCCTTAGTCACCCACATAGTGATAAACATAGTCAGGATAAGAACAACACCGATAGTTGAACCCATACCGTAGTTGTCATTTGTCAAGAAGTTCTGCTCGATGGCAGTCCCCAAGGTAATCACTCGGTTCCCCCCAATTAAACGGGTCAACATGAAAAGACTCAAACTTGGGATAAAGACAGATTGAACTCCGCTTCGCACCCCGTTCATAGACAGAGGGAAGATGACATGGCGGAAGGTTTCCCACTTAGTTGCACCGAGGTCATAGCTGGCATTAATGAGATTGTTATCCATATCATCCAAAACATTGAAGATAGGCAAAATCATAAATGGAAGCTCGATATAGCTTGCGACAAAGATAAATGAGAAATCTGTAAATAGCAACTGCTGAGAACCAATTCCGATAAATTCTAGGAATTGGTTAATAGAGCCATTTTGACCAAAAATTCCGATAAAGGCATAAGCCTTAAGGAGTAGGTTGATCCAAGTTGGCAAAATGATTAGCATGAGCCAGAGTTGACGGTGTTTGAGACGAGTCAAAAAGAGGGCTGTTGGATAGCTAATCAAGAGCGTCACTAAAGTCACAATCCCTGCATAGAGCACTGAGTTGAAGCTCATTTTCAGATAGGTCAAGTTTTGTGACGCAAAGTAGGATTTATAATTATCTAAACTAAACTGACCTTCGATGTTGAAAAAGGATTGTCCAAAAATCAAGACCAAGGGTGCCAATACAAAGAGGGCGATCCAAAGCATGTAGGGCACTACAAAGAGTTTAGAGGTTGTTTTCTTCATCTCTTTCCTCCTCAATAGCGTTAATCAAACCTGCTTCTTGTTCTTCGATTTCTACGTATTCTTCGATACGAGCATCGAACTCTTCTTCCGTTTCATTGAGACGCATGATGTGGATATCCTCTGGTTCAAAGTCCAGACCGATTTCCTCACCAACGATTGCCTTACGAGTCGAGTGAATCATCCATTCATTCCCAAGTTCATCATAGGCGATAATCTCATAGTGAACTCCACGGAAGAGCTGAGTGTCGACCTTAACTTGAAGCTTCCCTTCTTCCGGAAGAGTTATGCGCAAGTCCTCTGGACGAATGACAACTTCAACTGGTTCATTTGGCTTCATACCACCATCGACCGCTTCAAATCGTTTGCCATTGAACTCGACCAAGTAGTCCTCAATCATGGTTCCTGGCAAGATGTTTGATTCACCGATAAAGGTAGCAACAAAGTGGTTGATAGGCTCATCGTAGATATCAACTGGTGTCCCAGACTGAACAATCTCACCGTCATTCATGACAAAAATCCAGTCACTCATGGCCAAGGCTTCTTCCTGATCATGGGTAACAAAGACAAAGGTGATGCCCAAGCGTTGTTGCAGTTCACGGAGTTCGTACTGCATGTCTGTCCGCAACTTCAAGTCAAGTGCTGACAAGGGCTCATCCAACAAAACCACACGGGGTTGGTTGATAATGGCACGGGCAATGGCAACACGTTGACGTTGCCCTCCAGAAAGCTTACGAATAGAACGTTTTTCAAAACCTTCCAACTGTACCATCTTGAGAACTTCTAGTACACGTTTTTCAATTTCTTTTTTATCGACCTTACGCAAACGCAATGGAAAGGCAACATTCTCAAAGACATTCATGTGCGGGAACAAGGCATAAGACTGAAAGACTGTATGAACATCACGCTTATTGGTCGGAATATCATTGATTCGCACGCCATCCAACAAAATATCACCAGTCGTTGCATCCAGCAAACCTGCAATGATATTAAGAATAGTTGATTTTCCTGAACCAGACGCTCCTAGCAGTGTGTAAAATTTTCCTTCTTCCAACTCAAAGTTAATATCCTTGAGAACCTTGGTGTCGCTGTCTTCAAAAACTTTAGAAACGTTTCTGAATTCGATAATTGGTTTTTTCAATTCCTCTAAATTCCCTTTTCTTCGTAAATTAACAGATTGGGACCTTGTTAAATGCTAGCAATAACTGTAAGGAATTGACCCAAACCATATCTAGCGATAAAATCCCAATCTTTGTATAATGTTTAATAATAATGTTATTCGTGTTCACCCAAGATACGAACTTCTCGCTCTAGTGTAACACCTGAATGTTCTTTAACTTTTTCGATAACAGACTCAATTAAGTCTTCATAGTCTCTTGCTGTCCCATCGGCTACATTTATCATAAAGCCTGCATGTTTTTCTGAGACTTCGACACCACCGATACGGTAGCCCTTCAAACCAGCTTCTGAAATCAATTGTCCTGCAAAATGCCCGACTGGACGTTTAAAGACCGAACCACATGATGGATATTCCAAAGGTTGTTTGAGTTCTCGAAGGTGAGTCAAACGTTCCATTTCTTGATTAATCGTCTCATAATTCCCTGGAGATAGTGCGAATTTAGCCGATAAGACGACTGCTCCTGATTCTTGAATGGCTGAATGACGGTAACCAAAGGCTAAGTCCTTGGCTGATAAAGTCTCGATTTCTCCATCCTTGGTCAATACTTTGCAAGACTGCAAAATATGAGCAATCTCACCTCCATAAGCACCAGCGTTCATAAAGACAGCTCCACCGACGCTTCCTGGAATTCCACAGGCAAACTCAAATCCTGTCAAACTATGGCGTAGAGCAATACGAGTGGTCTCAATCAAGTTAGCTCCCGCTTCTGCTTCAATGGTGTAACCATCGACCGAAACATTGTTGAGCTTGTCACACAAGATAACAAATCCACGGATACCACCATCCCGAACGATGATGTTGCTGGCATTTCCCAGTACCATCCAAGGAATATTTTCTTGATTGGCAAACTTAACCACTCGAGCCATCTCATAGCGATTTCGTGGAAAAACCAAATAGTCTGCCTTTCCACCTACTCTTGTATAAGCATAAGATTTTAAGGGTTCATCGAAACGAATATCGATTCCTTCTAAGGTTTCTTTTAATTTATCTAGTACTGTCATATCTCTCATCCTTTTATAAAATCCATTCTATTATACCATTTTTAGCATGATTTTTCGATGATTATGTCGCCTTTTTCAAAAGGCCATAAAAAAAGAGGCTGGGCCTCTTTGACACTATTGTTTTTTGCAAAAGATTGATTTTGTTAGGAAGATAAATCCTACAACTTCTACTGCCAGCATTCCTTCTACAATAAGTGGATTAGAAATCCAGCCAACTTGCGATAGGGCAGGGGCTAAATCAAATAAAGCATGTAAAGCGTAGGCTGCTAGTAGATAAATCCATTTCTTTTGACGAACAGCTTGATAAACCCAAACAGTCAAACCAACTTGGATCATCATAGCGAGGATTCTCTCAAGTCCCAAGAGGTAAACTTGCCAAGGAGCTAGGGTCCGAATGGTTTCCAGCATATTTTCTGTCAAGAGTTCTAAAACCTTAGGGTTTTGAGATTGGACAGCTGAAAATAGGATAAAGAGATTTATCAGGCTAGCAATCCCAACATAAAGTAATTCTAATCCACCGTGACCAAGACCATAGGCAAGGGCATCCGAAATTTCTAATTTTCTTTTCTTCTCCAACCATTTGAAGAAGATAAAGCGAGCTGTTTCTTCAAATAGAGCAGCCATTGCAATTCCGTAAATGACATAGAGAAATGGATGCTCTGTCATTAGAGCAATTGTTCCATCCCTTTGCGGGCGAAGAACAAGAAGATGAACAATCTTCTCCAAGACCTGTGCCGATACGAAAAAGGCAATCGCTCCTAATCCTAAAACTGATAGATTAATCTTGTATTTCTTCCTCGCAAACCAAATGGCTCCAATCAGAAAAATGATCAAAGCAATCATTGTTGCTATAATATGTCCATTCATATTTCTCTTCCTTTACTCCGACTGTTCAATATCTTTTTTCATTTCGTCTACATTGAACTTTGCAAACAGATACTTGCGATCTTGAACTGGGAAACGTTGATCTAATTGATCAACAGCTCCTAATTCTACAATCCCTTCCTCGATAACAAAGTCCATCACATGACCTCCAAAAGTTAGGTCATCGGAAATGAAGTGCAGATGGTAACCTGCGACACTAACCCCATGGAAAATTTCTGGGGTCCAGAAGCCAACAATAGTTCCAGACACGTTTTCACGACGATACTCTGGTTGATGAGTCGCAACCTCTGCAAACTTTCTTTCAGATGTCGACTTGGGAATCATACGTACATGCATCTGCTTGAAATCCCCATGAATCTTGATGGAACGAAATAGATTTTCCCCATCATAGTAGGACTCAATTCTTTCTTCTAATTCCTGGTCAGTCATTTCAAAGCGCTGGCGGAAAATAACTTCAGCCTGATGGGGAACAACTGCCGCATAAGGAATCAAGGCATCAGGAGAGACTTCAACAATCTCTGGTTTTTCACCTGACCCCTTGGCTTGATATGCCTTTCCATCCAAGACAATTAGCTCGCCATCTATAGAATCAAGAGTACCTATTCCTAAATCACCATGTTGAAGTAATTCACCTACTGTCAGACTTCCTCCATAAAGTCCAGCCATCAGTGCTCCTAAAGTATTGTATTGAAATAATTTTACTGGTTCACGCACCTTAGTATCCCATTCTTTCCAATGTTTTTACTTTCTAAGTATATCATAAATCTTCTTAGATTTGAATGGGTGACTGTTTCTCAACATTGCCAAACGTTCGAAAAAAAGGTACAATGTAACAAAATCAAGAGAGGTCATGGATGAAGAAACTAAGTAAGTATGAACAAGTTGTTGGCTATCTAAAAGAAGGGATTGAATCAGGAAAGTTTCCCACAGGTAGTCGCCTGCCCTCTATCCGTTCAATCAGTCAAGACTTCCATTGTAGTAAAGACACTGTCCAAAGAGCTCTTTTGGAACTAAGATACGAAAAGTACATCTACTCAAAACCACAAAGTGGCTATTATGTCTTGGAACAACAAAGCAGTCATGAAGATTTGGAAATACTAGTCAATGATGAGCACTTGGGTGCTTATGACGACTTTCGTCTTTGTGTCAATGAAACTTTAATCGGTCGTGAAAACTACCTCTACAACTATTATGAACACCAAGAAGGGTTAGAAGAGTTACGCCAGTCTGTTCAAAAACTACTCTTTGAACAAGCCATTTACAGTAAACCAGACCAATTGGTTCTTACATCAGGAACCCAACAGGCTCTCTTTATTCTCTCCCAAATAGATTTCCCAAGTCAGGCACAGGAAATTCTGGTTGAGCAACCAACCTACCATCGAATGAATCAGCTTTTGCTAGCTCAAAACCTTCCCTATCAAACCATTGAACGACGGATTGACGGGATTGATCTAAATGAACTAGAACAGCATTTTAAAACAGGCAAGATTAAATTTTTCTACACTATTCCACGGTTTCACTATCCTTTAGGGCATTCCTATTCTGAACAAGAAAAAAGAGCTATTCTTGACTTAGCAGCCAAGTATCAGATTTATATCGTCGAAGATGACTACCTGGGAGACCTAGATCCTAAAATGGGGCAAACCTTTCATTACCTTGACCAGAATGGTTTAGTCATCTATATCAAATCCTTTTCTACCAGCCTTTTTCCTGCTCTTCGCATAACTGCCCTCATTCTTCCAAATGCTATCAAAAAAGAATTTGTGTCCTATAAAAATATCCTTGACTATGATAATAATCTCATTATGCAAAAGGCTTTATCTCTCTATATTGATAGTCAATTATTCGAAAAAAATAGACTAGCTAGGCTAGTCCTTCAAGAAAAGAATCAAGCACAGATTCAAAAACTAGTAAATAGCTATCCTATTAGTCTTCCAAGCTATCCTCTCCACGATGGACTCTTACTTGATTTGAGACAGTATCCTAAAATTGCTAGCCTCAAACATAGTTCTCTATGTCTTGACTTCTTTGAGTCCTCCTATTTAGATAGCTGTCCTTATGAATTTGCTAAAATACCTCTTGAAAATATTCAAGCAACTCTTCATTACATAAAAACAGAGCTGGACTAGTGTCCAACTCTGTTATTTTATTGTTCTACTTCTGTTAACTTAGCAGCTTTTTCGAGATAAGTTTGATAGGTCCCCTCGTCTTTTAGCCTTTGGATTACCTTATCGACGACTTCTTTCAAATCTTCATTCCCTTTCCTTATCGCTACAGCATTGGCTTCCCCTTCATTCATGGTTAAAAACACAGTTGTAACTTGTAAGTCTGAGTTTTTTGTAGCATAACTAAGAGCTACTGGTTCATCCATGTGGACTGCATCTACTTTTCCAGATTGTAGCTCATTGACTGCTTCCCCCATATTACTTAGAGATGTTAATTTAGCCTCTGGAAGTTGCTCTTTGACCATAGATTCAGGAACAGTTCCTTTTTGCGCAGCAATATTAGCACTTGTCAAAGAATTCAAATCCTTGTATTTATCTAAATCTGTTTTTCTGATAAGAAAACTTGCCTTATTTTCATAGTAAGGAATTGAAAAGTCAAAGACTTCTTTTCTTTCATCGGTAGCGCTAATACCTGCAATAGCCAAATCAGCCTTTCCAGTATGAAGACTGGTTAAGACATTATCAAAACTCATGGTCGAGATTACTAGTTTTACTCCAAGTTCATCCGCAATTGCTTGAGCCATATCAATATCTGCTCCAACAACTTGGTTTCTTCCATCTAACAGGGCTTGAAACTCAAAGGGAGCATAGTCAGGGCTAGTTGCTACTACTAATTTTCCTTTTTGCTTTATAGTTTGGAGAGCAGATTGGGAGTTGGAACTAGAAGATTGACAAGCCACTAAGAAAAAACTTGCTATCAAAGTCGAAATTAGTAAAAACCATTTCTTATACATAAATAAACACCTTTTTCTCGTATTTTTGTATAATTATAATCTATCCAAAAATACTTGTCAATATTTTTCTTACATTTTCATAAAATATATTTACAAAATAAAGAAATTCAATGCTTATTTTATCTATCTATTGGGTACTTATTTTCAAAAAAATCATTTATCATATCTTGATGTTGCTGGTTTACAATTGTGATATTTTGTATGTCCCTGTGATCAAACAACCCTAATTCTAAAGTTTCGTCACTCGTAAAAACATTTGTAGAGATCGAAGTTTCAGATGTAACTAAATACAACATTGTAATAACTTGTGCCTCATCACCATTTGGATAACTATCTGAATATTTTGTATAAACATTTAAGATTTTTTCCACTGTAACTTTCACTCCAGTTTCTTCATAAAACTCTCGCTCTAATGCTTCTACAGCCGATTCACCTAATTCAATAGCGCCACCTGGTAAACCCCAAGTTCCTTTGTCTGCTCGTTTTTGTAATAATATTTTTCCTGATTGACTTAAAATTCCACACGTAAAATTTAAAATAATTTTATCTTTTCCAACTTTTTTTCTTATACTCTGTATATAGTTCATTATTCACCTCTGACAAAGTAAACTATCGATACAATGAAAGCTTACTATATTAAAAAGTAAGCTTTCACAATAATTTTTATCATCTAAATATTTTACAATTCTACAATCTTACCTGTTTCAAAGTAAACGACCCATTCACAGATATTTTTAGCATAGTCTCCGATACGCTCCAAGTAAGAAATTACTTGGAAGTATTCACGACCTGTAATGATAGCTTCTGGGTTTTTCTTGATTTCTAAAGTAGCAAGATCCCGAATGTGCTCAAAGTATTGGTTAATTTTTTCATCTAATGAAGCAACTTCATAGGCCTTATCAACTGATCCGTTAAGGTAGAGTTCAAGTGTTGTTTCTACAAAATCTTTCACATCACGTCCCATGTTTTTAATTTCTTCTTCAACTTCTGGGATACGTTCTTCACCCTTCATACGAATAGTTGCTTCAGCGATAGATACAGCGTGGTCTCCCATACGCTCCAAGTCAGAAACAGCTTTTAGAACGGTTAAAACTGTACGCAGGTCTTGTGAAACTGGCTGTTGAAGGGCAATAATTTCAAATGATTTCTTTTCAAGTTTCAATTCATATTCATTGACATCTGCGTCTTTTTCGATAACTTCCTTTGCTAAGTCACGGTCATGGGTGACAAAGGCACGTACTGTACGATTGATTTGGGAAAGAACTTCTTGTCCCATAGCGTAGAATTGGTTGTGCAATTTCTCTAAATCTTCTTCAAATTGAGATCGTAACATCTTTTCTCTCCTTATCCAAATTTACCTGAAATATAGTCCTCAGTTTCCTTATGTTGAGGGTAGAGGAACATTTCCTTGGTATCGTTAAATTCAATCAAATCTCCGTTTAGGAAGAATCCTGTCTTGTCAGAGATACGTGAAGCCTGCTGCATGGAACGAGTTACTAAAAGCATAGTGTACTTGTTCTTGAGACTATATAGGGTTTCTTCAATTTTTCCAGCTGAGATAGGGTCCAAGGCTGAGGTTGGCTCATCCAAGAGGATAATCTTTGGACTGGTTGCCAAAACACGGGCTACACAAACACGTTGTTGCTGACCACCCGACAGACCAATTGCTGAATCATGCAAGCGGTCCTTGACCTCATCCCAAATAGAAGCACCCTGTAGAGATTTCTCTACAGCTTCATCCAAAACGTTCTTATCTTTCTCCCCATTAATGCGGAGACCATAAACAACATTTTCGTAGATTGACATTGGGAATGGATTAGGTTGTTGGAAGACCATTCCGATTTCCTTACGTAATTCAACTGTATCGGTGCGTGGACTATAGATATTGTGCCCATTATAAACCACTGAGCCAGTAGTGGTCACTTCAGGATTAAGGTCACCCATACGGTTAATAGCCTTAAGTAGGGTTGACTTCCCTGATCCTGATGGTCCAATAAGAGCTGTGATTTCCTTGGGTTGGAAGGATAAGGAAACACTATTCAAAGCCTTCTTTTTATTGTAATAAACAGACAGGTCTTTAACCTGCAAAATCGGTTCTGTCATACTGTTTCCTTTCTAACCAAAGTGTCCAGTTACATAGTCATTGGTTGACTGTAGCTTAGCATTTTGGAAAATATTAGCAGTTTTATCATACTCGATTAAATCACCCAAGTAGAAAAATCCAGTATAGTCACTTGCACGCGCAGCCTGTTGCATACTGTGGGTCACGATAATAATGGTAAAATCCTTCTTCAACTCAAGCATAGTTTCCTCAAGCTGAGCTGTCGCAATCGGATCCAAGGCTGACGCCGGCTCGTCCATCAAGAGAATATCTGGTTTTACAGAAATAGCACGAGCAATGCAGAGACGTTGCTGCTGACCACCTGAAAGCATCAAGGCTGACTTATGGAGGTCGTCTTTGACCTGATCCCAAAGGGCGGCCTGACGAAGAGAGGTTTCTACAATTTCATCAAGGACTTTCTTATCCTTAACACCTGCACGTTCGTGTGCAAAGGTGATGTTACGGTAGATTGATTTAGCAAATGGATTTGGACGTTGAAAAACCATTCCAATATGTTTACGCATTTCATAAACATTGATCTCAGGACGGTTAACGTCAATTCCTTGATAGAGAATTTGACCTGTAACCTTAGCAATATCAATGGTATCATTCATACGGTTGAGACTGCGTAGGTAGGTTGATTTACCTGATCCTGATGGACCAATTAAAGCTGTAATTTTATTTTTTTCGAATTGCATATCCACGCCCTTGATGGATTCATTCTTACCGTAGTAAACATGTAAATCCTTCGTAGAGAGGGCCACTTTTTCTTCTTGAAAAGTAATGATATGCCTTTCATCCCAATTATATTTTGACATGGCTTCTCCTTTAGGCTGCGGTTAATTTCTTATGTAGATAGCTTCCGAGTTTACGTGCTCCAAAGTTAAAGATCAAGATAAAGATTAGGAGCACCGCTGCAGAACCTGCTGAAACCAAAGTTCCATCAGGAATGGTTCCTTCACTGTTGACTTTCCAGATATGGACAGCCAAGGTTTCTGCTTGACGGAAGATTGAGATTGGACTGGTTACGCTGAGAACATTCCAGTTTGACCAGTCAAGAGCTGGAGCAGATTGTCCTGCTGTGTAGATTAGGGCTGCAGCTTCACCAAAGATACGACCTGATGCAAGCACGATCCCCGTTACAATACCGGGAAGAGCTTCAGGAATGACAACATGAAGAACTGTTTCCCAACGAGAAAGTCCAAGCGCCAAACCAGCTTCACGTTGTGTATGGTGAACGTGTTTTAAACTGTCCTCAACATTTCGAGTCATCTGCGGAAGGTTAAAGACAGTCAAAGCCAAGGCACCAGAAATAATAGAAAATCCATACTCAAATTGAACTACAAAGATAAGGTAACCAAAGAGACCGACTACGACTGATGGCAGTGAAGACAAGATCTCAATACAGGTACGAACGAAATTGGTAACACGACCTTTTTTTGCATACTCAGCCAAGTAAATTCCAGCCCCCATTGATAGAGGTACAGAGATGAATAAGGTAATGACTAAAAGGAAAAAGGAATTATAAAGCTGTATCCCGATACCACCACCTGCTTGATAGGAAGATGATTTTCCTGTCAAGAATGACCAAGAAACATGCGGCAAGCCTCGAACCAAGATATAAAGAATCAAGGAAGCCAAAATAGTTACGATGATTCCTGCGATGGTATAGAGGACAGCTGTAGCAAGTTTATCTAATTTCTTAGCGTGCATAGTTTTTCTTTCCTCTTTCTTTTGTAATCAATTTAATCACACTGTTAAAGGCCAAACTCATCAAGAGCAATACTAAGGCCAGTGACCAAAGAACATTATTATCAACAGTTCCCATAACTGTATTTCCGATTCCCATGGTCAAAACAGATGTCAGAGTAGCTGCTGGTGTCGTCAAAGAAGTTGGGATAACTGCTGAGTTTCCGACAACCATCTGAATAGCCAGGGCCTCACCAAAGGCACGCGCCATTCCAAAGACTACTGCCGTAAAAATACCTGAACGTGCTGCTTTCAAGGTCACACGCCAAATGGTTTGCCAACGAGTTGCACCCATAGCTAAACTAGCTTCACGATAGTGACGGGGTACAGCACGTAGACTATCTGTAGTCATGAAAGTCACGGTTGGTAGAATCATAACGAAGAGGACAAAAATCCCCGATAAAATACCAAAACCTGTCCCACCAAAGACACTACGTACAAAAGGTACCACAACTTGCAAACCAATAAATCCATATACTACTGACGGAATCCCAACCAGAAGTTCGATAGCAGGTTGTAAAATCTTAGCTCCTTTTGGAGACACTTCTGTCATAAAGACAGCTGCACCAATGGCAAATGGTGTTGCAATAAGAGCTGACAGAATGGTAACAATAAAGGAACCTAAAATCATTGGAAGAGCACCGAATTGTTTACCAGAAGGATTCCAAGTCTGTCCAAATAGGAAATCAAAAATGTTGACTCCGTTGACAAAGAAGGTCGACAAACCTTTTTGGGCTACAAAGATTAAAATCATAGCCACAATGATAACAATCAAAGATAGGCAGGCAAAAGTCAGACTTTTCCCCAATTTCTCAAGACGAGAGTTCTTTGACGGAGAGAGCAATTTTTTAGATAATTCTTCTTGTTTCATTATTGACTCCCTTCTATCGCTGTTACGGTACCTGCAGCATCTTTTTCAACCTTCATTTCTTTGATAGAAATATAGCCCATTCCTTTAACGATTCCGTTCTGAACTTCGTCTGAAAGAACAAAGTTTAAGAATTCAGCAACCAATTCATTTGGCTCACCAAGTGTATACATGTGTTCATAAGACCACAAAGGCCAATTATTAGTAGTTACATTTTCAGAGGTTGGTTCATACCCATTGAGCTTGATAGTCCCAACCGAATCATCAACATAGGCGAAAGCTAGGTATGAGATAGCACCCGGTGTTTGAGAAACAATTGATTTAACCATACCGTTAGAATCCTGTTCCTGACTTTGTATTGCTGATTTTCCATCCATAATCACACTGTCAAAAGTCGCACGTGAACCTGAACTAGCTGCTCTGTTGATAATAGAGATAGCTAAATCCTTACCACCAACTTCTTTCCAGTTAGTAATTTCACCTGTAAAAATTTTACGAAGTTGTTCTGTCGTAAGATTATCGACATTCACCTCTTTATTAATAATAACAGCAATTCCAGCAACGGCTACCTTGTGGTCAACTAAGGCAGAAGCATCGATTCCATCTTTTTCCTCGGCAAATACATCCGAGTTACCGACATCTACTGCTCCCGATTGAACTTGGGAAAGCCCTGTACCAGAACCACCACCTTGAACGTTAACTGTTTTACCGATGTTGGTAGATGCAAACTCATCTGCTGCTGCTTCTACTAAGGGTTGGAGAGCTGTTGAACCAACAGCCGTCATAGACTCTCCTCGATCAATCCAACTAGCGCATCCCGCTAGCGAACCAGCAAGTAAAAGAGTTGCAAGAGAAATGACAAGCTTTTTTCTTTTTTTCACTATTTGTCTCCTTGAAAATAATGGTGAATAGCTTGGAAGATTTGAATATTTTCATGTATTTTACAAAATCATCCATACTTCCACTATAACATAGAATACTGGTTTTGACTAGTTTTTTACCTGAATCGTAAGCCCTTAGGGAAATAGTTTTTTAGGGTATTCCCAGTGACTTTGGCAAATCCCAAACCATTTCCTCCAACCAAAACTTGATACCAGCCATTGGAATAGTTCTGATCTAGCTGAATGGTTTCACCAGCTACGTATTTTAGAAAGTCTTCTTGACTAATCTCAATACTTTGTTTGACTTGGCTGGGCCTCATTGTTAAACCAAGAGCAAAACTTGGCTCAAAACGTTTCTTCTTAAAAGTTCCAAGATGAAGACCATTTCGAGCGATTTTAATCTTGCTCAAATCTGGTAGATCGCTTGGCAGGAGATAAAGCTGGTCTCCAAATGTCTGTAAAATACCTACCAGATGATTTTTAAGGTGGTCTTTTTCAAAATCTTGCCACAAGCTCAACTGTTCACGGCTGAGATTCGTCTTAGAAGGCTTGAACTTCCCTGCTTGATTTTGTCCCCTAAACTGAAGATGAGCAACAAACTGGCCTTCACCCTTAAAGAGATGAGGATACATACGAGCTGTTTGAGGTTGGTTGATTCCTTGTGACATACCATTGATATGTTGGATTGGAATCAATTCAAAATCGTAGGTATCTAAGAGCCAGTTAATGATTTCTTCATTTTCTTCTGGAGCCCAAGTACAAGTGGAATAGACAAGTCGACCGCCATCAGCCAACATGGTAACAGCATCTTCTAAAATCTCACGTTGTAGATTAGCGCATTGACTTGGATAATCCTCAGTCCAATAATCCATAGCATCAGGTTGTTTACGAAACATCCCCTCACCTGAGCAAGGTGCATCTAGAACAATCAAGTCAAAATAGCCTTTAAAAACCTTGGCTAAACGGTCTGCAGATTCATTGGTCACAACGACATTAGTCGCACCAAACCGTTCCATATTTTCAACTAAGACTTTCGCTCGTTTGTTTGAAATTTCGTTAGAAACTAAAATACCCTCACCAGCTAGATAAGCAGCCAGTTGAGTTGATTTACCGCCCGGCGCTGCTGCTAGGTCTAAAACCTTCATTCCAGGACTTGGCTGGGCTACCTGAGCCACCATTTGAGCAGCTGGTTCTTGAGAATAAATCAAGCCTGTCACATGCTCAGGTGATTTTCCAGAAACCTTTCCATAATAGCCCCACAGTGTATTTGGAATTTCATCTGAGTATCTTATCTGACTTTCTTTTAGAGGATTGACGCGAAAGGCAGAAATGGCTTCATCATCAAAAGAGGCAAGAAAAGCTCTTGCCTCATCTCCAAGTATTTCTTCATATTTTTTTACAAATCCTTCTGGAAAGTTCATTTATGATTTCCTTTCGTAAATATAGGATTGAATTTCTGGTAACATTTCTATTGGAGCCATCATGACTGGTTGACATGTCTGAAAATCAGGTTTTTCTCCAGAGAGAGTTATAACTTGATATCCGAGATTTTCCCCCAAGATACTTGCAGCTGCATAATCCCAAGGTTGAAGATAGGTAATATAGGTCAAGAGCTGACCAGATAAGATTTTCGAGAAACTGATAGCTGCACTTCCATAAACTCGTACTCCGAGTGAAGCATTCCCTAAATCAGCAACACCCCAAGTATTTTTTTCTAACATTCCTGCATTAATGGCCACAAGAAAATCACTTAAAGGTTTAGCTTTAAAAGGAGGCAAGAGTTCATGATTACAATAAGCAGGAAAGACACCTCCACCATAATAACAAACATCTTTCATCACATCATAAATAATGCCAAATTGTCCTTGACCATTTTCGAAATAAGCTACCATGATAGCGAAATCTTCAGCTTGAGCAACAAAATTATTGGTTCCATCAATAGGATCAATGACCCAAACAGAACCTTGATCAACAGGAGTTTTTAAGTCTCCTTCTTCTGCACAGAACAAATCATTTGGATAGCGCAAACGAATCTTATCAATCAGGAGAGTCTGTACTTCCTTATCCAACTTGGTCACCAAATCGGTCGGAGAAGATTTTCTCTCTATATGAAGGTCGTCTTTCATATGTGTTCGGATATAGCTCGCAGCCTCTCTAACAATTTCTTTAGCAAAGGCAAATTTATTTTCCAAGTGAAATCATCCCTTCCCCTTTTTCTTTAGCCATCTGAACTGCTCGATAGAAAGAATAGCCACTGGCTGTTTCAAATTCCCGTCCCAAACGTTTTTCTTCACTCTTACTTGGAACTATTGTCTTGAATTCTTTATAAGAATCTAATAATTTTTTTGCTTCTATCTTTCCTTCATAAGCAACTTCAACATCATTAAAAAAAGAAAGCACTGAAGCAAGTTCTTCAGTGCTCCACGAAAAATCTAGTGGGTAACTATATTGTTTATTCATCTAATTTATACCAGCTCTCAAGGTAGCTTCCTTCAGTTCTTGTTTTCGATAACTTCTTGAAAGAAAAGCTCGGATTTCGTCCTCATTAAAACCGATTTGCATCCGTTTGTCATCTATGATAATTGGACGACGCAAAAGACTCGGGTACTGCTCGATTAAACGAAGCAATTCCGATACTGAGATACTATCCACATCAATATTCAATTTTTGAAAAATCTTTGAACGAGTTGAAATAATGTCATCAGTACCGTTTTCGGTCAAGGAAAGAATATGTTGTAACTCTTTTCTTGTTAAAGGACTAGTCATAATATTGTGCTCTTGGAAAGGCACCTTATGATTATGAAGCCAAGCCTTTGCCTTACGGCATGATGTACAACTCGGTGATAAAAATAGTGTAATCATGCTTTTCTCTTCTTTGCATACTTTTCTGATTTTATTATACAACAAATTTAAGCGCTTGACTAGTTATTTCCATAAAAAAGGCTATTTTTATTTTAAAATAGCCTTTGTTAAAAAATCCAAGCTATTAATAGTAAATAGTTGATTTTTTCATATAGATTTTGAAATCAATTTTTAATTTATAATAAACTATTATATTAAACTCTTTCACTTCTTCTACTCTTAAAGTAAAAATATCCAAATAAGATTTCATAAATAACAAAAAAGAGGATAAAACAATGCAAGAAAAAGTTCTCTGGTAAGATTAAAATCACTGGATCCTTAGCTGGATCAAATAGCCAGGTATCATCTCCGACAAAAAGAAACTGATGAAATAGGGTAAAAAAGCGTTCAAAACCTATGAAGATACCGAATAAACCAAGTCCTATAGGAAATCCAACCATAAATACTAAGGGTTTTCGATAAAGAGACAGAAATCCTTTTCTGACAACCTGGTTCCAGAAAATGCAGAAGAAAGGTAATGTAACAAGAGCAACCCCTTGTGCTACATGAAAGAGACCTTTTACAACCGCAAAATGATGTAAACCTGATTCAGACGAATGGAAATCTGGCATTTTCAATACTTGATTGAAAGGATTGGTTAAATAATTCATCAAGATATGGAAATTATACTGAATGATATCTGATTTCAAATGAACTCGACTTGTTAGATTTAACCAAGAAATCTCAAAAGGGTATAAAATCCAAGCAAGATAAATAGTTAATAAGATAGCAAGTGACAATAGAAATAGCAGACTTGCTCCAGAAGTTAGTTTAGTTTTCATCGAAATTCCACTCTGATAAGCTTGATAGAACATGAGTTGGTGCAATAGGAAGATTAGGCACTTCTTCAGGTTTTGTAAAACCAGTAGTTACTAACAAAGTTGGAATTCCATTATCAATACCAGCTCGAATATCTGTCAGATAATTATCCCCTACCATGAGTAAATCTTCACGTGCAAGTCCTAAATGCTCAACTGCTTTTTCCATAATAATAGCATTTGGTTTACCAATATAAACAGGCTTAACTCGAGTCGCGGCTTCTAACAAAGTAATGATTGAACCAGCGCCTGGTAATAGTCCTCGCTCAGTTGGTATGTTTAAATCAGGATTTGTCCCAATAAAGTGTGCACCTTTTTGAATGGCAAGTGTTGCAGTAGCTAGCTTTTCGTAGTCTACTTGCCAGTCCAAACCTACAACCACATAGGCAGGATTTTCTTTGTCTTCGAGATAGCCTGCTGCTTGAATAGCTTCTTTTAAACCCTCTTCACCAATTACATAAACACTCTTTTCAAGTCCAAGGTCATTCATATAATCAATTGTTGCAAGTGTTGCAGTATAAATGGTTGAGACAGGAGTATCAATATTAAACTGCTTGGTCAACATTTCCTGAACACTTTCAGGTGTGCGAGTTGTATTGTTAGTTACAAAAAGATAGGGAATCCCACGCTTTTGCAAGTCATGAACAAAAGCTTCTCCTTCAGGGATGCTGTCTTTACCCTTGTAAATTGTTCCATCTAAATCGATTAAATAACCTTTATAAGTCATACATTTCTTTCTAATCTTTGTTAATTTTTTGCCAAGTTATCTTTGCCTGAGCATTGATGTCGCCTTCACTTGTGACTTGGTGATTGCTTTCTAGTTGATTCAATTCGTAACTAGAAGTAATCATACCACCTGGTCGAACTTCCTTGACATACTTTAGATTGATTTTTTTAGGGATATGATTGGTTAGGAACTCTGCTCCCATGACCTCAAAAATCCAGTCTAGGTATTTGCTATTATTGACATGGCCATTCATATCTAAGTCGTAAAAACGGACATGATAGTCCTTGCTAATCGCTTCTTCCAACTCAGCGTATTTTGGTCCACGGATCAGTTTCTTAGAAAACTCAGATTGATAAGGTGCGACTATTTCAGGTTCTACAGGATGAACCTTCCGACTATCACGATCCATAAGGACAAATGTAGCTACCATGCGAATGATTTCTTGACCATCTTCATCATAAATAGTAAATCGGCGGTAGCAAAATAGACGATTGTAGCTCAAGGCCTCTGTTTCGATGGTAATTTCCTCAGCAAAACGAGGAAGTCTAATCACATCGATATCATAATCAGTGATAATCCAAACTAGATTATACTGTTCTAAAACATCCTTGTCACTCACTCCTAGATTAATTGATTGCATTCCTGATACTTGTAAGGATAACAAGATAACATCTGGTAGCTTGATATGACCGTTTATGTCAGCCATATCAAAAGGGATTTTAGTTTTCATTTGATAAGTTAAGCCCATAATATTACTCCAATATAAATCTTTCTGCTACTGTATCTCCTAAAAAGAGACCTTTTTTTGTCATTCGTATTTGTTGACCTTCTACTTGTAAAAGACCTTGATGACATAAATCTCTTACAACTTGGTCATATAAATTGTCAAAAGATGTGCCAAATTTCTCTTCAAATCGTTTCATGGAAACTCCTGTCTTCTTGCGAAGTCCAAGAAACATCTCTTCTTCCATTTGTTCCCTTTGACTCAGATGTTCTTCATGGATGCGAGCATTGCCTTCTTCTACTGCCTTCAAATAATGGCGGATAGGCCCATGGTTTTTATAGCGAACACCATTGACGTAACCAGAAGCACCAGCACCTATACCATAATACTCAGCATTATCCCAATACATAAGATTGTGACGACTTTCAAAACCTGGTTTTGAAAAATTTGAAATTTCGTAATGCTCAAAACCAGCACGCTCTAATTCAGCAATGATATATTCAAACATTTCAGCTTCTACTTCTTCTTTAGGAAGCGGTAATTTCCCACGACGCATACGATTCATAAAGACCGTATGGTTTTCCAAAATCAAGCTATAAAGACTCATGTGGGGAATGTCCAAAGTGATGGCCTTGGCAACATTATCCTTGACTTGTTCCATGGTTTGACCGGGAAGAGCATAAATCAGGTCAATGGAAATATTATCAAACCCTGCTAACTTTAGACGATCAATGTTTTCATAGATATCCTTCTCCAAGTGACTTCGACCAATTTTTTTCAGCATTTTATCATCGAATGTTTGCACACCCAGTGAGACACGGTTGACAGCTGAATTCTTTAAAACTGCAATCTTATCCTCATCCAAATCACCTGGATTAGCCTCAATGGTTAATTCTTCTAAGACTGACAAATCTAAGTTTTTAGTCAATCCATCCAGAAGCACCTCTAACTGTGGCGCAGACAAGGCTGTAGGAGTTCCTCCTCCAATATAAAGAGTTCGCAACTTATGAATATCATAGGAACGATACTCTCCCAATAAATGCTCTAGATAACTATCTACCGGTTGATTTTTAATAAAGACCTTAGAAAAGTCACAATAATAACAGATTTGTGTGCAAAATGGAATGTGCACGTAAGCTGATGTTGGTTTCTTCTGCATAGTATTTATTATACCACAAAGACTTCACTCAAGAAAAAAATCACCATCTCCGACTCTAAGGGAATCAAAAATGGTGATTTCAATTTTAATCTTCTTTGATTTCGATGATGATTTCTTGACCGTCTTCTGGGTCTTCAACAACTACTTTTTCTTCCAATTGTTCCCTGAGACTATTCAAGGTCTCTTTTGAAACTTCAGTAGCTTGTTGAGCTAAAGATTTAGATTTTTCAAGAACTGAATCAAAGGTAATTTCGCCTGATTCTACTTGTTCTTTTGTCTTTAGAACAAAATCTCTAGTTTGTTCTTTAACTTCTGTCAATTTTTCAAGAGCTTGTTCCTTAGCATATTCTGGATCTTCTCTTAAATCGTCAATAAAGTCTTGCGCTTGGCTTTTAACTTGTTTACCTTTGTCACTTGTTAAGAACAAGGCAACTGCAACACCAGACACGGTTCCTAAAAGGATTGATGATAATTTTCCCATGAGCTTACTCCTTTATTATTTTTTGAAAAACTTACTTGCGACACGAATAGCTGATAGGCCAGCGCTAGTCTTTAATGTTTTTGAACCTGCAGATGATGCTTTTTTACTCAAGACACGAGCCTGCTCATTTAAATCAGAAACAGAAACAGAAAGGTCTGCAACTGCTGTAAAGAGTGGATCAATGGTTGCAACTTTGATATTGATATCATCAGCAAGAACATTGACCTTGGCAAGAAGTTCGTTTGTGTGATGTAAAGTAACATTTACATCTGAAGTTAGCGTTTTAACAGTATTTTCTGTTTCATCAATTACACGTCCAACTTTTTGAAGAGTAATAATCAAATAAACTATAAATACAATCAAGGCAATCGCCACAATAATATAAGCAACTTCTAACATTTTAATTCTCCTTTTTTACATTATAAAATGGTGCTTTTTTCCGATTTTGATAAACGATAATATAAATACCAAGTCCAATTAATAGAACGGACAACCACTGAGATACTCGAATTCCTAAGAACATGAGACTATCTGTGCGCATACCTTCAATAATCATACGACCAAAACCATACCAAATCAGATAAAAAGCTGTGATATGACCACGACGAATACCAATTAATCGGCGTCTAAAAATAACAATTAAAATAAAACCAATAAGGTTCCAAATAGATTCGTACAGGAAGGTTGGTTGTCGATATGAGCCATCAATATACATTTGATTTTTAATAAATCCAGGTAAGTAATCAAGGCTTTCTACAACTGCGCCATAAGCTTCTTGGTTAAAGAAATTCCCCCAACGTCCAAGACTCTGGGCAATCAAGACACTTGGTGCTGCAATATCTAGGAAGTCCCAGGTATTAATCAGCTTGCGATCCGCAAAGATGTATAGAACAATAGCACCTGTAATTAAACCACCATAAATAGCAAGACCACCATTCCATATAGCAAATATTTCTCCAATATGTTGACTATAATAGTCAAACTTAAAGATGACATAGTAGAGTCTTGCACCAATAATGGACAGAGGAAAGGCTATTAGTATAAAGTCAATAATATCATCAGATAAAATTTTCTTTTTAGGTGCTTCTCTCATTGCAAGAAGAACTGCTAGCATTAATCCAGATACAATGCAGATAGCATACCAGCGAACAGCAAAGGGGCCAATTTGAAAAGCTATTGGATTAATCATTTCGCACCTCATTTTGAGCAATTAGATTTGTTAAACGTTCTTCAAAAAGACGAGTTGCATCAAAGCCCATTTCCTTAGCACGATAATTCATTGCAGCCGCTTCTATTACTACCGAAATATTACGTCCTGTTTTAACAGGAATGCGAATACGTGGTACAGTTACACCAGAAATCTCTAGTTCTTCAGGATTATTTCCCAATCTGTCAAATTCCTTATCTATACCATAATTTTCAAGGTAAACTGCAAGTTGAACTTGTGAAGAATCTTTAACTGCACTAGCACCATAAAGGCTCATAACATCGATAATACCAACTCCTCGGATTTCCAACAAATGTTTTAAGACTTCAGCCGGCTCACCCCATAGTGTCATTTCATCCTTAGCATAGATATCAACACGGTCATCAGCAACTAGTCGATGGCCTCTCTTAACCAATTCAAGACCTGTTTCACTTTTACCGATACCACTATCTCCTTGGATGAGTACTCCCATACCATAGATATCCATTAAGACTCCATGTACACTAGTTCTCTCAGCCAATCTAGAATCCAGATAACTAGATAGTTGTCCTGACAGACGACTGGTTGAAGTACGACTCGTCAAAATTGCCACTCCACATTCTCTAGCAGCCTTTAACATTTCTTCAGGGACTACCAAACCACGAGCAACGACGACAGCAGGTGTTTCTGATAAAAACATCTTCTTCAAAACTTGATAACGGTTTTTGGAGGGCATTGTGACCAGATAGGACCACTCCTTCATCCCCAAAAGTTGAATTCGTTCTGGAGTATAGTAATCAAAATAGCCTGTCATTTCAAGACCAGGTCTCGTAATGTCCGCAGTGATGATTTCTTTTTCAAGCACTTCACCTTCACCGTAGACAATGTCTAGTCTGAGCTTTTCAATTACTTCTCTTACTAAAACCGACATAATATCCTCCTTAAATCGAGTTCTCCCTACTATTATATCAGATTGTAGTCAGATGTTTCTAATTTTAACTGATTTTCCACCATTTATTTAAAATTGAAAAAAGGCTAGATAAATCTAGCCTTTCACTTCAATTAGAATTTTTTACGTTTACGAGCTGCTTCTGATTTACGTTTACGTTTTACAGAAGGTTTTTCATAGAATTCACGTTTGCGTGTTTCTTGAAGAGTACCAGCTTTAGTAACCGCACGTTTGAAACGACGAAGTGCATCGTCAAGAGATTCATTCTTACGTACCACTGTTTTAGACATTTTTTTCACTCCCTTCAAGTTCAAGATCTATTCTATTTTACATGGATAAGAGATATTTGTCAAGACTAAAATGCTTTATTCCATTAATTTTCACTATTAATTTCAAACTTGCTTTTATTACTATTTTATAAAAAGTAATTTATTGGATAGGAGGATTAATAAACTCATTAAATTGAAAAGAGAGCCTTTCGGCTCTCTTTAAGATTGTGTAGTTTTTCTAAAAATTATTATTTAGTAAATTTACGTTTCATAACTACAGTACCTGACAAGATTACCACACCTGCCAATACAAGTACTAGGCTTGTAGCCTCACCAGTAAATGGAAGACTTGGTCCTTCTTCTGTTGTAGTTGAACGACCTGGTTCTGGAGTCGTAGTTGAACGACCTGGTTCTGGTGTTGTAGTAGGACGACCTGGTTCTTCAGTAGTAGTGGTTGTTGTAGTTGTTGTTGTAGTTGTTGTTGTAGTGCTACCGTCACCTCTACCATGTGGGTTATGATATTCTGTCGTTGTAGTAGTTTCTGTCGTTGTTGGAGCTTCAGTTGTTGGAGCTTCAGTTGTTGGAGCTTCAGTTGTTGGAGCTTCAGTTGTTGGAGCTTCAGTTGTTGGAGCCTCAGTTGTTGGAGCTTCAGTTGTTGGAGCTTCAGTTGTTG